>NZ_JAMYVQ010000014.1:0-158369 GCF_040324155.1 Mesorhizobium sp. M0011 | reverse complement strand
CCGTGCCGGGCTGATCCGCACCGACATGGTCGTTGGCCAGGACGCCATTGGCCGCATTCGTCACGATCGCCGCGCCGCCTTCCGTCGCGGCCTGCCCGTCATTCACCGCAACCGGCCCGTCGTCGTTGACCTTGACGGTCAGAGACGCATTGGCCGTGTCGTTGTCACTGTCGGTGACCCTTACCGCGAAGTTCTCCCCGATCGCTTGGTCGGCGGCCCCGGTCTGGTTGGGATTGGCGTTCGCCACGTTGTTCGAGAGCGTGTAGCTGTAGCTATAGATGCCGCCGCTCACGGTCACCGTCAGCACGCCGTTGACGCCTTGGACCGAGCCGCCAGAAGTGACATCCACCAAGGTGCCATTCTTGTCCATCACCTCGAGCTTCTGCAGCGTGTCGCCGCCCGTGCTGATGTTGAACGTGCCCGCCGTGGTTTCCGAGTGATCCGAGTTCAAGGCCGGGTCGGCAAGCTCGCCAGTACCCGTCGGCAGGCCCTTCTCGTCGACAACCGCGGTCGCGTTGACCGACGGCGTCCCGCCCTCCGGCGTCACATCGATCGTCGGTGTCGAGTCCTTCAGCAGGTTGATCGTCACCGTCGCCACCGACGAATCGCCGTCGCCGTCGATGATCTGGTACTGGAACGTCACCGTCCCTTCCTCGCCGGCAGCCGGCGCGTAGGTGAAGGTGCCATCATTGTGGTAGGTAACCGTTCCGGTGCCGCCCGCCAGCGATCCCGCGACATAGCTCACCTTGGTCGGATCGGTGATGTTCACCCCGTCCGCGCCGGGCACGTCGTTGGCGAACACGTTTACCGTCACTGCCGCGTTCTCGGTCGCCTGCGTGGCACTGTCGGCAACCGCCGTAGGCACGTCGTCGATGACGGCGACGGCAAAGGTGGTGCTGGCCGAATCGCCGTCGACGTCCGTGACAGTGATGCTGAAATTGTCCGGAACCGTATCGTTCTCGTTGAATCCGTCCCCCTGCTGGGGATGAGTGACCGATTCGGTCACCGTGTAATTGTATTCGATGGCGCCGGTGCTCGGATTGTAGGAGACGATCGTCAGGAAGCCGAAATCGCCCGGGATCTGCTGGCCGACACCGGTGACGGTGACGCCGTTGATGACGATCGACCCAATTCCGTCCGGGGCGTCGATGCTGATCAATCCGACGCCGGAGGTTTCCGAATGGCTCGGCGCCTCGCTGCCCGGCGATTGACTTCCGCCGCCATCAAGGCCTGTTTCACTGGCCGCTTCGGATGGGGCAAGCAATGACGTGGCCGTCACTGTAACCTGCCTGTCGACGATCGAGGGAAACAGCTCGCGCCGCTCCAGAAGCCCGAACTGCAGAGCCGTCGGGGGCAACAGGGCCGACAGGTCGAACCCGTCGCCGATGCCGCCGGGGGGAACCGAGAAGTCTCCGCCCGCGCTCGAATTCGAACCGCCCGGGCCGGCCGAGATGGAACCGTCGGCACCGAAGGCAACATCGACATGGCTGGCTTCCAGCGCTGCCAGCAACGCCACGCGCGGCACCTCGACGTCGCCAATGATGAAGGTCGGCACGTTCAAGGCGCCATCCTTGACCACGATTACCGAGCCGTCGGCCTGTTCGAGCAGAAGGTTCTGGCCATCGACCTTGATGTTGTCGATGGAGGCGTTGGCGGGAAGCCTCACCACATGGCTGGCGTCGGCTACGTATTCGTGCGGCGCAGCTGCCGGCGGTGCCTTTGCTTCCGCGGGGGCTTCTGGCTTGACAGGCGCTCCGCCGCCGACATCGACCGGCACCGGTTCGGACGCTGCCGGCGCGGGCTGCGTCGAATTTGCCTGTGCGACCCGAATCTCCGCCGGCGATGCCTGATCGCCGTGTTCATTGGACGCGGAATGCTCGTTCAAGGAAGCCGAAAAGCTGTCCAACTCGATATTGTTCGTCATGGCTGAAACCCCTCCGATATTTACCGGATAGAGACAGCGGCCACTTCTACTTTGCAACTGCCCCCTAATCTATTTCATATATTATGATATGCATTGCCCGGCATTTTTTACACGTGGTAAACCGCAACAATATAACCTGATATATGTTGGTTTCTGGAGGTCTGGTTGACGGATGACTAGTCGGGATCTTTTTGGTGAACCAAAGTATAAATTTGAATAAAATTTTAGACAAACTGGATAAAGACAGTTGCTGGATATTTATCCACCTTCCTTTCCAATAATTTGAGACAAGATTGGTAGCGTCCACAGTCAAAGGTGGGCGTTATGAAAAAGCAAAAACCAGTTCCGGGAAAAACCCGGCTCCAGATGCTCCTGCTGGCAATCGGGCTTGTCGGCCTGGCGGGGCCGTCATTCGCGAGCGATATCGCCGCATCCGGCTGGCCTCAGGAGAAGGTCCAGACGCCGCCCTGTCTCGGCGGTGTTTCGCTGGCGAGGCCCCAGCCCAGGCAGCCTGCGGGCGCTTACCGGATCGGTCAGGTCATCAGCAGCTATGGCCCGGCAGATGCTGACCGCGGGGATGGCTCGTCAACGGCGCGAGATGACGCCGGGATAGATCCGGTGCAGACCGCGTCGATCATTCCGGGGGTCTTCGGATCGGTTGCCTTGTCCATGCGCAATTTTCCCGTCGCGGCGCGCTGGGCGCCCGTGTACCGGGCAATCACCGCTTGTTCGGCGGGCAGCCCCTGCGAGCGCAAGAGCACAGCTTTTGCCGGCATGGTCGCCGCCGCTCAAGGCAAGGGATTCAGCGAGAAGCTGTCCTTCGTCAACAGCAGCGTAAATCGCCTGATCGCCTACAGGAAAGATAGCGTCGTCTACGGCAAGCTCGACTATTGGGCGAAGCCTTCGGAGATTCTCGAGCGGCGAGCCGGCGATTGCGAGGATTTCGCCATTCTCAAGATGACGGCCCTGCTGAGGGCCGGCATCCCGACGCAGAGCATGGCGCTTGTCGTCCTCCAGGATCGCAAGCGAGGCTTCTTTCACGCAGTGCTGTCGGTGAGCACAGGCAGCGGCACCTTCATTCTCGACAGCCTCAGCAACACTGTGGTGCGTGACAGCGATCTCCCGGATTATGTTCCGCTTTATTCGTTCAGCACGGACCGGGCCTGGATCCACGGTTCAAGACCGGGCGGAGCCCAGATGGCTGACATCAAAGGCGGTTTCGCAACCGTCGCACCTGGCGAAGGTTTTCAGCCATAAGTTCTCGTTGGATTGGTGGTGATTCAACCGCCGAAGACGAACGCCATCAGCAGCTCTGGCTCGAGCACCGGAGCCCGCACCGCATTCAATTGCCCCCGGTAACGACGGTCACCCGCACCGATGACAAAGCCGGTGGCCACCGGCGATTCGCCATTGGCATCGAGCCGCGCGAAGATGTCGGCTACGTTGAGGTCCAATGCCAGCTTGAGATCGTGCCGTGCGTCATCGCTTGGGGCTATCGGCAATTGACGTTTGACCAGTTGCTGGAACGGCGCGTTGAACGACAGGATCTTCTTCGACGATGCCAGGGCAAAGGCCGGGGACGGGCAAGCGACGAGTATGGCGTTGATGGTGTTGATCGATGCAAGCCTTCGCAAGGTCAGGTTTTCATCCGCCAATCCACGCATGCAGGCCACCCGGATCGCGGATGTCAAATTGCCTGTCTGTGCCTGGCTTTCGGCGATCTCGTCGATGAGCATGCCGATCGTGCATTTCCTGCGTTCGGCCATCTGCTTCAGCGACAACCAGAATGCCCGCTCCAAGCGGATGCCGCGTCTTATGCCGCCACGCGCCACGACCCGAAATTCAAGCCCGAAATCCTCGGCCGCGACTGGCGGAAGCAGTCGCTCGCCATCAGGATGAGGGCTGGCGCTACCGCTCACTCATCGCCTCCTCGCGCGCCTTGTTGATCGGCTTCAGGAGGTAGTGCAGGATCGTCTTGCGCCCGGTCTTGATGTCGACCGAGCAGATCATGCCGGGAATGATCGAATAGGCCTTGCCGTCTCTTTGAAGGGTCGATTTGTCCGTCGCCACGCGCACCTGATAGTAGGGTTCCCCCGTTTTCTGATCGACCAGGCTGTCGGCTGTGATGTTGGAGACCTTGCCCTCGATGCCGCCGAAGATCGAGAAATCATAGGCGGTGACCTTGATAAGGGCCTCCTGGTCGGGACGGATGAACGCGACATCCCGTGGCGAGACCCGTGCCTCCACCAGCAACGTCTCGGAGGTCGGCACGATGCCGGCGACGACGGCGCCGGGCTGGACGAAGGCCCCGACCGTGTTGAGCTCCAGCGTGTTGACGATGCCATCCACGGGAGACCGGATATCGGTGCGCGCGACCTTGTCGGTGGCCCCCCTTATGGTTTCATCCACCACCGAAAGTTCCGCCAGCGCCTGGGTAAGGTCGTCCAACGCCTCCTGCTGCAGTTGCAGGCCGAGTTCCTCGACCTGCAGCTGGGCTTCCGTGATCGCGGCCTTGGCTTTCTTTATTGTTTCGCCGGCCAGGTTCAGCTGGCCGTTGAGTTCGGTCTGTTCGCGCTCTACCCGGAGCTGCTCGGTCCTTGCCATCAGGCCTTTCTTGACCATCGCGTCGACCAGTTTCGCCTCCTGGTCGCTGACGACCAGGTTCTTGGTCAGACGGTCGGAATTGGCCACCGCCTCGGCCAGTTCCCTCTCGCGCTGATCGAGGCGTGACTTGAGCACGGACAGCTTGTTGTCGAAGTTCCCGCGCCGGGCAATGAGCAGCTTCTGTTCATTGTCGCAGATTTGCGGAGCGACCGACTGGATGTCCTGCGGGCACGGAAATGGGCCCGAGAGATTGCCGGCCTGTTCGTATTTCAGCCTTGCTATGCGCACTTCCAGCGCGCGCGCCTTGGCCTGCTGCTCGCCGAGACTGGACGTATTGAGCGTGTTGTCCAGACGAATGATGAGATCGTTCTTCTTGACGACCTGGCCAATCGTCACGGCGATTTCCTGAACGACACCGGCTTCACTCGCCTGGATGATCTGGGTCTTGGAAGCGGGTATGACCTTGCCGTCGCCGCGTGCGATCTCATCGACTTCGGCAAAGGACGCCCAGGCGACAAAGACTACGAAGAGCGCTCCGATGATGAATATGGACGCCGACGCAAACAGCGGCGGTCGATCTTCCCTGGCAAGCATTTCCCACGCCCCAACGCATTGGATGCAGCAATAATTGTTTTGTCAGGCGCTTGTTTTCTGCAACGCCTGTATGACTTGGTCCTTCGGTCCGTCGGCAACGATCTTGCCCCGTTCGATAACGATCAGGCGGTCGGCCAGCTCAAGCATGCTGAACCGATGTGTGGAGACGATCAGCGTCGTGTCGCGGTCGAAAGCGACTTTGAGCTGCTTGATCAACTGGCGTTCCGAGGCAAGATCCATCGAGCCCGACGGCTCATCCAGAAAGACGATTTTCGGTTTGGTCAAAAGCAGGCGTGCGATCGCCACGGTCTGCCTCTGGCCGCCGGAAAGATTGGTGCCGCGCTCGCCGACATTCATGTCGTAGCCGCGCGGGTGGCGTGAAACGAAATCGTCGACGCCGGCCGCCTTTGCAGCTTCGATGATCTGTTCGTCCGTAGCCTCGGGGCATGCCATCAGGAGGTTTTCCTTGATGGTGCCCGAGAACAGGTCGCCGGCCTGCGCAACGATGCCGACCGCGGCGCGAACCTCGGACGGGTGATACTGGCGAATGTCGATCCCATCCAGCAGCAACTCACCGGACGTCGGCAGGAAGAGCCGGCCGATCAGCCGCCCCATCGTCGTCTTTCCCGATCCTATGCGGCCGATGATGCCGATCCGCTCCCCTGGCTTCACCGAGAAATTCAGGCCGGTCAGAACCTCGTTCTCCGAGCCGGGATAGACGAACCCGACATTCCTGAACACCATCGCCCCCTTGCGAATGGGGCGGTTGACGAAACCCACCGTGTCAGGTCGGTCTTCCGGTTGAGCCATGATCGAATTCACCATTCTCAGCGAGAGCATGGCCTGGCGAAACCGGGACAACGTTATGGCGATCTGGCCGAGCGGCGCCACGGCCCTGCTCGCCAGCATCACCGTTCCTATGATTGCTCCTGTCGAAACATGCCCTTCCGAGAAGGCATAGGCGCCGGCCACGACCAGGGCGACGGTCACCAGCTGTTGTATGGACTGGGTGATGTTGCCCGCCGCCGCCGAAAGCTGCTTGATCTTCTCGGACGTGTTGGCGGCGTTCTTGGAGTGCTCCCCCCATTTTCGCAGCAGATACGCCTCGGCGCGCAGCGACTTGATCGTCTCCAGCGTCGAGATGGATTCGACCAGCAGTGCCTGGCGCTGCGATGCTTCGTTCATCGAGGCGGCGACGCGCTTGCCGATGCGGCGCTGGGTGACCAGGCCGACGATGACGGACATCACGAAGGCCAGCGCCGGTATGATCACCAGCCAGCCGCCAATTGCATAGATCACAAGGAGAAAGACGAAGACGAATGCCGTGTCGATGAACACGCTTATGGTGTTGGAGGTGAAGAACTCCCTGACGAATTCATATTGCGTGACCCTGTTTGCGTATTCACCGGTCGATCCGGGGCGCGCCGACAGCGACGAGTTCAGCACTTTCTCGAACAGCAGATAGGATATTCGGAGATCCGCCTTGCGCCCGGCATAGTCGATGAGGGAGGCCCTGGCCGTCTTCAAAAGCAGGTCGAACAGGATGACCGCACCGATGCCGAGAGCCAGCACCCACAGTGTCGATATTGCCTTGTTCGGCAGGATCCTGTCGTAGACGTTCATGGTGAAGATCGGCGAGGCTATGGCCAGCAGATTGATGAACACCGCCGCCAGGACGACTTTCGAATAGGTGCGCCAGAAAGCGCCCATCGTCCCCGTGAGCCAATGTCTCCGCTCGATCCTGGCCGCCGAGCCGACCGACATGGTCTCGGCGGCATTGGCGTAGGTGATCGAGAAGGAAGCGCCGCCGCTGATGTAGCTGGCGGCCAGTTCCGATCGGCCGATCGCGGTGCGGCCGTCTTCCTGGGGCGCGGTGATATACGCATCGTCTTCGCCTAGAGCGAGCAGGGCAACGGGCAATTGGCTGACGCGAAAGACGATTGCGGGCAGATCGATACGCCCCCTGAGAAAATCCCGGTGGTTGAACTCGGTGACTTCCAGGCCGATGCGTTCGGCAAGGTGCCTGATGTCGTCGACCGCAATTCGCGTGTCCGAGAGCGGCACGCCGGCAAACAGCACGGTCTCCGCGCTCGGCCTGCCGAGATATCCGGCAACGGCTGAGAAACAGGCCTTGAACGCCTCCTTGGGGGAGAGGATGTTGGGTTGCTGGTTCACGATCTGCCCGTCAGGACGCTCGCTGGGCCTTGCGTCGTCTTACTTCTTCCTCACCGGGGCGAGAATATCGAATGGCAGGTCGTTCTTCTGCTCCGATGGCGTCCGCGCATAAGTTTCAGTGTCCGCGGTTTCCGGTGCTGCGAACTCGGTGCGTGCATAGGCTGTCGCTTGCTTTGCCGGCTGAAGGTTCATCGTTTTCAGCAACTGTCCGGTCGCGGCCAGAAGCCGGTACTGGGCAAACAGCGATGCGTAGGACGCGGTATCCGCCAGCGTTGCCGTGTTGAACCGCGTATTCTGCGCATCCAGCACGTCGAGCAGCGAGCGCTGTCCAACCTTGAACTGCTCGCGATAGGAAGCGACCAGCTTCTCATTGGCGGCGGCTTGCTGCCTCAGGGTCTTTGCCAGATCGGCTTGCCGGAAACGGCGATCCCATGACGTGCGAACGGCTTCCTCGATTTCGCGCTGCACCTGATGCAGCGCCAGGCGCTGTTCGCTGGTGCGGCGGATCTGCTCCTGCTCGTTGGCCTTGTCAATACCACCGCGGTAGAGATTCCACCGCAGGACCACGCGCGCCTGAAGGTCGCTGGTGTCGCCATCGTCGCCGTCAATGTCAGTTCCCGCCCGGGCGCGACCTTCAGCGATGATGGAGGGGCCGAATTTTGCCCGTGCGGCATCCACGAGGGAAGCCGCCGCGTCGATGTCGCTGTTGGCCATGTGCACGCGCGGATTGCTTTCGCGCGCCAACCCTATTGCCTCGTCGAGCGATCGCGGGAGCGCAGCCGAGACATCGCCCGGCCTCGA
Source organism: Mesorhizobium sp. M0011 (assembly GCF_040324155.1). NCBI lineage: Bacteria > Pseudomonadati > Pseudomonadota > Alphaproteobacteria > Hyphomicrobiales > Phyllobacteriaceae > Mesorhizobium > Mesorhizobium sp. M0011. The sequence goes on along the minus strand of NZ_JAMYVQ010000014.1, from coordinate 150,271 downwards.
TGGGCTGGTCAGTGGCTTTCCGACGGTCTTGAAGAAGCGGATCTTGGCCGCTTCCAGTTCCTCGGTCGCCTCCTGCATGCGCGCCTTGGCGGCAAACAGCCGTTCCTCGGCCTGCTGCCGGTCGGCCTCGTTCAGCGCGCCGCCCGAAATGCCTTGCCGGATGTCGCCGAGAATTCCCTGGTGGAAGCCGAGATTTTTCTTCGCTTCGACAACGATCGAAGCCTGCAGCATGTATTCCAGATAGTCCTGGACAACGGACAGCCCGATGAATTCGGACCGTTCCAGCACCCGGAACGAAGCGCCATCGACGCGCGATGCCTGACGGTTCAATTCGGCCCGCCTTGCGCCGCTGTCATAAAGCGTCTGCGAAACGGTAAGATCCGTTTCAGCCGGATAGAGCGCGTCGTCTTCGATGGAAAGGGAGCGCCGGGATGAATTGTCGAGCCGGCGAACGCCGGCCGATGCCTCGACATCGACACTGGGAAGATAAAGGCCCTTGGCCTGCCGCAACTCGAACTCGATTGCTTCGCGATTTTCGATCGCCTGTCCAATCTCGGGATTGGATTCCACCGCGACAGCCATCGCCTCCTTGAGCGTAAGCGCATGAGCACTCCCGCAGGTCAGCATGGTGGCCGCCATCAAAAGACCAAGGCGCCTGCCTATGGTCGACATGGTTGTCGTATTCATCAATCCCACCCTAACGTTTCCCCAGCGTCCTTTTCAGAGCGCTAACCAAGCCAAGGCCTGCCCGTCGGTGGATTATTCACAAATTCACGAAATATGTGAGCGATTATTGATTTAGAGGTCGCTAAATAGCCTTTTTGGGCAACAAGGCTGCGAGATGTAGCAAAAATAGCACATAACGTCGGCTCGCTCCGGTTGTATCCGGACGCCGCACTCTGCGGGATAGCCCGAAAAACGGCAGGTCAGTGGGCCGATATGGCCAGAATCATGCCATGTGGGTATGGCGGCTGTTGATGACCCAACCTGAAGTTGAGCCATTTTCAGGTACGCCCTCTCGGCAGCCGCCCCAAAATACTCCGTCGCGGCGGCCGGCGTGCGCGTCATGTCGCTGATTGCGGCCAAAAGCTGGGTCAGCGCGCACCCTAATTTGCGCTCAACGCCACCATGCGGTCGAGCGCCGCGGTCAGGCCGCGAAGCGAGACCGGGAAGCTCAGCGGGGTCTCGGCGTCCGTCGTCACATTGAGCTTCAGCACCGAGCCTCCCCTCAGCTTTCCAAGCGTCGGCCGATCGACGGTAAAGACGGAGACGCAACCCGTTGGCAGGCAGGTCCTGAAGCGCTGCGGGGACAGTGGCGGTTGATCGTCGATCTGCAGCGTCACGCCCGGATCGAGCAGGATGCCGAAGGGCAGAAGCAAGGTAGCCGTCGTCGAGCCGTCCGGGCGTGCCGCGATCTCAACGGCAAGAAGCCTCTGCCCGTTCTGCTGGACCTGGTCTTGCGCGAGCGAGCACACTCTCGCCTTCTCGCGAACCGAACAGGTCACACTCCAGTCCTGATAGACTTCACGCAGCGATGAGGGTCCATCCGGGACAGCCGCCACCTGTTGCTGGGCAGACACCGGCGACATCAACGAGAATAGAATTGCCCCACATGCGGAGACGGCCTTCGGGCCAGGCTTCATGTGCAGACCCACTCGCGGATCTCGCATTTCTCTCCCGTCGCCTCGCAGTCCTGCAAAGCGAGATCCTCCGCTTCGCGACGGGTCTCGGCCGAGTTCACGCCCCAGGGCGTGAAACGGTTCTCCACCTTGTCTGCCACGGCGAGTGCACCGCAATGCTTGTAGGGAAAGCCGGTCTCGTCGTCATCATTCCAATGGCGATGGTTGCGGAAGACGGTGACGACGTTGCAGGCCTTTCCGCCCGCGTTCTCGCAATATTTCTGTGCGATGTCCTTCGCTTCCTGCCGCTTGTCGGCGCCCCAGAAGAAGCCGTATTTGCTATCGGCCTGCGAATAGGCAATGGCCGCCCAGATGCCTTTTTCCTCCTGTTGCGGCTCCGGTGGGGCCACAAGGTCGGCCGAGACGACTTGTCCGCTCCACAACAGGGTCAAGCCCAAAACTGCCAAAGCCTGCAATCTCATGGTCGGCATCCTTTCCTTAACCTCAATCGCTTCGCGTCCTACTTCGCCGCCGAAGCGAGGGAGATCACCACACAGCTTTTGCCCGTCGGCAGGAGAAGCGCTTCGCCGGCATTGCCGCCGAGTTCGTAGACCTCGACTTGCCCGAGATGGTCGGTAATCTTGCTGCCCTGCGGCAGGATGGATGCGATGTCGGCGCACGGGCTGGCGAATGGCGCCACCCGCACCATCGCCCCTTCGCAACCCGTGGCGGTGGGCGATGCGAAGACGATTCCGGCGGCCGGTCCGCTATAGCGTTCCGACGCATAATCCATGCCGACAAAGGCCTGAATGGCGTGCTTGTCGGCGGCCTGGTCGTTCCACAGGGATTTGACGCTGTATTTCGTGCCGTTCGTCAGAATCTGTCCGAGCGCCGGATAGACGGTCGAGCAGGCCTGCACACCGGCCTGCTTGACATGCTCGAGGAAGGGCGTGTCCGGAAGCACGGGGGCCGCCGCAGTTTCTGCGGGTGCGGCCGTCGCGCCGCCGACCAGATTGGCGATCGCGGCATAGTTCCCGGCGGCGAAGCCAAGCCCCGCCACGACCAATCCCAGCAGTGAATATCCGGCCACGCGTGGCCAACGCCGCCTTGGGGACTCGGCCCGCCTCTGCCGATCCGCCTCGACGGTCGCAGTGCGTTTCGCGGACGTGAACTGGTCCTGCTGGCTCATGGTGATGCCCCGGTTATTTGAGTGGTGAAAGGGCCTCTGACAGCCCCTTGAGCGTTGCGGTCACGGTGATCGTCTGACCGTCGACCGTCGAATAGGAGATCGCCGGTGTCGCATTCTGCGATATCTGTCGGCGCATGACGGGGCCTACCGGCAACATGCCGACGCAGACCATTTCGTTGCAGCCGTTCAGGTGCACGTCGATCGGCTGCTTCTGTCCATCGAACTTCAGCGACACCAGACCATCGCTCCTGGCGTTCGGAGCGGTGCGCAGGATCATGTACGGCTTGCCGTCCTGGGTGGCGGCAAGCGACCAGCTGAAAGCCATCTTGCCTGATGCGTCCTCGATGATCTGCGACACGTTGCAAACCTTCTTGCGAGCCTTGAGGTTCTCGTCGCAGATCAGCGTCCAGTTATCGAATGGGCGGATGGTGCGCTGATAGTCTCCGAGCTTGACCTCGGGCGGCAACACTACGTCCGAAGGCTTGATCCTGTAGGTCGACGCGACCTGCCCGGCGGCCGGCACGAGGCCGCCGCAGAGCGCCAGGCAGATCAGGGCAACAAGTCCTTTCATTCCTGCCTCAGTTCAAGGTGAAGCTGATGCCGGCGCCGACACCGACATGCCCACCCGCCGCCGTGCCCGACAGATTGCCCCGGATGCGGCCGTCTTCACTGGTGTAGCCAGCGCCGAAGGCGAACGCGCCTGCGTCCCGCCACAAGCCGCCACCCGCCGCGACGCTCAGCTTTCCGGGCCGGTCGTCATAGCGCAGCGAGGCGGCCGCAAGGCCTATCGCGGCCGCCTGCCGCGCCTCGTCGCGGATGCCGCTGATGTCCGAATTGAGCTGGCTGAGCTTCTGGTCGGTATAGTCGTTGGCCTGCTGCAAGGTCGTGACCGCCACCTTGTCGGTGTAGTCGTTGGACGTATCGATAGCGTAGGCCACGCGGTTGTCCGTATAGCTCTTGCCCGCGGTCAGGCCCTGGTTCATCTGGTCGACGTTGACCGCATCGGTCCCTTTGACGCCGGGGCCGACATTGGAGATGACGACCGGCGCGTTGACGTCGCCACCTTGCAGCGTGATGGTGTTCGTCTTGTTGCCGCCCTGGGTGTCATAGGTCACCGCGTTCTGGGTAAGGTTTCCGACGCCGGCTTTCAGATCCTCGATCGCCGTGTTGGTGGCGTAGAGCTGCGAGCCGTTGATCGCATCGGTGCTGCCGGCATCGACGCGGCCGGCGGCGACATTGGTGATCGTCCGCTCGGCGCCGGCGTCGCCGACGCTGACGGTTCCGGTCGGCGTCGTCCCGGCATAAGTGTAGGTCTTGCCGTTGATGACGGTGCTGGAGGTCCCGACGGCGGTCTGTGTCACCGAACCGGAACCGAGCGCCACATCGTTGGCGTTGTTGGCCTTGGCGCCTTGGCCGAGCGCGACGGCGCCCTGCCCGGTGGCAGTCGAGCCATGTCCCGCAGCCAGGCTGTCGGTGCCGCTCGCCACACTCTCCGGCCCTATCGCCACGGCGTTGGTGCCGCCGGCGATGCTGTCGGCCAGCGTCGAGTTGGCGTGGAAATATTTGATGCCGCCGCCATTGCTGATGCTGGTCAGCGCATTGTCGACGGCCGTGAAGCCGTCATAGACGGTGGAATAATTGTTGCCCTGGATGGTGTAGGTCGGGCCGGTGATGGAGCCGTCGGGATTGACGGTCGTGCCGCCGCCGAACAGGTTGCTGACGTTTTGCGTCACGCCGCGCAATTGCGAGACGTTGACGCCGTCGGTATCGGCCGAGCCCGCCGCGACGTTGGTGAGCTTGCGTTCGGCCCCGGCGGCGCCGATCGACACCTCGCCGACCGAGGTCTGCGGACCGGCGAGCGCAAAGGCCGTGTAGCCCGCCTGCGCGCCGACGCTGGTGATGGACTGCGCGCCGAGCGCAACGCTGTTGATGAAGGTGCTCTGGGCGCCGGCGCCGAGCGCCACCGACTGGATGCCGGACGCCAATGAATTGGTGCCGAGCGCCAGCCCGTCGGCCAGCATCACATGGGCGCCTTGGCCGATCGCCGTGCCGCCGGGTGCATCCTGCTCGACAGTGGCGCCATTGCCGATGCCGATGCCGTTGTCGCCGTTGACGACCGTCGTCGGGCCGACCGCGACCGATTCCGCGCCGACCGCCAGCGAGTCGCCCGCCGCCGAATTGGCATGGAAGTATTTCGTCGACGTCACCGAGACGGAGGCGATGGCGCCCTGCAGCTGCCGAAGCGTTACCGCATCCTGAGATTGCGTGCCGTCGGCCACATTGGTGATCTGCCGATACGAGGTAGCGTCGCCGACCGAAACGGCGCCGAGCAGCGTCTTGTCGGTCGTGTTGTACTGGATGAAGTTGGCTGGGCCGGCGGGCAGTTGCCCGGTAAGCGGAGCGATCGCGCGATCGGAGACCGAACCCGAGCCAAGCGCCACGCCGCCGTCGATGCTGACATTGCTGTCGCGGCCGAGCGCCAGTGCGCTGACGCCGGTGGCGGTCGCCTGGTAGCCGACGGCGGTGGAGCCGACGCCTTGTGCGAAGGAATCGGTTTGCGCCAAGCCTGCCTCGTTGGTGCGGGCGTAGCGGATGCCCACACCGTTGGCGTCGGTATAGGCGGTCGACGTGTCGCCGGCGATGTTGTTGATCGTGTTGCCGAGATCGGTCACGCCACTGCCGATATTGGCGATATCGGTCGTATTCTGCGTGACCTGCTGGTTGGTGGCGAAGAGCTGCGAACCGTTGACCGCATCGGTCGAACCGCCGTTCAACTGCCCGGCCGCGACATTCTGGATCTGGCGTTCGGCGCCCGCCGAGCCGACCGAGAAGGCACCGGCCGGGGTAGCGCCGGCGAAGGTATAGTTGACGCCGCCGATCGTTGTGCCACCCACGGCGGTCGTTGCGCCCGACGCCGAATTCAGGCCGATCGCCACGTCGCCGGCATTGTTTGCCACCGCATTGGGCCCGACCGCCACGGAATCCGCTCCAAGAGCCTGCGAATCCGCCAGGGTCGAGTTGGCATGGAAATACTTGATGCCGCCGCCGACATTGATGTTGCTGAGCGTGACGCCAATGGCGTCAACGGCCTGGTTGGTGGCGAAGAGCTGAGAGCCGTTGATCGCATCGGTCGAGAGCGCGCTGACGCGCCCCGCCGCCAGGTTGGTGAGCGTGCGTTCCGCACCGACCGCGCCGATGCTGACGGTCGAGAGCGGGTTGGTGCCCTGGAAGGCGTAGGTCGTGCCGTTGACCACGCCGCTCGCCGTGCCGACGGCCGTGGTGGTCACCGAGCCGGAGCCGAGCGCCACGTCGCCGGAGCTCGCCGCCGCTGTCGCGCCATTACCCAGCGCGACATTGCCGGCGAGGCCGGCCGCACCCGCGGTCGAGCCGTTGCCCAGCGCCACCGAGCCCTGCCCGATGGCCTTGTTGTTGTTGCCGATGGCGACGGCGCCGTTGGCCGTATTGGCCGCGGTGGCGCTCGCCGTGCCGTCACTGTTGGCGATGTTGTTGGCGCCACCGGTGAAGGCGCCGGTGCCGCTGGCATAGCTCGGATCGCCTATGGCGACCGCGCCGTCGCCATAGGCAACGTTGCCGTAGCCGATCGCGACCGCCTTGCCGCCATCGGCGGTCGCGCCCGTGCCGATGGCGACGGAGTCGGCGGAGATAGCGCCGGCGGCGGTACCGATGGCAATCGCATTGACGTCTTGTGCCACAGCGCCCGCTCCAACTGCTGTCGAGCTCGCCGCTGTCGCGATGGATGTCGTGCCTATGGCAATGGAGTCGTCGCCTCCCGCAGTGGACGAACGGCCACCGGCGAACGCACGGGCACCGGTGGCCTTGGATGTGGAACCGAGCGAAGTGGCGTACGCTCCGCTGGCCGTGGCGCCCAATCCCAGCGCACTGGCATTTGCGGCGGTCGCCGCGGCGTTGTTACCCACAGCCGTGGTGGAGACGTCCGTGGCCTGGGCTCCAGAGCCCGCCGCGACCGAGCCTACTCCGCTCGATACGGCCGAATTGCCCAGGGCCAGCGCGAATTGGCCCGAAGCCGTGGCGACGTTGCCGAACGCTGCCGAGTTTATCGCCGATGCATTTGCCTGAGGACCAACGGCTGCGGCATTGGTGCCGGCGGCTTGGGCTTGGAAGCCCACGGCTGCCGAACTGGCGCCGCCGGCCGACGTACCGATGCCGAGCGCGGTGCTGCCGACTCCGCCGGCGTTGGCGCTGACGCCGGCTGCGAGAGAATTATTTCCTGCCGCATTCGCTCCAGACCCGAATGAGGAGGCGTTTATGCCGCTGGCAGCGGACGCGTTGCCGACCGCGGTGCTGGCAGAGCCGCTCGCAATCGAGGTCGCGCCCATCGCTATGGCGGACGTTCCCGTTGCCTTGCTCGCGCGCCCGATCGCGGTGGAGTCAACCTGGGACGCCGTCACATCCGTACCAATGGCGATGGCACTCTGGGCCAGCGCTCCGGTTCCGGCGCCAGTACGCGAACCGAGATAGACGGCGTTTATCGCGGTTGCGGTCGACTGGAAGCCGACAGCGATGGCATTCTGGCTGTTTGCAATGGTGTTGGTGCCTTGGGCAACGGTGTCCAGTCCCGACGAGACCGCCTGGCTCCCGATCGCAATGGCGCGCGTCCCGGTGGCCTGGGACCCCCAGCCTCCCGCGAACGATATGTTGCCGCTGGCCAGGGAGCTGACGCCGACTGCGGTGGAGTTGCCACCCGAAGCAACGGAGAAGGTGCCGAGCGCGCTGGCACCGGCACCGGTGGCATTGGCGTTGACGCCGATCGCTACCGTATTGATGTTGTTCGAGACCGTGGCGGAGCCCAATGCTATCGCGCCGCCGGTACCCGTAGCCGATGCTGTGCGACCGATAGCGATCCCGTATTGCGCCGACGAATTGGCCTGGAAGCCGAGCGCTATGGCCCAGGCGTTGCTGGCGGTAGAGCCATTTCCGATCGCCACGGCCTCGCCGGCGGTTGCTGACCCGCCGCCCGCCTGATACTGTGCCTGGGCCGGCGTGGCGAGGCCGAGCGCGACGAGCACCGCCAGGCCGCCGATGATGCTGGCCGGGCTGACGGATGACGCCAGCGCCGAACCTACACTGCCACCAGCGCCCAATGTTCCCAAACCCATATTCTTGCGGCCGAGGCCGAGCACACGGTGCGCCATGCGCAGCACCGCCATTAGGCGGCGGCGCGTCGAGCGTGAGCCATGATCGGCCCCCGCGATCCAGTGCCCGGCGAAATGCGCCGCGCGACGCTGAACAAGAAGCGAGCCGTTCGAAAACTGGTTGTCGGTCATGGTTCCCTCTCCGCTGGCCGGCACGAAATGTCTGACAATTCCGCTCCACCGCAGGAAGACATGATTCCTGCCTACGGTATTTCACGAAATTGCTGCCTTGTGAGAAAAGAGCGCAGCAAAGCTACAGAGGTTAACGGCTTGTTACCTTAGCCAATGCTTTAAAACCAAGAAACAAAGCAATGAAATAAGCGTCGCCTCACCTAACCTTGGCGTTAAGCTTTCCCACCCGTGCCTGCAACGGCGTCCTCTGCCGGTATTTCTTCATCACGGTGGTAAAATGGCTCTGACTTGAAAATCCGCTGGAGTGGGCGATGTCGGCGATCGTCATGCGGCTGTCTGCAAGCAGTCTTTCAGCGAAATCCAGCCGCAGGTCGAGGACGTACTGGTGCGGCGGCATTCCGAACGTCCTCGAGAAAGCCCGCACAAAATGATAGGGGGAAAGCCCGCAAACCGCGGCCATATCAGCCAGCGCCAGCTTGCGCGTAAAGTTCTCGTCCAGGAATTGCCGCACGCGGCGCGCGGCGCGGACGGAAAGCCCGCCTTTCGCGTTGAGCGTCGGCTGTCGCGAGTTGGTTCCGGAAACCGGTCCGGGGAAACCATCATCGCCCGGCATTTTTCGGCCTCCCGATACGTCCCAGATGAGGTTCAACCCAAGGCTTCCTTCCATGTTCCCCTGAAAAACAATTCGTGATTGATCGAAGCTGACCGGCATCGCCACTCATCGGATCGTTCCGGCCGGACGGCGAACAATGCGCGGACTGCATGACATTCCAGAGGACTCCTGCGGAGCTTGGGGCAGATTTGCAGCGGGACGTATTTTGAAAAACTCAGCAAGCCTTGTAGAAAATTCCGGTCTTGCGTCGCGGGTGAGCAGGCGTTGCCATTTTGCCATGGCCGGGCCCTCAGTTCTTGAGGGAAGCATGCCCGGCCCCGGTCGGCGTTCTCACAGGCAGATGGCTCCGATCCGAAGAACCGGCGAGACAGGCGACTTCGGCAATCGGCAACTCACCGCAATGCGGCGGCACGCCGAACGTTGCTATGATATGGTAGGATGAAACCCCTGCGAAGGATGCCAATTCGGCGATGACTTTTCGCACGACGTTTTCGTCGAGATATTCCCGCACGCGCCGCGCCACGTATTCCGTGATCTTGTCGCTGCCGGGCGAGGCTCTCATTCCGCGTGCGGGCCTCAGCACAATTCCGGTGGAATGCTTCTTGGCCAGGAATTTCTGCGGGACGGGATCGCGGACGGAGTATATGATACTCCTCCGCGTGGTGGCCCTCCTGGGACCTGCGCTTTCAGGAATTATGTCCAGGACATATCGAGCTGTCCGTTCTCGATTGACGCCCCGGGAATCGCCGCTGTCCCGAGCATCGTCCGTATTTTTCATGCCTGGCCTCTGCCGCTTTGTCCGCTGCCTGAAATCCCCCTTAGCCCGACCCGGACCCAGCGTAACGCACATGCCGCGGATAGTGAATAACATCCGTACGCAAAGAAAAAATTTTGTTCGGGATAAGAGGAACCAGTCACAAGTGAGGGACTGGAACATTTTTTGACACCTTCGCCGGCGCATTGGCTGACGGAGCATCAACGAAAAACCCGCCTGCGCGGCGGGTCACTGGCGCAAATCAGCACCATGGGCGAATATGTACTATAGCTGAGGTCACCGAGTCAAGAAAAAATTCCTATCGTGAAAAGCTGCGTGCGCAAAAGTTGCCAACTGCCGCGAGGCCTCTGGTTGACCTGAATTCGGAGCCCTGCTTCAGGGGACAGTTTGGCCATTTCGGCGGCCATTCAACAATGTAGAGCTACCGGATTTGCCGCCGGTCATTGCAGATCGTCGCGACGATTCTCATACAAATCCCATGTAAGTTCCACAAAACCCAGAAGAACGTCTTCCTCGCTCCACCCGGCAGCGACGGCTGCCTGAACGATCTCACGGACGAGAGGCAGCAATTGGCGTTGGCATTCTGCCGACGTGTCGGCAGCTGCGTCATCGCCAGGAGGTCCATCGAAGTTGAATTTCATCATTCGGCGCCCCCCTCGCCGTCAATCAAAGTGTTTATATCACTAAAATCATTCCTCCTGATATACAATAGAGGTGGTACCAAAGCATAAGAGGCTTCGGAGGGCCCGGGCAGAACAGGACGATGCCAGGCTCTATGCTTCCCTTGGGTCAGGTTTGTCCTTCTGAACAGGATCTATCGGGGTGCTTCAACCCATCGATCTCTGCGGCTGGTCGAACTCTTCAGCCAGGGCCGCATGCCACCATCCGGCGAATGCGCGGCACGAGCGGCTGCATTGCCTTCTACAACCGCTCGCTGGATAGTCTCGGCATGTTGGAGACCCTGGCGACTCACTGGCCGCAAATTCTGGCGATCATCTCCGTGGTGATGGCGACGGTCGGCATCGTCCATGCCGTCATGACCAAGGAAGATGTCCGCGCCGCCACCGGCTGGGTCGGCGTGATGGTGCTGTCCCCCATCCTTGGCGTGCTGATCTATGCCATCGCCGGCATCAACCGCATCCGCCGCGCCACGATCACCGCCCAGCGCCCGTTTGCCGACGGCGCGGTGTCCGCCAAGCACGAGCGCAACGTCGCTGTCGAAGAGGCCCTGATCGTCGAGCGCTACGGGCAACGGTTCACGGGCTTGCGGACACTGGGCGACAGGGTGGCGCGGCGCACGCTCAATCCTGGAAATGCAATCGATGTGCTGGAGACCGGCGACGAGGCCTATGCCGCCGTGTGCGCGGCGATCGATGGCGCCGAGCGCAGCGTCCTGCTCGAGACCTATATTTTCGACAATGACGCCGTCGGCCTGCTCTTCGTCGAGGCGCTGGCCGGCGCCGTCCGGCGCGGCGTCACCGTCCGCGTGCTGATCGATGCCGTCGGCGCCCGCTACTCGGTGCCGAGCATCCTGGGGCATTTGCGCGAGGCCAACATCCCCGCCGATGTCTTCAACGGCAACATCGTCATGGGCCTGCGCCTGCCCTACGCCAATCTGAGGACCCACCGGAAGATCCTGGTGGTCGACGGCATCGCCGCCTTCACCGGGGGCATGAACATCCGAAAAGGCTTCTCAGCCGAATTCGCCGGCTCCAACAGCGCCAGGGACACACATTTCCGGGTGACCGGTCCGATCGTCGCCGACCTCTTTTCGGTCGCCGCCGAGGACTGGCGCTTCGCCACCAACGAGGCGCTGAAGGGCGACGCCTGGCGCATCGCCCCGCTGTCGCCACCGCCAGGCGCACCGATGATGGTGCGGGCGGTCGCGTCCGGCCCGGATGCCAGCAACGAGACCAACCACAAGCTGCTGATCGGTGCGTTCTCGGTCGCCCGCAAGTCTATACGCGTGATGTCGCCCTATTTCCTGCCGGATCGGGAACTGATCAGCGCGCTGATCACCGCCGGCAGGCGCGGGGTCGAAATCGACATCGTGGTGCCGGCGGTGAACAATCTTTTCCTCGTCGACCGCGCGATGATGGCGCAGTTCGATCAGGTGCTCAAACACTATTGCCGTGTCTGGCGAACCGAGGGACCGTTCGACCATTCGAAGCTGCTTTCGATCGACGGCGTGTGGGCCTATGTCGGATCTTCCAATCTTGATGCCCGATCGCTGCGGCTGAATTTCGAGATCGACCTGGAGGTGCTCGATGCCGGCTTTGCCAGCGAGATCGAGACGCGGATCGGGTCGGCGATTGCCTCCGCCGTGCCGGTGACGCTGGAAGCCTTGCGAGCCCGGCCGTTTCTTATCAGGCTGTTCGACCGGGTATTATGGCTCGGTTCACCCTATCTCTAAGGCGGAGGTGTGCTTGAGGAACTCGTCTGTCATGGAACATACGCCGAAATTGCCTATTTTCACTTTATCCCGCTTCTGAATTGAAATCAGCGAGGACGAGCAGCACAGAGATGCACAGAATTGGACGCAGCCTCCCGGCAAGCATGCTTCTGTCCCTTCGTGACCGCCGGATGCAGAAGGCTAACGCCGCAGCACTCAAGACGACAGCCACCACCGGCACGCTGGTTGCCTCCTACAATGTCCACAAATGCATCGGCGTCGACAGGAAATTCGACCCGGAGCGGATCATCCGCGTCATCCGCGAAATCGATCCGGATGTCATTGCGCTGCAGGAAGCCGACAATCGCTTCGGCGACCGTGTCGGGCTTCTCGACCTGCCCCGGCTCGAGCGGGAAACCGGCCTGATTCCGGTGCCGATTTCGGCCACCGGCAAGGGCCATGGCTGGCATGGCAACGTCCTGCTGTTCAAGAAGGGCGTCGTTCGCGACGTGCACCAGATCAAGCTTCCGGGACTGGAGCCGCGCGGCGCGGTGGTGGCGGAGATCGACCTCGATGGAAGCCGGACGCTGCGCATCATCGCCGCCCATCTTGGCCTGCTGCGCCGCTCGCGCTCCCAGCAGGCGCGCGTCGTGCTCGACCTGATGAACAGCCCGGACGAAAGACCGACCTTGCTGCTCGGCGACCTCAACGAATGGCGGCTCGGCAACCGCTCCGCTCTCAACACGCTGCATGCGACGTTCGGCCCGCAGCCGCCGGCGGTCCCCACCTTCCCGTCGAACCTGCCGCTGCTGGCGCTCGACCGGATCATGGCCAACAGGCACGGCATGATTGCCGCCATCAACGCGCATGACACGCCGCTTTCGCGCGTTGCCTCCGACCACCTGCCGCTGACGGCCTTCGTACGCCTGGAACGGGTGGACGATGACGCCTTGATGTCTTCCGCGTCGCAAAGCGTGTAAAGTTAAGCGGAACGCCCGGTTCTTCCGCGAGTTAACATGTCTTGAACACGCAGGAGGACGAGATGAAAAAGCTGATTCTGGCTTCCCTGTTGGCATTGGCCGCGACAGCGGGGATCACTGCGCCGACGCAAGCGGCAAGCGTGACCATCCAGTCCGACGACGGCGACCGATATTTGCCGGATGACGATTCCGATAGTGGGATCGTTATTCGCCGCCACCACCGCGATCGCTATTATGACAATCAGTATGATGGCGACCAGAACGTTCAATATGACAATGGCGAATACCGGTACGGCGAATATCGCCGCCATCACCGGCATCATCGCTGCCATATCGAACTGGTCAAGCATTGGCGCCACCACCACAGGGTGATCGAAGAGGTCCGCGTCTGCGGCTGATCCCGATCGGAGCAACCGGCCGGCGAAAGCCGGCCCTGCATGATCGGCTGACGAAGTAGCGCTGATGTGAGAGGTGATAATTGACCGCGTCAAATCGTGGTCGCCCGCACGCTCACCGGACCGTGGCAACGCGGCAAGGACGGCCGGGTCCCAAGCGGCCATGGCATTAGGTCATAGGTGATATCGCCGTTCGGATTGGCGGCGTTGGTGATGCCGCCCTGGGCGATGGTATAGCTGCCGACAGTCTCGCCGGCAACGCGGTCAAGGCGCCAACCAGCGCATCCCCATTTCCTACCGGACCGAGGCAACGCTGCAGACGGAAGCTGCGTCCGCCACGCCCTGGCAGAAGGCGGGACCGTCAAGGCGCGGGTCTTCGACCAGCGTTTGCGCATCGCCATCCACCGGCTGCCCGGTGAAGAAAACCCGAGCCGGCCCGCCAGCAGCATGGGCATCGGCGTTGTACGCGACCGTGCTGGCCGCATCCGGTGCCGGCACGGTGTTGGGCGGCGAGACCACCAGATCGGCACCGACATAGGCCAGCTCATAGTTGGCCGAGAGGGTCAGGCTCCCCTGTTCGATGGCATAGTTGCCAGCAGGGCTAGCAGGTGTCGCCTCAGTCGAGAGCGCGCCAAGGAATGTATCCCCGTTGACCAACCCCAGACCGCCGATCGAATAGGTGAGTGGTGGATTGGGCATGCCCTGCGGCCGGCTCTGCGCATCCGCCACTATGGTGATCGCCCGCTTGCCGATGCTGAAGTCGGCACCGGCATAGCTGATCTCGTAGTTCGAATTGGCGCTGTCGGTGAGCGTGCCCTGGCCGATCGCGTAGGCTCCGGCGTTCTCTCCCAAGGCGCGATCGAGAGCGCCGACCAACGCCACACCACTGCCGAGATCGGTGCTGGTGTAGCCATAGGAGGAGGGGTCGGCATCGCCGTAAATCTTGCCCTGGCCCGAATTGGCCGTGACTGTCACGGCACGCCTGCCAATGCTGAAATCGGCGCCGACATAGCTGATGTCGTAGTTCGAGTTGGCCGCGTTGGCGAGTGTGCCCTGCCCGATCTGATAGGCGCCGACATCTTCGCCGGTCGTGCGGTCGAGAGCGCCAACCAGCGCCGCGCCATTGCCGAGATCGGTGAAGGTGTAGCCATAGGACGACGGATCGGCATTGCCGTAGGTCTTGCCCTGACCCGAGCTGGCAGTGACGGTCACGGATCGCTTGCCGATGCTGAAACCGGCACCGACATAGGTGATGTCGTAATTGCCGTTGGCAGCATCGCTGAGGCTGCCGCGGCCAATGGCATAGGTCCCGACATTCTCGCCCTCGGCGCGATCAAGCGTGCCGGCCAGCGCTGCGCCGCTGCCGAGATCGGATACTCCGTAGCCATAAGACAGCGTATCTCCGTCCCCGTAGATCTTGCTCTGGCCCGCATCGGCCGTGACCGTGATCGCGCGCTGCGTCACCGAAAGGTCAGCGCCGATATAGCTGATGGCGTAATTGCCGTTGGCAAGCGTGCCTTGGGTGATGCTGTAGCCGCCGACATCGGATGATGCCGTGGCGGTCGTTGCCAGCGCACCGCTCAGACTGTCGCCATTGGCGAAATCGCCCGAGGTCAGCTGATAGGTCAGCGTTGGATTGTCATCGCCATAGACACGGCTCTTGGCATCGGCCGTCACCGTAATCGCGCGCTGTGCCACTGACAGGTTTCCGCCGACATAGCTGATCGCGTAGTTGCTGTTGGCGAGTGTGCCCTGCGTGATGCCGTAGCTGCCGACACCGGATGCTGTCGTTGCCGAAGTCGCCAGCGCACCGTTCAGGCTGTCGCCATTGACGAAATTGCCTGATGTCAGCTGATAGGTCAGCGCCGGGTTGGCATCGCCATAAATGCGGCTCTTGGCATCGGCCGTCACCGTGATCGCGCGCGGGGTCAACGCGAGATTGCCGCCGACATAGCTGATCGCATAATTGCTGTTGGCGAGTGTGCCTTGCGTGATGCCGTAGCTGCCGACACCGGATGCTGTCGTGGCCGTTGTAGCGAGCGCACCGGCGAGACTGTCGCCATTGACGAAATTGCCCGAGGTCAGCTGATAGGTCAGCGCCGGATTGGCGTCGCCATAGATGCGGCTCTTGGCATCGGCCGTCACCGTGATCGCCCGTTTCGTCACCGACAGATTGGCGCCGGCATAGCTGATCGCATAGTTGCTGTTGGCGAGTGTGCCTTGCGTGATGCCGTAACTGCCGACACCGGATGCTGTCGTGGCCGACGTCGCCAGCGCGCCGCTCAGGCTGTCGCCATTGACGAAATTGCCCGTGGTCAGCTGATAGGTCAGCGTTGGAATGGCATCGCCATAGATGCGGCTCTTGGCATCGGCTGTCACCGTGATGGCGCGCTTCGCCACCGACAGATTGGCGCCGACATAGCTGATCGTATAGTTGCCGTTGGCGAGTGTGCCCTGCGTGATGCCGTAGCTGCCGACACCGGATGCCGTCGTCGCCGTTGTTGCCAGTGCGCCGCTCAGGCTGTCGCCATTGACGAAATTGCCTGATGTCAGCTGATAGGTCAGAGCCGGATTGCTGTCGCCATAGATGCGGCTCTTGGCGTTGGCTGTCACCGTGATGGCGCGCGGCGTCACCGACAAATTGGCGGCGACATAGTTGATCGCATAGTTGTTGTTGTTGTTGAGTGTGCCCTGCGCAATGCCGTAGCTGCCGACACCGGATGCCGTCGTCGCCGATGTCGTCAGAGAACCGCCCAAGCTGTCGCCACTGACGAGGCTGCCTGTTGTGAGTTGATAGGTCAGCGTCGGATTGGAGTTGCCATAGGTACGGCTCTTGGCATCGGCCGTTACCGTGATCGCGCGCTTGGCGATGGTGAAATTGGCGCCGACATAGGTGATGTCGTAGTTCGAATTGCTGGTGTTGGTGATGCTGCCCTGGTTGATGGCATAAGTCCCGGCGCTGTTCCCTGCCGTGCGGCTAAGGCTACCGACCAAGGCCGTGCCAGCGCCGAGATCCGAAACGGTGTATGCATAGGATGATGGATTGGCGTCTCCATAGATATTTCCCTGGCCCGGCGTCACCGTCACCGTCACCGCGCGCTTGCCGATGGTAAGCAGGCCCGCGCTGTTGTAGGCGAAGCCATAGCCGCTCAACGCCGCGAGATTGCCGGCGCCGACGGTGATTGCATAGGATCCTGCTCCGGCCTGTGTATTGCCCGGCGGATTGACGGACGTAACGCTTGGGCCGCCGCTGAAGGTCGTGGCGGCGGTGTCGCCGAGATAGGCGCCGATCACGCCTGCCTGGTAGCCCGCCACTGAATAGGTCAGTGCCGGCAGGGCGGTATCGCCATAGGTTTTGGTCGCATTGCTGGATTTGAAGGTCAGTGTCGGCTGATAGGCAAAGACATAGCGGTTGCCTGTCGCACTCACCGGACCACCCGCCGACGTGTTCCAGACGGCCGTGTTGCCACTGTCCAGATTGCCGAATGTATTGCCGGTGGGATTTGCCGCATAGATCAGCCAGCGTCCGCTGGTGGCGGCGACGGCGTCACTGCCCCGGTTGTTGACGAACAGGCCAGCGGCCGAGAGCACTGGATCCGTTCCGCTGATTGTCGCATTTGCCGCAATGGTCAAATCGCCCGTCGTCTGAAGCTTCACCGAACCGGTGGTGTTCACCCCGGTCGCCATAACCCCACGGGCGCTGGAAGCACTGGCGATCGTCAGGCTTGCACCATCGCGCAGATCGACGGAACCGGCGCTGCCGGCGACGTTGCCGACCTGGTTGCCGGCGTTGGTCAGGGTGAAGCTACCCGTGCCACCGAGAACCAGCGACGCCGCCGTCAGGCCACTAGTCTGCGTCACCACGCCGTTCGACGACAGCGCCAGCGTGCCGGTGCCGACCGACAGCGCCTGGTTGAGGGCGAAGGTGGCTGCTACGGTTTCAATCTGGCGATTGGCGAAGGACAGGCTGCCGACAGAGGCTGACCCAATCGCCGCGCTATAGGCGCTGCTCAGCGCCGACAGCGAGGCGATCGAGCCATCCGCCTCGTCGAGCCGCCAGTCGCCATAGACGTTGAGGTTCGAGACATTGCTGCCGGACAGGCCGGTCCGGAAGGTCACGCCATTCTTGGCGCCCGAGTCCGCTTCGGCAACGGTGTAAGCGAGCACCGAGTTCGAGACCGCGCCGGCCGGCAGAGCGAGATAATAGTAGCCGTTGACGCCGGTCGAGACTGTGCCGAGGTTCACGCCGCCGGAGACGACGGACACCAGCCCGGGATTCTTTGTGTAATAGGGTTGGCCGGTACCGGAAATCAGCGGCGTGTTGCCGGCATCCTTGTAAGCAATTCCGGAGATCGCCTGAACGCCATTGGGGTAGAAGCTCTTCAGATAGGGATAGAGGCCGCCAGTCCCGCCGCCAAAGGCGGCACTCAGTCCATTGGCGCCGCCATTCTGGAAGCTGGAGGTCGACAGGCCGACGACATTGACATTGGGGCCGGTGGTGCCACCGCCGATCGCAGGCTTGGCGCTGGATGTGGTGTTGTAGGGGCCGGATGTCGACGTGTCGTACGCGCCCGTGATCACGCCATCGTAAAGGTTGTTGCCGATGAACGCGCCGACATTCCATCCGCCGCTGACCGCGCCGGTCGAATAGCTGTCGGTTATCCTGCCGCCCTCGCCGACAAACGAATAGCCATAATTCGATCCGACGAGGCCGCCGACGGCCGCGCCGCCGCTGCCGATATCGACAGCGCCCATGGCATAGACGCGATCGATGGTGCCGAAATTGTTGAAGCCCACCGCGCCGCCCGCGGCATTTGTGTCGCGTGCGTTGATGACCACTGTCGAGAAGCTGTCGGAGAGTGCGCCATCGTTCTCGCCGATCAGACCGCCTGAGGTGGACCCGTATTGCGTGGTGAACAGCTGACCAGTCGAATAACTCTGGGCCACCGTGCCGGCATTGAACCCGGCGATCCCGCCAAGGGTCCTAAACCCCCGGACCGTCACATTGGTGACGCCGACATTCTGGACCAGGCCGCCCGCGCCGATATAGCCGAATAGGCCGACATACTGGGCAGCGGACTGCGTCACCGACAGGCTGTCGACGGTGTGGCCGAGCCCGTCGAACGAGCCGGTGAAGCCGTTGCCGCCGTTCTGGATGTTGCTGTTGCCGTCGGTGCCCTGCGATATGAAGCCGAGACCGCTATTCCAGCTGGACGTGGAGCTGGCATCGATATTCTTGGCCAGCGCGTAGCTGCCGGTGAGCCCGCTGTTGATCGCCTGCAGGCCGTTGACATCATAGATCAGCGTGTAGCTCTGGCCGTTGACCGACAGCGCCTGCGCACCGGGCGTGCCGGTGAAGGTCGCCGATGCGCCCAAGGCATAGGAGATCGTGCCGCCGGTGCCGCCATTGTTGGTGATGAGCGCCAGTCCGCCGACGCCGCCGATCGTGGCGTTCGCATTGAAGACGATCGAATGAGAGGCGCTGAGCGTCAGCGTGTTGGTGTTCCAGGCGATCGGTGCTGCAATGGTGATGTCGCCAGCCTGCGAACCGCCACTGCCGGTCGAGATGGTGACGTTTGCCGTTGCAAGAAGGTTCTGCAGCGTGGTGACGTTGATGACGCTGTCATTGGTGTTGGCGGACATGCTGCCGCCGGTGTTGCCGGCAGCGTTCGATATAGTGACGTTGTAGGGATCGAGCAAAAGGTCACCGGTGTCGCCGAAGCGGGCGCGCAGATCGACCTCACCGGTGAAGTCGAGGCGCTGCTTGCCGGACACTTCCGCAAAGCCGCCATTGCCGCCGTCATCACCGCCGCGTGCGGAAATCTTGCCGGCGAACTTTGTTTGCTCGTCCGACCAGACGATGACCGTGCCGCCGGTGCCGTTGCCGGTCGCATCGGCACTGATTGTCGTCTTCGCATCGATCTCGGTTGTGACCGCGCGTTGCAAGGTGCCCTTGCCCTGCTTGTCACCGCCGATCCTGACGCTGCCGCCGCCATCCTTGCCCGAGGCATCGACCTTGGCGGCTTTGAGCTTCAGTTTGCGGCCGGTGACCGTGACCTTGCCGCCCTTGCCGCCGGCCTTGGCCGAAGCGTCGAGCATGCCGGTGATTTCGACCGAGCCTTCATCGCCGCCGAGTACGATGGCGCCGGATTGACCTGACACCGTGCGTGCCTCGATGACACCGGACATGTTGACGGCTTGGCGTGCGGCATCGCGCACCGCAGCCGCCTTGAGTTCGACCAGCCCGCCATCGGCACTGATACGTCCGGAATTGCTGACCAGCGCATTGCTGCCGTCAGCCTTGGTCGGCACGGAGACCTGCAGGAAGCCGTCGCCGGACAAATCAAGCGTCGCCTTCCCACCCGATCCGAGCCCGACCTTTCCAAGCGGCACGGTGATCGAGCCGGCATTGTCGACGCTGCCACCGATCAATGCGGCATAGCCGCCACGCCCGATGCTGATCGCACCCTGGTTGGAGACGGCAGCGGAAGCTCCATTGCCTTCGAACTCCAGCTTTCCGGCCTCAAAATCCTCGTCGCTGATGCCCAGCGAGGACGCGACGAAGCCGGCGGCACTAACCTTGCCGGTCTTGGAGATGGCAATGCCGTTGGGGTTGACCAGGAACACCTGGCCATTGGCATTGAGCTGGCCTGCAATGGTCGATTTGGTACCGCCGGTGACGCGGTTCAGCATCGTTGCCGAGGATGATGGCTGGTCGATAGTGACTGTCGCGCCGGCACCGATCGAAAAACTCTGCCAGTTGACGATCGCCGAACTGGTCGACTGCCTGATGTTCAGTTGCGACGACGATGGGTTGGCGATGGTGACGCCGCCGGATGCTACGCTGCCGCCGGTCGGCAGTTCCTGTGCCCGCGCCGACGTGAAGCCGACAAGCGCCGTCGACGTCAAAAGCAGCGCCATCAACGGCGCGCCGGTGCGGTTCAGGTGCCGCCGTGGGAGGTGGGCTTTGCGCTGCATGGTCATCTCTCTAGAATTGGACGGCGCCGCTGAGCGAAAAGCGATCGCTTGTCGGCAGATGGTTGTCACGATGCTGGCGGCCCCATTCCAGCGTCAGGCTGGCGTTGGTCGCGTCGCCCGCCAGCGCGGTGCCGACCTTCAGGCCAAGCCCGTATGACGCGCCGACGATGTTGGCCGTCTCGAGCGCGGTCGGCATTTCGAGATGGACCTGGCCGACAGCGCCGAACACGTAGGGCGACAACAAAACGATGCCGCCAGTGAACGGCACGTACCAGGGTGAGGACAGCTCGCCGCGCAGCACATAGCCGGCATCGCCCTGCAGCGCGCCCGCGTCGAAGCTCGACAGACCGTTCGCGCCGACCAGCCCGATCTGTTCGGACTGCAGCAGCGGCTTGCCAAACGAGGTCTGCGCGCGGGCGTAGAGATCGAGGCCGAGATGGGTGGCCAGCGGCTGGCTGTAGCTGGCCGAGACCTCCAGCTTCTGGAAATCGGCGTCGGCGCCTTGACGCGACAGTGGCAGCAGCGGCGTCGCATCGGCGGCTGAACGCGCGCCGAGCCCATCGATACCGAAGGACGCAACGACGTTGCCGATGAAGACGCCGCCAAGCGGTGTGAACCAGATGCCGTCGAGACCGAGCCGGGCAATGCGCAGCCGGTCCTCGGCGATCGGCAGCGAAATCGGCGTCACCGCGTCGAGCGTGTCGTTCTGCACGTCGAAGGACAGTTCGGTGCTGATCGTAAGCGCACGGCTGCGGATCCAGGGATATCGAAGCCGCGCCGAATAACGCTCGAAGGCGCTGCCGAAGCCGAGCGTGCCGGGCTCGGCTGTCGGATTGGCCTGCGTGCGGCTGGCTTCCAGGTTGAGCGTCAGCCCGTCATAGCCGATCGGCACGACGATGCCCGCGGCATAGTTGCGATTGCGTGGGCCATCCGTGAACAGGCCACTCTCGCCGCCATCGGGGTAGCCGCCTGCCCTGACATAGACGAGTTCGCCGAGGCCGAGCAATGAGTTGAAATCGACGCCGACGCCCGTAGACCAGCGCTGCAACGACGGCGATAGCGAGTTGTCCCCGGTCGCCTGGCCGCCGATCGGGCGATATTTGCCATCGATGACCAGCACGCTGGCGCCTTTGGCTGTTCCGGCCTGCAAGGTTGAGCGCAGCCGGGCCCCGGGCGTATCGCCAGCCAGCAGCAGCTTGCGTTCGATCGCCGACAGCTTGATGCTCTTTTGTCCAACGAGCGGCGCCAGCGTTGCCTCGACCCGCCCGCGTATGCGCTCGGGCAGATTGCTGGTGTCGATCCGTTCGAGAAAGCCGTCGACGACGACCAGCCGGAGCCCTGCGCCGTCGTTGAGCTTCTGCGCCGGCAGCACCACCCGCGCCAGCGCATAGCCGGCCCGTCCATATTCGGTTTCGAGTTTTCGCGCCGCGGCAAAGATTTCCGCCGCCGTCACCGTGCGGTGCGCAAGGCCGGCAACGATCTTGCGTGTTGCGTCAGCCATGTCGGGCAAGCCGCCTTCGACCCTGACATCCCCGAGCTTGACCCTGAGCTTCCCGGCGCCCGCCGGCGCCTCGAGGCCCTCACCTTCGGGAATGGAAACACCTGCCGTGTTGGCTGCCGGCGGCGGCCGAAAGCTGGGCGGCGTGATCTGGCTGGCTGTCTGCGCAAACGCGCCGGCTTGAAGCCACAGGCACGCCGAGACGGCAAACAGGATCAACCATCCCTTACGGGCTGCCAGCTCACCGAAAACTGGGTGACAGTCGTTATCCCTGCCAACCGCGATCTTGCTTGTATACTTCACTCAATCACTCGTCCTTCGAGGTAGAGTTCGGCAAAACTTCGCCACCGCGCGAGATTTCATCGCTCGTTAATTGGCTTCTGCTTTCGAACTCACTTCCGGGAAGGCGTGCCCCCGCCGCTCGGATGTCGCGGAAACTATGCCGGGCCCTGGTGAAGGTCAATTCAACGGGCGGCCCTCCGGCTGACTATTATGGGGAGGGGTTTTCCAAGCCATAGCAATCGGTTAGCGGATCCCATGAACCGATCGTGGCCGGCCCCATGTTCGGGTTGGGCTTGCTCTTCGCATTTGGTGCCTCTGGACACAGCTATCGAAGGCTGGAAAATGTGGACGCGACTCCGCTGTTGGAGTTAACTCGGAACATGAGGAGGATGGCGCTGAATCTGGAAGACATTGCCGGCCATCCGGCCCTGCATCGCTGTGTCCAGGCACAGTCGTTGGCGCTGATCAACATCTATGAAACGAGCCCGCGACTGGCTTCCATTTTCGCCACGCAGCAGCGTTGGCTGATGGGTCATGTCGGCCTTGCCATGCATTTCAGGCGCGATCCGCACGACCGCCGCAAGGAGCTGACGGTATCGCGTTTCATCGAGTTCGTACACCAGCACGCGGTGGCCAGCCGCAACACGGCGGACGCTTTCATCAAGGAGATGCTGCACTATCATGTCGCCGAGTATGTTTCGGGTGGCGACGGGCGCACGCACCCTTTGCAGCCAACGGCGGCAACCGTGCAGACTTTCACCGGCTGGGTCCTTGCCCATCTGCAGACGCTGGATCATCTCGACGGTGGCAACCGGCTGGCCAGGTTCCTGGAGCGGCCCGACATGGTTGTCAGGCTGCAGCCTCTGGTGGCGGACGGCCTGCTTGCCTCCAAGCCGGTGCGCGAGCCCAACCAGACTTTTTCCCTGTTCATCTGGCTCAACAATGGCGGCATCGTCATGGACTGGCTGATGTCGGGCATCGACCCCGATCATGCCGGCCTGGACCGGATTCCGACCAGCGTGGTTTCGATCGGAGATTTCGCCAGATGGCTCAAGCTGTCGCGGACCCACCTCGCCCGCAAGCTGCGCGCTGCCGAGGAACTCGGCAGCATCGGCTGGCTCGGCCAGCGCGGCCATTCGGTGATGTGGGTATCGAACACTTTCTACCAGGAGTACATGACCGTCCAGGCCGCCAAGCTGGCCATTGTCGATGCGGCCTTCGACGCCTGTTTTCCAGCTCCGGAAGACCGCTGAAGGATCGGCGCGATCGATATCTGCCCGGGCCGTGAACATTGTCTACTGGCGATCATAACCTGTTATAGAGCGGGCGCGTCTGGACACGGGCCTTGAAGGCTGAAAATGTGATCTGCGTCTTCGCGTTGGGGGGCTTGACGCACGGGGGGAGAATGGCGCTGACCTTGGACCATATTGCCGGTCACCCGGCATTGCATCGCTGTGTCCGTGCCCAGGCGCAGGCGCTTATCCAGACCTACGAGACGAACCCGAGGCTTGCCTCGATATTTGCCACCCAGCAGCGTTGGCTGATGGCGCATATCGGCCTTGCCCTGCATTTCAGACGGGAGCCCGATGACTACCGCAAGCAGTTGACGGCGGCGCGTTTCATCGACGTCATCCGGGAGAATTCCGTCGCCAGCCGCAACACCGCCGACGCCTTCCTCAAGGAGATGCTGCACTACAATTTCATCGAGCACCTCTCGGCAGCTCAGGATGGCCGCATCCGCCCCATACAGCCTACAGTGAACACGCTGGACACGCTCGCCGGCTGGATGATGGCTCATCTGCACACACTGGACAGTCTCGACGGCGCGAACCGTCTGGCAACGTTTCTGGAGCGGCCCTATGCGCTCGCCAGGGTGCAACCGCTGGTGGCTGACGGGCTGATCTCCTCCAGTCCCGTGCGCGAGCCCAAGCAGACCTTTTCGCTGTTCACCTGGCTTAACAATGGCGGCGTCGTCATGGACTGGCTGATATCGGGCGTCGATCCCGACCATGCCGGCCTCGCTGCAATACCGACTGGCGTCGTCTCGATCGGCGATTTCGCCAAATGGCTCAAGCTGTCGCGAACCCACCTGGCACGCAAACTGCGGGATGCCGAAGACCTCGGCAGCGTTGGCTGGCTTGGCCAGCGCGGCAATTCGGTGATGTGGGTGTCGGGCGATTTCTACCGGGAGTACATGACCGCCCAGGCCGTCAAGCTGGCTATCATCGATGCCGCGTTCGTCAAGGCCTTTGACTCGCCAGCAGGCAGCTGACCGGTGGGCATCCCCCGTGCGGGATGCCCAAGCCGGCGAGCCCTTCAGTCGATGTCGAACGACACGCCCTGGGCGAGCGGCAGCGCCTTGGAATAGTTCACCGTGTTGGTGGCGCGCCGCATATAGGCCTTCCATGCGTCGGAGCCGCTCTCGCGGCCGCCCCCGGTTTCCTTTTCGCCGCCAAAGGCACCGCCGATCTCGGCGCCCGAGGTGCCGATGTTGACATTGGCAATGCCGCAATCCGATCCGTCGACACCCAGGAAACGCTCGGATTCCTGCAGGTCTCGGGTGAAGATGGACGACGACAGGCCGGCGCCCACCGCATTGTGCTCGTGGAGCACGGCGTCGAAATCCGAATATTTCATCACATAGAGGATCGGCGCGAAGGTCTCTTCCGTCACCGGGGATACCTGGCTTGGCATTTCGACCAGCGCCGGGTGCACGTAGTAGGCATCGGGGTGGCCGTTCTCGACCCGCGTGCCGCCGGTCACCTTGCCGTCATGGGCGGCGGCTTCCTTCAGCGCCTTCTGCATGGCATCGAAGGCCGCCTTGTCGATCAGCGGCCCGACCAGCGAGGAGGTCTCCAGCGGATTGCCGACAGACACACTCTCGTAGGCCTTTTTGAGGCGCGGAACCAAGGCGTCGTAGACGCTGTCATGCACGAACAGGCGCCGCAGCGTCGTGCAGCGCTGGCCGGCCGTGCCCATCGCTCCAAACGCAATCGCGCGCAGCGCCATGTCGAGATCGGCGGTCGGGCAGACGATGCCTGCATTGTTCCCGCCGAGTTCCAGCACCGCGCGCGCAAAGCGCTTGGCCAGCCGCGGACCGACGTCGCGGCCCATGCGGGTCGAGCCGGTCGCCGAAACCAGCGGCACTTTAGGGTGATCGACCAGTATCTCGCCGACGGCGCGATCGCCGATCAGCACCGGCGCCAGGCCATCAGGTGCGTCCGCGCCGAAGCGCTTGACCGCACGTTTGAAGATGGCTTCGCAAGCAAGTGCGGTCAGCGGCGTCTTTTCCGACGGCTTCCACACCACTGCGTCGCCGCAGACCAGTGCCAGGGCGGCATTCCACGACCACACAGCCACCGGGAAGTTGAAGGCGGAAATGACGCCGACGACGCCGAGCGGATGCCAGGTTTCCATCATTCGATGGCCTGGGCGCTCGGTGGCGATGGTCAGGCCGTACAATTGCCGGGAGAGGCCTACGGCGAAATCACAGATGTCGATCATCTCCTGCACTTCGCCGAGCCCCTCGGACGGGATCTTGCCGACCTCGATCGAGACCAGCCGGCCAAGCTCGGCCTTGTGCGTACGCAGCTCCTCGCCGAGCAGCCGCACCAGTTCGCCACGCCGCGGGCCTGGCACCATGCGCCAGGCCTGGAAGGCCTTGTGCGCGGCATCGATCACCTTGGCCGCGTCAGCCGGTGAGATCGTCTTCAGCGCCGCGATCTGCTCGCCCGTCACCGGGCTGCGCACGATCAGGTCGCCGCCGACCAGCGTCTCCTTGGCCACACCCAGTTTCGCCAGCAGTTCGGTCGTTTCCTTGCCTATCGTCATTCTTGTCCCTTTCAGATCCAGTCGCTCATAATGCATGTCGCCCAAAAGTGCCCAGCGGTTTTGGGACAACGACATGCACAAAAGGCACGCCGGTCAAAGCCTGGCGCCATGCTGCCCGCGTGCACAAAGGCACCTCAGGCACGATCATCGCGTGGCATTACTCGGTTCAAGGGAAAATCACCACCCCGGCATGGTCTAAGCCCAAACTGCACGATTGAGCCAGATGGCGCTCAGTTTGCCTTCTTGGCCGCTGGGCGTACCGCACCGTCCTTGATCAGCCGGTCGATATGCATGCGGATATGGGCAGCTTCCGCCGCCGTGTTCGCAAGCGCTATGGCGCGGTCGAAGGCGACGCGCGCCTCATCGCCCCGGTCGAGTTGCATCAAAAGGCCGCCCTTGAGACCGAAAAAATGGAAATAGCCGGAAAGCCGTTCTTCCAGCGGCTCGATCATGGCGAGCGCCTCTGCCGGTCCACGCACCTTCGAGACCGCGACGGCCCGGTTGAGCGTGACCACCGGCGACGGCTGCATCTGCTCGAGCAAGCGATAGAGCAGATCGATCTCGTTCCAGTCGGTGTCCTCGGCCTTTTCGGCCCGCGCATGCAGCGCGGCAATCGCCGCTTGCACCTGGTAGGGGCCGGGCTTGCGATGGCGCAGCGCCTTGTCGACCAGCGCCAGCCCCTCATCGATCATCTTGCGGCTCCACAGGCTGCGATCCTGGTCTTCGAGCAGCACGATCTCGCCGCTCTCGTCGAAACGGGCCGGTGCGCGCGCATGCTGCAGAAGCAACAGCGCCGTCAGCCCCATGATCTCCGGCTCGGTCTGAAACAGCCGCAGCAACAGCCGTGCCAGCCGGATTGCCTCCTCGCACAGCGGTGCGCGGGCCGGCGCCTCGCCGCTGTTGGTCGAATAGCCCTCGTTGAAGACCAAGTAGACCATGGCGGCGACGGCGGCGAGCCGTTCCGACCGCTCGACCGCGCCCGGCGTCTCGAACGGCACGCCGGCGTCCGCAATGCGCGCCTTGGCGCGAGTGATGCGCTGCTCCATGGCACTTTCGCCAACCAGGAAGGCGCGCGCGATCTGCTTGACCGTAAGACCGGAGACGATGCGCAGCGCCACCGCGATCTGCTGCGTTGCCGGCAGATCAGGATGGCAGCAGATGAACAGCAGCCGCAATATGTCGTCGCGGTAGTGCGCCCCGTCCAGCCGCTCGGCGATATCGCTCTCGGCGTCTTCCAGATCGGAAACCTGGTCTTCCTCCGGCATCGGCGCCTGCTTGGCGCGCTTGCGCACCGCATCGATGCCGCTGTTGCGACCGACGAAGATCAACCAGGCCGCCGGGTCGCGCGGCGGCCCGTTCTGCGGCCAGTTCTTCAGCGCCCTGAGGCACGCGTCCTGGAAAGCTTCCTCCGCCGTATCGAGATCGCGGAAATAACGCAGCAGCGCACCCATGGCCTGCGGGCGGGCGGCGCTGATCGCGGAGCTTATCCAGGCCATTTCGGTCATGCGGAAACTCTTGTTGGGTTAAAGACCGAAACCGGCCGGATTTCATACGACCCACCGCTCGGGTTGACCTCGGAAAGCTCGCGGGCGAACTCCACCGCCTCGTCGAGATCAGCGCATTCGAGCGTGTAGAAGCCGAGAAACTGTTCCTTGGTCTCGGCGAACGGCCCATCGATGACGACCGATTCACCCTTGACCTTTCTCAGGGTCGTCGCGGCGGTCGTCGGCAGAAGCCTTGCCACCGGGCCAAGCCGCCCGGCCTTGGCGTACTTGTCCTGAACGTCGAGGAGATTGGCCATGACCTCGTCGTCCTGTGCCTTGCTCCAGGAGCAGACGACATCTTCGGAAGCATAGCAGAGGATTGCGTAGAGCATGGCTGGTCCTTTTCTCTGTCAAAGGACGAAACAGTAAGACCGATCCCGACACGACGTCGATAAAAAAATCCAGATGTGGCGGATTTGGCCACAGCCGGCCGCGCTGGTCAGCTTTCTCGCAGTTTCAGCCATCGCAGCACGAGAGCTTCCTCGTCATCGAGACCATCGATGGAGCGTTTGCGTTTGTTGGCTTGCGCCATTTCATTCAGCAACCGCCCCTGCGACCACGCTTCGAAGACCCGCGGATGGATATAGCATTTGCGGCAGACGGCACGCGTATTGCCCAGCCGCTCGGCAACCTTGTCGATAACGCTGTTCATCGCCCTGTTTCGCTGCGCCTGGCTTTGCGGCAGTTCCGTTTGGGCAAACAGCGACGCGGCGTGAATGGTGCCGCCCCAGGTGCGGAAATGCTTCGAACTGAAGGCGTCACCGACCGCCTCACGGATATAGCGGTTGACGTCCTCGGAGCGGACCGGCCGCCTGTTGCCGTCCTCATCGAGATACTGGAACAGCTTCTGGCCTGGCAGGTCCTGCGCGCCGCGCACAATCCTGGCGATGCGGCGGTCGACCAGCTTCAGCTTCCACTCCTTGCCCGACTTGCCCTTGAAGGCAAAGCGCAGGCTTGAACCGACAATATCCACATGCCGGTCGCGCAACGTGGTCAACCCGAAACTCTTGTTGTCACGGGCGTAGGCGGCATTGCCGACGCGGATCATCGTGTTGTCGAGCAGCCAGACGACCGCGGCGACGACACGCTCGAACGGCAGGCCACGACGGCGCAGATCGCTGTCGATCCTGTGCCGCAGGTCCGGCAGGCTCTCGGCGAAAGCAACCAGGCTCGAATATTTGGCACCATCGCGCTCTTCGGCCCATTGCGGATGATAGCGGTATTGCTTGCGTCCGCGCTGGTCCCTGCCGGTTGCCTGGATATGGCCGTCCGCGTCCGGCGAAATCCACACATCCGTCCAGGCCGGCGGAATGACGATCGCCTCGATGCGGGCCCTGGTAGTGTCCGAAACTGTCCCTCCGTCCGGTCCCTGGTAGGAAAACCCCTTGCCTGTTTTCAGCCGCCGGATACCGGGCTCAGCATCACTGACATAGCTAAGCGACGCATGGTCGGCCGAGCTTTGTGCCCCGTTTTTGGGCGCGCCATCTGGCGACACAGCATCCTGGCCAGCCGGTCGGCTGGGAGACAATCCGTATTTTTGCAACATGTCGGCTCCACGCGAATTCCGTAGATAAGCCACTGGCCGACCGCTGGTTCCACGCGCCGTCCGAAAAGCGTCTCGCGCCGATATCGTGTTGGCTGGCGCCTACAGAGCGCCTTCCAGCTTGATCGGCGGCGCGGACAAACGCCGCCGCGCCGCGAGCTTGAACCTGTAGCGCAGGCAGCGCCAAGCTTCTGAGCGCCGCTTTGGCGCGGCCGCGGCTACCGCCAGGAAGCGCGCCGCGGTGCCCAGATCGCCGCGCGCATAGTGGACCCGGGCGATCTTGAGGGCGACAAGGCCTTCCCTGGCCTTGAGGGCCGACAACGGGATGTTGCAGTCGGTGAGTGTGCGCAGTTCCCGGCGCCAGTCCAGGAAGCGCCGCACCGGGTTGATGGCAAAGCGGTCATCGGAACGTACCGGCGAAACCTCGTAGACCATGACAGGTTGCGAAACCATGGCGAGCGATGCCTTGCTCATCAGCCGTGCCCAGAACAGCGTGTCCTCGTCATAGGCCATTCCGATCGGGAACCGCGTCTCGCCGATCAGGGTCCGCGATGCCAGAACGCTGCCCACGGCGACCGAACGTATGTCGCCTTTGACATAGGCCGAAGCATTTGCCAGGCACGCAGCCTGGTAGCCGTTCGGCATCTTGATCTGCCGGTCCTGGCCGTTCACCCGTCGCCGGTAGGCACCGACGATCATGTCGGCCTCCGGCTGCTCCCGGGCCTTGCGGAGCAGTGCGCGCAACCCGCCCCGCAGATGCAGGTCGTCGGCATCGATCAGGTAGACCCAGGAATAGACCGCTTCGGCCAGCGCCAAATTGCGGGCACCGCCTGCATCGCGGCATTTGGCCGACAGCACGCGCAGCGGCAACGACAGTTGTGCCGCGGCCTCCCGCGCGATGGTTGCCGTCCCATCGGTCGACGCGTCGTCGACCAGCAAGATCTCGCCGATGATCTCGGCCTCGCTGCGTAGCGACGCCAGCGTTGCAGCGATGGTCGCCGCCGCGTTACAGGCAGGAATGACGACGCTGATTGCTCTCAATTACAAACCCTCGCGCCATGCGCTTGAGGATACAACTACCGTCACCCCGAAACGAATACAGACTAGCGGCCGCATCGGTATTTGAGAAGCAGTCTTGTCCATCCCGAATTGCGGCGCAAATACCGCTGCGTGTACGACCTGCTTCAGGCTCTTTCGAGCACGACGGGAATGACGTCGACAGCTTGCTCGCCAACCTGTCCCCCCGTGGTCTTGAGCACGCCGACGATCGGCGCCACGTCCGAATAGTCGCGGCCGTGGCCGACGGTGATATGGTCGTTGCTGGCCCGCATGCCGTTGGTCGGGTCGAATTCCTGCCAGCCTGCATCGCGCCCGCACCAGACCTTGACCCAGGCATGCATGGCATCGGCGCCTTCCAGCCGGGGCTTGCCCTTCGGCGGGATGGTGCGCAAGAATCCGCTGACATAGCCGGCCGGAATACCGAGCCCGCGCAGGCCGGCGATCATGATGTGCGAAAAGTCCTGGCAAACGCCGCGCTTCAACTTGAAGGCATCACTGGCCCGGGTCCGCACCGTTGTCGCTTCGCCGTCATAGGTGAAATCGCGATGGATGCGATTGCACAGGCTCATGACCGTGCCGGCGGCAGAGCCGGCGATGCTGTCGCGTGCGTAAGCGGTGATCGCATCGTCGATGCCGGCATGGGTGCTGGCCGTCAGGAAATGGTGCGGTGCATCAGGTGCCAGAGACCGCACCGCGGCGAGCTCCTGCCTCAGCCGGGCGATATCGGGCGACACGTCGAGCCCGGGCTCGGGCCGAGACACCGACACGCGGGCGCTCATCCTGATGTCGAGCGCGTCATGCGCGTCGCGAAAGGCGATCGAGGTGACGTTGTTGCCGAAGAAATCGGAAAAGTCGGAACGCTCGTTGGGTGCCGGCGCAAAGGACAGGGATGCGGCGATGACACGCTGCACGCCTGATATCGTCGACGGCAGTACGCGCACCTGATGACGACCGCCGCCGGCCGCCGCAGCGTAATCGTAATGCAGATGAAGCCTGATGTCGTAGAGCATGCTTTATCCGAAATAGGCTTTGGCGAGGCTGTTGTAGAGGCCGCCGATTTCATAGGCGAGGTCGTCCAGCGCCTTTGCGGTCATGTCCGAAGGCTCCTTGATGGCGATCTGGGTGTTGAGCTGCAGGATTTCCTTCGCCGCCGGCGACATTTGCCCCTCCCCGCCGAGCGACGGCAACAGGCCGATTTCGGCCTTCAGCCTTTCAAGTTGGAACAGGATGGAGCGCGGGTTAAGCGGATCGAGCGCCAGCAGGTCGATCACCGTGCGCCGACCGGCCTGCACCGGATATTGGCGGCGATGGGTCATCACGCTGTCGCCGATTTCCAGCATCATGTCGAGCGCGCCGTCCGGCGCCTTGGCGCTGGTCAGCCGCGACAGCGTGCGGGAGATCTGGATACCGCGCTCCAGCCGGCGGCCAATCTCGAGGAAGCGCCAACCGGCGAAGCGGTACATGTTCTCGTGCAGCAGGCCGGAAAAGCCGGCGAGCTTACGCAGGATGACTGTCATCGCCCGGGTCGCGTCGTCGCCGGGCGCGACCGTCGTTGCGAACTGATGGATGGTTTTCGACAGGTCCTTCAGCGCCAGCCAGCCATCGGGCGAGAAGCGGTCGCGGATCTGCCCGGCACTGTAGACCGCGCTATCCAGCGTGCCGATCAGCCCTGACGGGATCGCTGTCTCCACATCGATGCCGAAAGGTTCGAGATAATCCCTGATGTCGGCGAGCAGCGGCATATCCGGGTCGGAGGTTTCGGCCAGCCGCACATGGTAGGCGCGCAGGATGCGCACCGTGTCTTCCGAGCGCTCGATATAGCGGCCGAGCCAGGTCAGGTTCTCCGCCGCGCGACTGGGCAGGCTGCCGGGCCTGGTGCGGCTGAAACTGTCGCCTTCTTGCGGCAGCAGCGTCTCGCGCTCCACCGGTTTGTCGCTGACAACCCAGACATCCGCCGCCTGGCCGCCACGCTGCATGGCGATCGCCGTCGGGTCGAGCGACAGGCCGATACGGGCAAAACCGCCCGGCATCACCGTCCAGCCCTCCGGCGTTCGCGCCAGGTAGACGCGCAGGCTCGCTGGCCGCGGCTCCAGCCAGCCGCCGACATAGACGGGCGTCGTCGAAAGCGTCACCGCTTCCTGGCCGACGAAATCGCCGCCATCACGTTCAATGCGCGCCACCAGTTCCGCCCGCTCCCCGGCCGACAGAGCCGAGCCCAGCTTCGTTGAATCGTCGTCCTCGAAGGCAAGCCTCGTCGACAGCGCCGGCCCGATCACCATGCGATCGATATTGGCCAGCACATGCGCGCGCTCGGTAGCTTGCCCGCACCACCATGTCGCGACACTTGGCAGCAGCAATTCCTCGCCACGCAAGGCCCGTGAAATCTTGGGCAGGAAGGCAAGCAGCGCGCGCGTCTCCATCAGGCCGGAGCCCAGCGCATTGACGGTAGCAACCGCGCCCTGGCGGATCGCCTCGACCAGGCCCGGCGTTCCGATCTGCGAATCCGGGCGCAGTTCGAGCGGGTCGGCGAAAGCGGCGTCGAGCCGCCGCCACAACACGCTGATCGGCATCAGGCCGGAAACCGTGCGCACCATCAGCCGGCTGCCGGAGACGGTCAAATCCTCGCCTTCGAGCAGCATGATGCCGAGGTAGCGGGCGATGTAGGCGTGTTCGTAATAGGTTTCGTTGAGCGGCCCCGGCGTCAGGATGGCGACGCGGCCGTCGGTCTCCTTGGCCATGCCGATCAACGCATCGCGAAAACGGCGGAAAAAGCCGGCAAGGCGGTGCACATGCATCTCGCCATAGATGTCGGACAGCGCGCGTGTGGTGGCGACGCGGTTTTCCAGTGCGAAACCGGCGCCGGACGGCGCCTGCGTGCGATCGCCCAGCACCCACCACTGGCCGTCAGGTCCACGGCCGAGCTCGAAGGCGCAGAAATGCAGGAAGTGGCCGCCGGCCGGCCTGGTGCCGACGACAGGCCGCAAATATTCGGGGCTGGCGGCGATCAACCCCGCCGGCAGGATGCCTTTCTCGACCAGCCGGTTCGGCCCGTAGATATCGGCGATGGTTTCCTCGAACAGTTCGGCGCGCTGCACGAGGCCGGCGCTGATCGCCGCCCACTCGCTCTCCTCGATGAGAACCGGGACATGCGCCAGCGGCCATTCGCGCTCATTGGCACCGGCCTTGTCGTAGACGCGGTAATAAACGCCGGCATCGCGCAGATACTGGTCGGCGCGGGCAAAGCGCTGGCCGAGCTTTTCAGCGCCGAGTTCCTCGAGCGCCTCGACAAAATGCTTCCAGACCGGGCGAGGATTGCCTGACGCATCGACCATCTCGTCGACGACGCCGTCGATCGGCTGGTAGTGCTCCAGCAGGCTGTGGGTCCGCGGCTTGCCGTGTCCCCTCTTGTGATTCCCCTTTGCCATCGCTGATCAGAGTCTTGCCGGCCGCCGAAGGTCAAGGGTCATCGGGAAATCTTCCGCCGGTTGTTCTTCACGGATCACATAGGCGGATGGCGTATGGCCGCGCGGTTCGAAGCGGGCGAGCCGCCGAGCTTCCGCCTCGTTGCCATTGACCGGAAAGGTGTCGTAATTGCGCCCGCCGGGATGGGCGACATGGTAGACGCAGCCGCCGACCGCACGCCCCGACCAGCGGTCATAGATGTCGAAGACCAGTGGCGTGTTGACCGGCAGCGCCGGATGCAGGCCCGATGCCGGCTGCCAGGCCTTGAAGCGGACACCCGCCACCGCCACTTCGCGATTATCAGTGACCTTCATCGGCACGATGCGGCCGTTGCAGACGACTGCGTGGCGCTCCGGGTTCAGCCCTTCGGTCTTGACCTGCAGCCGTTCGACCGAGGAATCGACGAAGCGCACGGTGCCGCCGATCGCGCCTTGCTCGCCCATCACATGCCACGGCTCCAGCGCCTGGCGCAGCTCCAGCTTGATGCCGGCATGCTGAACCTCGCCGCAGAACGGGAAGCGGAATTCGAGCTGGGCGTCGAACCATTCGGGCCTGAATTCGAAGCCGTTGAGCTTGAGGTCGTCGAGCACGTCGAGGAAATCGGCCCAGACATGATGCGGCAGCATGAAGCGGTCGTGCAGCGATGTGCCCCAGCGCACGAAACGGCCGTCGAGCGGGCTTTTCCACGCGCGGGCAATGATCGCCCTGACAAGCAGTTGCTGCGCGAGGCTCATGCGTGCATTGGGCGGCATCTCGAAGCCGCGGAATTCGACCAGCCCCAGCCGACCGGTCGGTCCGTCCGGCGAAAACAGCTTGTCGATGCAGATTTCCGAACGATGCGTATTGCCGGTGACGTCGGTCAACAAATTGCGGAACAGCCGGTCGACCAGCCATGGCAAGGGTGCGTTGCCCTGGTCCGGATGCGGCACCTGCGCCATCGCGATCTCAAGCTCGTAGAGCGAGTCGTGACGGGCTTCGTCGAAGCGTGGCGCCTGGCTGGTCGGCCCGATGAACAGGCCGGAGAACAGATAGGACAGCGACGGATGGCGCTGCCATTGCAGCACCAGGCTCTTCAACAGGTCCGGCCTTCGCAGGAACGGGCTGTCATTGGGTGTCGCACCGCCGACCACGACATGGTTGCCGCCGCCGGTGCCGGTGTGGCGCCCATCGATCATGAACTTGTCGGCGCCAAGCCGTGTCTGCCGCGCTTCCTCATAGATCGCCGTCGTCGTCGCCACGCAATCCTGCCAGTTGGAAGCAGGATGGATGTTGACCTCGATGACGCCGGGATCAGGCGCAACGCGGATGACGTTGAGGCGCGGATCGTGAGGCGGGCCGTAGCCCTCGATATGCACGGGAAGGCCGATCGCCTTTGCCGCGTTCTCGGCCGCCGCGACCAGTTCGAGATAGTCTTCCAGCGCCTCGACAGGCGGCATGAACACGCACAGCCGCCCGTCGCGCGGTTCGACCGAAAGCGCGGTGCGCACAGCGCCGCCAATCTCGGTGATCTCCTGCTCGACCCGCTCCTGCTGGCCGGCCGCAGCGGTGAACGATGCCGCCTGCTGGCGGCGCGCCATCTCGTCGGCGCCTTCGAGTTCGGCTGGAGTCGGTCCGGCCAGTATGGCTTCACGCGCGGGCAGCGGGCCGCGTGGTAGCGACGGGTCGACCGGCACGATATAGGGGAATTGCTCCGGCGGCACATAGGGCAACGTGCCGAGCGGCAAGCGGTAACCGACCGGTGAATCGCCTGGCACCAGAAACAGCCGGCCGCGCCGCGTCTTCCATTTTTCCGAGCGCCAGCGCGGATCCGATGCCTGGCTGTTCCAGCGCTGCACCGGCAGCACATAGCCGGACGGCTTGGTCAGTCCGCGTTCAAACACTTTCGCCATGCGGCTGCGTTCTTCCGGATCCTCCAGCCTGGAGTTGGACGGATCGACATTGTCGGGCAGCTTGCCTTCCTTGAGCAGCCATTCGGCCGGATCCTCATAGGCTTCGCTGACCATGGCCTTGTCGATGCCGAGTTCGCCGGCAATCGCGGTGAGCAGGCTTTCGGCCTGCTTCGGGCCGATATCGGCCTCGCTCTTTTCGCGTGCGATCAGCGACGGATCGCTCCATACCGGCTGGCCGTCGGCACGCCAGTAGAGCGAAAAGGTCCAGCGCGGCAGGCTTTCGCCCGGATACCATTTGCCCTGGCCGTAATGGAGAAAGCCGCCGGGCGCGAAGCGCTCGCGCAGTTTACGGATCAGTTCGTCCGCCTTTTCACGCTTGGTGGGACCGACGGCGGCGGTGTTCCATTCGGCCGACTCGAAATCGTCGATCGACACGAAAGTCGGCTCGCCGCCCATGGTCAGCCGCACGTCGCCGGCGGCAAGCGCTGCATCAATCTTGTTGCCCAGCGCGTCGAGCGCCTGCCAGCTTTCGTCCGAAAATGGCTTGGTGATGCGCGGATGCTCGGCGATGCGGTCGACCCGCATCTCGAAGCCGAATTCGACATTGGCGAAGCTCGCCATGCCGGAAATCGGGGCCGCGTTGCGGAAATGCGGCGTGGCGGCCAGCGGCACATGGCTCTCGCCGGTGAGCAGGCCCGAGGTCGGATCGAAGCCTATCCAGCCGGCGCCGGGAAGATAGACCTCGCACCACGCATGCAGATCGGTGAAGTCTGTCGCCGTTCCCGGCGGACCGTCCAGCGCCACCAGATCGGGCTTCAACTGGACCAGATAGCCGGAAACGAAGCGTGCCGCGATACCGAGATTGCGTAGGATCTGCACCAGCAGCCAGCTCGAATCCCGGCAAGACCCCTTTTTCGCGGCCAAGGTCTCTTCCGGCGAGAACACCCCGGTTTCCATGCGCACGATATAGGCAATCTCGCGCTGCAGCCGCGCATTGAGGTCGACCAGGAAATTGACGGTGTTGGCTGCGCTGCGATCGATGGTCTTCAGCAGCGCCGACAGCAGCGGTCCCGCCGGTTCCGGGGTGCGATAGATGGCGAGATCGTCGCGGATTTCTTCCGGATACTCGAACGGAAACGCCTCGGCCGACGGCTCGACGAAGAAATCGAACGGATTGTAGACCGTCATGTCGGCGACGAGATCGACCTCGATCTTCAGTTCGGTGACCGGCTCGGGAAAGACGAAGCGGGCAAGAAAGTTGCCGTAGGGATCCTGCTGCAGATTGACGAAATGGTTCGCCGGCTCGACCTTGAGCGAATGACTGAGCACCTTGGTGCGGGAATGCGGCGCCGGCTGCAGCCTGATGATCTGGGGCCCGAGAACCACCGGCCGGTCGTATTTGTAATGGGTCAGGTGATAGACGGCTGCCAGAATTGCCATGAAGCCCCGGAATTCAGCGTTTCAACGATTTCGCCGAACCCTGACACATCAGGCCGCCATTCTCCAAGCAGAGATGTTGCGGTGCACCTAATTTAAGCAACGGTTGCCGGCTCAGAAAAACGCCTGTATCCCCGTCTGCGCCCTTCCCAGGATCAGCGCATGCACGTCATGCGTGCCTTCATAGGTGTTGACCGTCTCCAGGTTCTGCGCGTGGCGCATGACGTGGTAGCCGATCTGGATGCCGTTACCGCCATGCATGTCGCGGGCCTGGCGGGCGATGTCGAGCGCCTTGCCGCAATTGTTGCGCTTGACGATCGAGATCATTTCCGGCGCCATCTTGCCTTCATCGAGCAACCGCCCGACGCGCAACGATGCCTGCAGCCCAAGCGCGATCTCGGTCTGCATATCCGCCAGCTTCTTCTGGTAGAGCTGCGTTCCGGCCAGCGGCTTGCCGAACTGCTTGCGGTCGAGCCCGTATTGGCGGGCGCGGTGCCAGCAATCCTCGGCGGCGCCCATCGAGCCCCAGGAAATGCCGAAGCGAGCCCGGTTGAGGCATCCGAACGGTCCGCCAAGGCCCTTTGCGTTGGGCAGCAGCGCGTCCTCGCCGACCTCCACGCCTTCCATCACCACTTCGCCGGTGATCGACGCCCGCAGCGACAGCTTGCCGCCGATCTTCGGCGCCGAAAGCCCCTCCATGCCCTTTTCCAGCACGAAGCCACGGATCTCGTCCTTGCCGTTCTCGCCCTTCAGCTTCGCCCAGACGACGAACACGTCGGCGACCGGCGCGTTGGAAATCCACATCTTCGAACCGGACAGCTTGTAGCCGTTGGCTGTCCTCTCGGCGCGTGTCTTCATGCCGCCCGGATCGGAGCCGGCATCCGGCTCGGTCAGGCCGAAACAGCCGATCCACTCGCCGCTGGCAAGCTTGGGCAGGTACTTCTTGCGCTGCTCGTCCGAGCCATAGGCGTAGATCGGATACATCACCAGAGACGACTGCACTGACATCATCGAGCGATAACCCGAGTCAACACGTTCGACTTCCCGCGCGACCAGCCCATAGGTGACGTAGTTCGCGCCAAGCCCGCCGAATTCCTCGGGGATGTTGATGCCGAGCAGGCCGGCCTCGCCCATTTCGCGGAAGATCGCGGTGTCGAATGTCTCGTTGAGGTAGGCGTCCTCGATCCGCGGCGCCAGTCTGTCGGCGGCGAAGGCGGCCGCGCCGTCGCGCACCATGCGCTCGTCTTCCGAAAGCTGGCCCTCGATCAGGAACGGGTCTTCCCAGACGAATGCGTTCTTGTCGGCGGCCATCGCGTTTCTCCCAAACAATGCATGTCGCTCAAAATGACGGCATGCATGAAGCAAAATCTTGGCCCGTTCTATCGGCCTGCGCCTCGAAAAAATCAAACGAAATTGATTCACCAATCAATGAGCGTTAGGAATGGATCATGAGTGTCCAGCGCCGCCTTTTGCCCAACATAAGCGCCCTTGCCGCCTTCGAGGCTGTGGCCCGGCTGGGCAGTTTCACCGCTGCCGCCCAGGAGCTCGATCTGACCCAGGGCGCGGTCAGCCGGCAGATCAGATTGCTGGAAGATCAGTTCGGCCGCCGGTTGTTCGAACGCGACAGCCGCAATGTCAGGCTGTCGGCATCGGGCGAAATCTACGCCGAGGCGGTGCGTTCAGCACTTGGCCAGTTGCGTGACGCAGCCCTTGGATTGATGAGCAATCGGCATAGCGGCATCCTGAACCTTGCCATATTGCCGACCTTCGGCACGCGCTGGCTGATGCCGATGATCCCCGATTTCGTCGAAAACAATCCCGATATCACCATCAATTTCGTCACCCGCGTCGGTCGCTTCGACTTCGCCAGGGAGAGGCTGGATGCCGCCATCCACTATGGCCTGCCGGACTGGCCTGAGGCCGACTCCACACTGCTGGTGCGCGAAACCGTGGCGCCGGTCGTGTCGCCCGAATTCCTCACTGGCCGCGCCATCGCCTCACCGGCCGATATCGGCCGCCTGCCGCTGCTGCATATGGCGACGCGTCCTGGCGCCTGGACCGAATGGTTCGAGCATCAGGGCCTGAGCGCGCCGACCGGGCCCGGCATGCAGTTCGAGCAGTTCGGCACCGCCGCCCAGGCCAGCATGGCGGGGCTCGGCGTGGCGCTGCTGCCGCTGATCCTCATTGCAGGCGAATTGCAGCGCGGCCAGCTGGTGCCGGCGCCAGGCCAGCCCATGCAAAGCCGCAGCGCCTACTATCTCGTCGTCCCACATGGCAAGCGCGGCCATCCGCCAGTCGCCAGTTTTCGCGACTGGCTGCTGGGCCAGGTCGAGAAGGAGCCGGCCGTTCTGGCGTGGTAACTACTTCCGCTTCAGCGCATCCGCCAGCGCCGCGCCGAACGCGCCTTGCTGTGCCGGCCGCTCCGGCTGGCGCTGAGGCGCCGGCGAACGCGGTGCCGGCCTGCCGCCTCCGGTATCGCGCGGCCCACCTTTCGACGCGCCCCCTTCGCC
Source organism: Mesorhizobium sp. M0011 (assembly GCF_040324155.1). Taxonomy (NCBI): domain Bacteria; kingdom Pseudomonadati; phylum Pseudomonadota; class Alphaproteobacteria; order Hyphomicrobiales; family Phyllobacteriaceae; genus Mesorhizobium; species Mesorhizobium sp. M0011. The sequence goes on along the minus strand of NZ_JAMYVQ010000014.1, from coordinate 110,969 downwards.
ACCATCCTTGCGCATGGATAGCGCGATGCGCTTGCGCTTGATGTCGACATCAACGACGCGCACCTTCACCACATCGCCGGCCTTGACCACCTCGTGCGCGTCCTTGATGAACCGGTCGGCCAGCTGAGAGACATGCACCAGCCCGTCCTGATGGACACCGATGTCGACGAAGGCGCCGAAGGCGGCGACATTGGTGACGGTGCCTTCCAGCAGCATGCCGGGCTTCAGATCCTTGATATCGTCGATGCCGTCGGCAAACGTCGCCGTCTTGAAGCCCGGACGTGGGTCGCGGCCCGGCTTTTCCAGCTCTGCCAGGATATCGCGTACCGTTGGCAGGCCGAAACGCTCATCGACGAAAACGCGCGGATCGAGCGCCTTGAGTGCTGCACTGTCGCCCATCAACGACCGCACATCGCGCCCGCAGGCGGCGACGATCTTCTTGGCCACGCCATAGGCCTCCGGATGCACCGACGAGGCATCGAGCGGCTCGCTGCCATTGGCAATGCGCAGGAAGCCGGCGGATTGTTCGAATGCGCGAGGTCCGAGCCGCGGCACCTTGAGCAGGTCTTTGCGGCTGGCGAAGGGCCCGGTCGCATCGCGATGCGCAACGATCGCGTCGGCCAGCGACGCACCCAGACCTGAAACGCGCGCCAGCAATGGCGCCGAAGCTGTGTTGAGATCGACGCCAACGGCGTTGACTGCGTCTTCCACCACCGCTTCCAGCGAGCGGCCGAGACGGTACTGGTCGACATCATGCTGGTACTGGCCGACGCCGATCGATTTGGGCTCGATCTTGACCAGTTCGGCCAGCGGATCCTGCAGCCGCCGGGCGATCGAGACGGCGCCGCGCAACGACACGTCGAGGCCGGGGAATTCCGCCGCCGCCGTCGCCGATGCCGAATAGACAGAGGCGCCGGCCTCGCTGACGATCACTTTCAAGGGCTTCGGCCCGCCATCCGCCGGCATGTCGGACAGCATGTCCGCCACCAGCTTTTCTGTCTCGCGGCTGCCGGTGCCGTTGCCGATCGAAATCAGCTCGACCTTGTGCAAGCGGATGAGCTTGGCGAGTTCCGCCTGCGTGCCACGCACATCGTTCCTGGGCGGAAATGGATAGACCGTCGTTGTTGTCAGCACCTTGCCGGTGCCGTCGACCACCGCCACCTTGACGCCGGTGCGGATGCCGGGGTCGAGCCCCATCGTCGCGCGCGAACCGGCGGGAGCGGCTAGCAGCAAATCCTTGAGGTTTCGGGCAAAGACGTGGATCGCTTCCTCTTCTGCCCGCTCGCGCAGGTCGCGCATCAAATCGAGTGTCAGGTGTAGTGACAGTTTTATGCGCCAGGTCCAGCCGGCGACGTCCATCAGCCAGCGGTCGCCGGGCAGGCTGCCGCCGATGGCATAGGCATTGGCGATCATCCGCTCGACCGGCTTCACCGGCGAGGTGTCATCGGCATCGACCTCGATGTCGAGCGACAGCACTTCCTCGTTGCGGCCGCGCAGCATCGCCAGCGCGCGGTGGCTCGGCACATTTGTCCAGCGCTCGACATGGTCGAAATAATCGGAGAACTTCGCGCCGGCCTCCTGCTTGCCGTCGACCACCCTGGCCCGCATGAAGGCGCGCTCCTTCATGTAGCTGCGCAATTTTCCGACCAGATCGGCATTCTCGGCGAACTGTTCCGACAGGATGTCGCGCGCGCCGTCGAGCGCCGCCTTGGCGTCGACCACCTCTTCGGTCAGATAGGCCAGCGCCAGTTCGGCCGGCACCAGCGCGCGATTCGCCAGGATAGCTTCAGCCAGCGGGCCCAGCCCGCGCTCCCTGGCGATTTCAGCCTTCGTGCGGCGCTTGGGCTTGTAGGGCAGATAGATATCTTCCAATTCCGCCTTGGTGGTTGCGGCAACGATCTTGCCCTCAAGCTCCTCGGTCAGCTTGCCCTGCTCGCGGATCGAGCCAAGGATGGTGTCGCGGCGAGCGTCGAGCTCGCGCAGATAGGCAAGCCGTTCGGCAAGGTCACGCAATTGCGTGTCGTCCAGCCCGCCGGTGACTTCCTTGCGGTAGCGCGCCACGAACGGCACTGTCGCGCCCTCGTCCAGCAGCCCGATCGCCGCGGCCGCCTGTTCTGGCCGCGCGTTGATCTCGGCCGCGATGATGGCTGCGATGCGCTTGATGTCGGATGCCATGTCGTTCCTGCTCTCATCGAAAAGAGCGGCGACCATAGGCGCAGACGTCCGGCCCGCCAACCGCCGCGCTTTGATCAGCCCGGCGGGTCCACAGGAAAGCGTGCGCTAATGTGGCGGCTCGGGCCCAGTCTAGACCATGCGGCTCAGCGCCTCGAAGAAGGCGACGATCTCGACATCGAGCGGATCGTCGACCGGCTCGGGCTGCGACGACATCTTGGCGATCACCACTTCGGTCCTGGGATCGACATACAGCCACTGACCATGGATGCCGATGCCGCAATAGGCGCCGCTCGGCAAACCGGTCTGGTACCATTTGTTGCGGTAACGGCCTTTGGGAAACAGCGGCAGCATCGCGCCGCGCTGCCAGGCGTCCGCACTGCCGCCAGTGCTGGTCGTGTCGCGTACCCACACCTCGGGCACGATGCGGCGGCCATTGGCCACCCCGCCTTGCCGCATCATCTCGCCAACACGCGCCAAGTCGCGCGGCGTCACCGAAATGCCGCCGGCAGTGCGCGCCGTGCCCTCCATGTCGACGCCGATCGAGGCTTCGCTGACAGTGCCGAGCGGCAGCCACAGCTTCTCGCGCATCAGGTCGGTGAACCGCTGGCCCGACGCGCGCTCGAGCAGCAGGCCGAGCAGATCGGAATTCGGCGAGCGGTAGCGGAAGGTCTGGCCATGCGGCTCTGCAAGGCGTTGCAAGGTCAAAATGAATTCGCGCAGGCTCTCCGTGCCGCCGCCCGGATTCCACAGCGTGGCGCGACGATAGCGGGCGAAAGCGCTCTCCGGATCGAGATAGGCCTCCTCGAAATCGAGGCTGACGCTCATGTCGAGCACATGCCGCACGCTCGCATCGCCATAGGCAGAGCCGGCGGCTTCAGGGATGTAGGCCGTCACCGGCGCTTCCGGGTCGAACACCCCCTCGCCTTGCAATATGCCGGCGATGATGGCTGTCACCGACTTGCTGATCGAGAAGATGATGTGGCGGGCGCCGAAATCCATATGCGGGGCGAACCAGTCGCCGACGATCTTGCCGCCTTTCATCACCGTCAGTGCGTCGGTGCTCGAACGTGCGAGAAATTCAGCCACCGTCTCCGGTGTGCCGGCGATCACGACCTTTTCGCCGAGTAGGTCGCCCATATCGCGCACGGGGGTTTCGACAACGCCCGACGCCGCCGCCACGCGGGCGGTCGGCACCAGTTCGCCGAGATTCTGGAACGACCACCGATTGAACGGGTTCTCGCGCCAGTTGGCGAGCACCACCTGGTTGCGCCGGAAGCCATAGCGGGTCTCGAACACGGTCTTGCCGGTCATGGCGTTTCCTTCCGGGTCGTTTCTTCTTTGTGGGGCTCAGCGAAGTGCCGTGGCGATAGCGTGCACGGCCTTCAGCGTCGCTATGGAATAGGCACCATTGGCGAAATCCGGCCAGGTCGAAAGCTTCACCACGACCATTCCGGTGTTCCAGTCGATATGGATCATCTGACCGAACACGCCGCGGCACATCAGTGCGCGCGAGCGCGGGTCCTCGATCCAGAACTGGTTGCGATAGCTGCCCTCCGGCAGACTGGGGCTGAAGTCCGGCCCATGCCTGCCGTTGCGTGTTGCCTCGATCCAGTCGGCCGGCACGACGCTGCCACCATTGTCGAGGATCATCTGGCCGAAGCGGCCATAGTCGCGCAGCGTCGCGTTGAAGCCGCCATCCGCCACCGCATAGCCGGCGCTATCGACCGTGAAGCAGGCGCTTTCATCAGCGCCGAGCTTTTGCCAGAGTTCTTCCGAAACCAGCTGCGGAAGCCGTTTGCCCGTCACCCGTTCCATGATGAAGGCAAGCACGTCGGTCTCGATCGAGCGGTATTCGAATTGGGCACCATGCGGGCGGATCGTTTCCTTCAAGCCCAGGATCAGCTCGAACATGTGCGATGGCCAGCGAAAGGCCGGATCGCTGCCCGGCGGCACCGGCTTCCAGCCGGTGGCGACATCGACCTGCCCAATGTCCGAATAGCGGTCGGTGTATTCCTCGGAGAAGCGGACGCCGCTGGTCATGTCCAGCACATGCTGCACACTGGCGCCGGCCCAGCCGGTAACGCCGAGCTCCGGCAGGTAGTCCGTTACCGGTCTGGCCGGATCGATCAGGCCGCGCCCAACCAGTATGCCGAACACCGAACCGGTAAGGGACTTCGCCATTGACTGCGACAGGTGCAGCGTGCGCTCATCCATGCCGTTGAAGTAGCGCTCATAGGCGACCTTGCCGTCCTTGAGCACCAGGAAGCCGTCCGTATAGGTCTCGTCGAGCAGCCCGGCGAGCGTCGTCGGCGCGCCTGTGCTGTCCTCGACCGTCAGCCCGTCGAGATCGGCCTCGGCGCGTTCGAAGCGGTGGCGATGGCCATTGCCGCGCCAGACTTCGGCGGTCGGCAGAATTTCACGGATGTTCTGGAACGCCCAGCGGTTCCACGGCGGCCGGTCCCAGTCGAGCTTCGGCGGTACCATGGCGGGCGGCGAGCCCTGCATGATCGGCGGCCGCGGATCGGAATTGCGATAGGAGTCCATGACGGCCGAGTCCTTTGAACATGAAAACGGACCCGGCGGCGTGTGCCGCCGGGTCCGTCGAACCCAGTTTATTTCTGCAACTCGGTCCAGATCTTGGTGTAAATTTCCTGGGTCTCCGGCGAGCACATCTGTTGCAGCTCGCCGCGTGGCTTGTCCGCGGCCGGAATGATGACTTCGGGCGCGTCCTTCATGTCGGCCGGCATGTACTTGTCCGAGCCGGTGATGGCATTGGCGTAGCGATGGAAGGCCGAGAGACCTGCCGCGTTTTCCGGATCCATGATGAAGTTCTGGAAAAGCTTGGCGTTCTCGACGTTCTTGGCTTCCTTCAGAACGACGACGTTGTCGCTCCACAGGCCGAAGCCTTCTTTCGGATAGTTGTAGTGGATGGCCGGGTTGGCCAGCCGCTGGCGCAGCGCCGAGCCGTTCCAGTCGCTGGTCGCCTTGAAGTCGCCGGCGCCCATCTTCTCGATGGTGTTGTATTCCATCGCGATCCAGTTCGGCTTGGCCGCCACCAGCAGGTCGCGCACCTTCTTCAGCACCGCCTTGTCGTCGGTGCATTGCTGGCCGCCGACATACTTGATCGCGGCGAACATCACATCGCCCATCTCCGGAACGACATTGACCTTCCCCTTGAGCTCGTCAGGCGTGTTGAAGATGATACCCCAGCTATCGGCCGGCCCCTTGTAGGCATCGGTGTTGACGACCACGCCGATCGTGCCCCACGCCCATGGAACACTGTATTTGCGACCCGGATCGAAATCGGGATTGGCCCATTCCGGCGCCACGTTCTTGAAGTTTTCCATCTTGCCAGGATCGGTCTCCTGGATGAGGCCTTCCTTGATCCAGATCGGCACGTAGGTCTGCGACGGCACCGCAATGTCGAAGCCGGTGCCTCCCTGGCGAACCTTGGCCAGCGCGGTGTCGTTGGAATCGTAGTCGGTGATGGTCACTTTGACGTTGTATTTGGCCTCGAACTTCTTGATCACGTCGGGGCTGGTGTAGTTGCCCCAATTGTAGATGTTGAGCACGCCGTCGGCGCGGGCCAGGCCCGTCGAGGCGAGCAACGCCAACCCCATGGCGGTTGCTGTTGTCTTCCAGTTCATGGTTTTAACTCCCATTTTTCGGTTCAGTCTCGTTTCCTGCTGACGAAGAAAAACAACGTGACGATCGCGACCGAAAGCAGCAGGAAGGCGGTCGATATCGCGTTGATCTCGGGTGTGATGCCGCGGCGGATCTGGCCGAGCATGTAGGTGGGCAGCGTGTCCTGGCCGCCTGATTTGACGAACTCGGTGATGACGACGTCGTCGAGCGAGATGACGAAGGCCAGCATCAGCCCGGCCAGGATGCCGGGCCACAGAAGCGGCAGCGTGATGCGCCGGAAAGCCTTCCAGGGCGTCGCGTAGAGGTCGGCTGCGGCACGCTCCAGCGTCAGGTCCATATTCTCAAGCCGCGCCCGGATCGGCAAATAGGCAAAGGGAATGCAGAACGCCGTGTGCGCGGCGACCAGATAGCCGATGCCGGAATAGCCGGTGAAGATCTTGATGCGCGAGAAGAAGATCAGCAGCGCCACGCCGGTGACGATCTCGGGCACCATCAGCGGCTGGTTGATCGCCGCATATTTGAAGGTGAGGCCGGGATAGGGCGCGGTGCGGGTGGTGGCGAGCGCCGCCATGGTGGCAAAGATCGTGGAGAGCACCGCCGCGATGGAGCCAATCTGGAAGGAACGCAGCGTGGCATCGACGACCTGCGTGTTCTGCCATGCCGACTGGAACCATTTCAGCGAAAAGCCGCCCCATTCGGAGGTCGAGCTCGCCGCGTTGAAGGCATAGATGACCAGCACGATGATCGGCAGATACAGCACGATAAAGCAGGTCGCGGCGATCGCGGTGAATCCTGGCTGGTGCTTGATGGAAAAGTTCTTAGCCATGACGTACCCCCGACTTGCCGGCATTGCGCACATAGGCAAGCAGCGCCACCATGACGATGATCATGACGGCGATCGACAGCGCCGAGCCGAGTGGCCAGTTGCGGCCCTGCCCGAACTGCAATTCGATCAGGTTGGACAGCATCATGTTCTTGCCGCCGCCAAGAACGCTCGGTGTCACATAGGCGCCAAGCGCTGGAATGAAGACCAGTATGGAGCCGGCGATGACGCCCGGCTTGACCAGCGGAAAGATGATCCGCCGCAGCACCTGGAAGCGCGACGCGTAAAGGTCGTACCCCGCCTCGACCAACCGGAAATCGAGCTTTTCCATGCTGGCATAGATCGGCAGCACCATCAGTGGCAGGTAGACATAGGTCATGCCGATCAGGATCGCCGTGTCGGTGTAGAGTATCTGGATGGGCGCCGAGATGATGCCGAGCTTGAGCAGGATCGTGTTGACGATGCCTTCGTTGCGGATGATCTGCAGCACCGCGAAGGTGCGGATCAAAAGGTTGGTCCAGAACGGAATGGTAATCAGGAACAGCCAGAGATCGCGGGTCTTTTCGCTGCGCGTCGCCATGAAATAGGCGGTCGGGAAACCAAGCACCAAAGTGGCGATCGTCGTCACCACCGAGAGCTTGATCGAGCGCAGGAAGATGGTGACGTGGGCGGCGGCGATCGAAAGCGTGTCGTCGAAGATATCGCGTTCCAGAAACACCGATGTCCAGGCTTCCGGCGAGAACTGCCACTTCACGTCGCCATAGGAGCCTGGCGTCAGGAACGAGTAGACGAGCACGATCAGCAAGGGGCCGGTCGCGGCGAGGAAAATGACCAGCAGCGCTGGCGCTGACAAAAGCCAGCGGTCACGGACATCGCGCCGCTCCGCTGCCTTGGCGACTTCTTCCGCGGTCGCCATCGTCAGTCCTTCAGGACCTGAGCGGCATCGCTGCCGATGAGGATGCCGACTGCGTCGCCCTTCTCGAAACCGCAGCCCGCGCTGCGCGTGTTCTGCTGGCGTACGGTGAAGAGTTCGCCACTGTCGAGATGAACATGGATGTGGGTGTCGGTGCCGAAATAGACGATGTTTTCGACCGTCCCCGACAGTTCGCCCTTGGCCTTGGTCAGCTTGGCGTGTTCGGGCCGAACCACCACCGTGGCGTTGGATTTGGGCTGGAAACCCTGGGCCACGGTCGCCTCGATGGTCGCACCGGATTTGAGCGTGGCGCGCGCCTTGCCGTTGGCCATCTCGCTGATGGCGGCGGTGAGGAAGTTGGTTTCACCGATGAAGTCGGCGACGAAGCGCTCCGCCGGCTTGTCGTAGATATCCCAGGGCGAACCGACCTGCAGGATCTTGCCCGATGACATCACCGCGATGCGGTCTGACATGGTCAGCGCTTCTTCCTGGTCGTGGGTGACGAAGATGAAGGTGATACCGGTCTCGTGCTGCAGCCGTTTCAACTCGATCTGCATCTCCTTGCGCAGCTTGTAGTCAAGCGCCGACAGCGGCTCATCGAGCAAAAGCACCTTCGGCTGCGGCGCCAAAGCGCGGGCCAAAGCCACGCGCTGCTGCTGGCCGCCGGAGATCTGGCTGGTGCGACGACCAGCGAGTGCCTCCATCTTGACCAGCTTCAGCATCTCGGCGACGCGCGCCTTGATCTCCGCCTTCGGCTTGCCCAGCATTTCCAGGCCAAAGCCGATATTGTCGGCGACCGTCATGTGCGGGAACAGCGCATAGGACTGGAAAACGGTGTTAACCGGCCGCTTGAAGGGCGGCAGCGGCGCGATGTCCTGGCCGTAGAGCAGGATTTCACCGGCGGTTGGAAAGTCGAAGCCGGCGATCAGCCTGAGCAACGTCGTCTTGCCGCAGCCGGATGGCCCCAGCAACGTGAAGAATTCGTTCTCCCGGATAGATACCGAGACCGTGTCGAGGGCAGCTACCTGCCCCTCACCTGATCCGAAAATTTTGCTGACGTTTACTACTTCAATCGCATTCCGATCCGGTTTGTCCGGCACGATTACGCCTCACTGTTGACCCCGCTCTTGCTGGCGGAGCTCTTCCCCTGTTCGATGTGACCACATGGCCGGTGGGTTGGCAAGCCCGGCATTGGGTCACAGTTCAATCAGTCATTGAGGCCTGCAAGCCCCATGCCATAGTCAGGCCTGATAGGTGACCTTGCCGCCGCAAATCGTCGTCACCGGCCGCACCTTGTGCAGGTCGGCCGGGGCGGTGTTCTCGATATCCATCGACAAAACCACCAGATCGGCCATGTAGCCTGATTTCAGCGTGCCCTTGCGGTGCTCGGCGAATTCGGCGTAGGCGCCCTCGATCGTGTAACCGGCGATCGCTTCATGCAGTGAGAAACTCTGGTCCGGGTCGCTTTCTGCCCACGGTTTGCGCAACACTGCCGCCTGAATGCCCAGGATCGGATCGATCGGCGACACCGGCCAATCGGATGCGAAGACGACATGCGCGCCGGCATCCTTCAAGGTCCGCCAGGCATAGCTCAGCGGCCAGCGCGCCGGCCCGATGCGAGACACTGTCGGCTCCAACGGAAAATCCATGGCGCCGGGCGGATGCGGCGGTTGCATGGAGGCAATGACGCCGAGTTCGGCGAAACGCGGCACATCAGCGGTGGTGGTGACCTCGATGTGCTCGACGCGGTGACGGCTGTCGCGCTTGCCGTTCGCCTTCTGCGCCGCCTCATAACCGTCGAGCACCGCGCGCACCGCGCCGTCGCCGATCGAGTGCACGGCGATCTGCAACCCGCGTCTGTCGACCGCGACGGCCAGATCGATGAATTGTTGCGGCGTGAACAGCGGCTCGCCCACCCAGTCCGGGCGGTCGGCATAGGGCTCGACCATTACAGCTGTCCAGGAATCGAGAACGCCGTCGTAGAACACCTTGACCATGCCCGACGACAGCCATTCGCTGTTGTAGCGTTCGGCCATATCGGATGCCTTGTCGAGCATGTCGAGCGTCATGAAATTCTTGTAGTGGAACGGGATCTTGACGCGGCAGGGCAAGCCTTCCTCGGCGTCGATCTCGGCCAGCAGCTCAAGCTGATAGAGATTGCCGTCCATGTTCTGGATCGAGGTGATGCCGTGGCGGGCGCACCAGGCGAGCCCGCGCCGCATGATGTCGCGGTCGGCGTCCCGCTCCGCCGCCGTCGGCATCGGGTCCGGCTCGCCGCCGGTCGACAGCCCCAGCCGAACCCGGCCTTCGCCGGCAAGATCGAGCACCGGACCAAAGGCCTCGCCTTCGCGCAATTCGCCGGCGGCCAGTCCATCGTCACCCATGACGATCTCATTGCCAGGGCCGAGCGTGCACCCCTGCAGGATGCCGGCCATTTCCAGCGCCTTGGTGTTGGCCCACATGGTGTGATGGTCGGGCGCCGCCATGCAGAACGGGCGATCGGGCAAAATGGCGTCGAGGTGATGGCGCGTCACGCGCTCGCTGCCGAGCACGGTGTAGTCGACGCCTTGGCCGACCAGCATCTTCGCGTCGGGCCGGGTCGGCGCATAGTCGCGGATCGCCTTCTGCAGCGCCTCGAAGCCATGAATACCGGTGAGTTGAAGGTGGGCAAGTTCAGCCCCGCCCGAAAACAAATGCATATGGGCTTCGATGAACCCCGGGACCACCGAACCGCCCTTGGCGTCGATCACCTTGGTGGTCGGTCCCTTGAACTCTTCGATGGAGGCGCGGCTGCCGATGGCGATGATGGCGCCGTCCTTGACGGCGACGGCTTCGGCGGCGGGATTGTCGTCGTCCATGGTCCGTACACGACCGTTGATGACGATCAGATCCGCATTGTGACCCGCACCTGTGACAGACATCGCGACTCCGCGCTTTTGACGACTGACTGGGACCGACAACCTCTCACGTCCAACGACCTGCCGCTCCACCGGAGTGGCGCCATGGGACGAAAAAGAATGCCAGCGCGCTGTCTTGGAAATTCCCCTTGTCATCCCAAGAGGCAGCGTGGATAAGAATGCGACTGATTATTCGCGTTTGTCAACATACCGAATCTGGAATGTATTGTGGACAGCAAGCTCCCACCATGTTGAGACCGGGCGGGGAACGAGGACATCAAGCCGTGAAGCGCAGTCTCGATCGCAAAACAAGGATAGCGCTCGAACCGCGCAAACAGCCGCGGCAACAACGCTCCAGCAAGGTGGTCGACCGGATTCTCGACGCAGCGCTGGTCTTGACGCGGGAGCAAGGAACCAAGACGCCGACGACGCTCGCCATTGCGCAGCGCGCAGGCTTGTCGGTTGGTTCGATCTACCAATACTTTCCCAACAAGGAAGCCATTCTTCTGGACCTCGCCCGGCGCTGGCTGTCATCCTTTCCCGAGGTGATCGCCAGGCGTATCAAGGTCGCCCCGCCCACCAACCGTGAAGAGTTTCGGCGCGAAGTGCGCAGGCTCTTCACCGACACGTCCAGGCTCTACCTGGAAAACGCCACCCTGATGCCGGTGATCGAGGCCATTTCAGGCAACGCCGACCTCAGGCCGATCCAGAACGAATATGACGACCAGATCATCGCCCTCTACGCCGCATGGCTGCAGCATGTGAACCCGGCACTTGAAGACAAGATCGCCAGCCGGCTCGGTGTGCTGATGATGGAGGTCGGACACGTTTGCCGGCTTGTGGGGCTGAAAAAGGATCGCAGGACGTTCGACCTCATCGAGGACGATGTGGAAACCATGTGGCTCGCTCTGGTGAGCCCTTATCTCAATCTTGAATCTTGACTGATTTCACACTTCGAGAGGAATTTATGAAGACTGTTTTCTCCCCCCTGCACGCCGGCCATGCCGGCCAAATGGAACTGGTCACATCGGCCATCGTGCCGGGCTTCGAAAAGCCATCGAGGGCCGAATTCATCAAGGCACGGGTCGAAAGCGAGAAACTGGGTCCCATCATCGCGCCGCACGAACATGACCTCGCCGCCGCCAAGCGCATCCACAAATCAGACTATATCGACTTTCTTCCGACGGTCTGGCCGCAATGGCTGGAAGCAGGCCTCACGGGCACGGCGATGCCCTTCACCTGGCCGACACGCGGCCTGCGCGGCGACGTGCCGCCAAAGCGCGTCGACGCGCTGCTGGGCTATTATTCCTTCGATGCCGGCGCCACCTTCGTCGAAGGTACCTGGGCGGCGATCAAGTCTTCCTACGACGTGGCGCTGACCGCCGCCGGCCTGGTCAAGGATGGCGAGGCTTCCGCCTTCGCGCTCTGCCGTCCGCCCGGCCACCATGCCGGGGCTGGCTTCATGGGCGGCTATTGCTACATCAACAACGCCGCCGTCGCCGCGCAATGGTTTCGCGACCAGGGCGCCAAACGCATCTCGATCCTCGATGTCGACTATCACCACGGCAACGGCACGCAGGAGATATTCTACGACCGTGCCGACGTGCAGGTGCTCAATCTGCATGGCGATCCGATGGTCGAGTACCCGTTCTTCCTCGGCCATGCCGACGAACGCGGCGCGGGTGCCGGCGAAGGCTTCAACATCAACTATCCGATGCCCTTCGGCACCGACTGGGATGCATGGAACGCCTCGCTCGAGGATGCCTGCGCCAGGCTCACCGCTTATGCATCGGATGTCGTCATCGTCTCGCTGGGTGTCGATACGTTCGAGAAGGACCCGATCAGCCAGTTCAAGCTGAAGACATCTGATTATCCCAAGATCGGCCGCCGCATCGCCAGGCTCGGCCTGCCGACGCTGTTCGTCATGGAAGGCGGCTATGCCGTCGAGGAGATCGGCATCAACGCGGTCGGCGTGCTGAGCGGGTTCGAGGATCGGTAAATGCCTGTCGTTCAGGAGCATCTAGCGATTTGGAGACAACGACAGGCATAGCAAAAGACCACCGGGACCGGGGCGGCAACATCGCCCGGTTCCCACTATCGGGCCAAGGCACCAGCCTTCGGCACAGCAACCGGCGCGCCCATCTGTTCAATGCTCCCCAGCCTGGCGAAATCGACCAGCCGCCGAGATGGCCGGCGAAGACTTTCGCGTCCCGGTCTTCTGTCCAAGGCGCGAAAACCGAGCTCTGAGTCGCACCTGAGTCCACCGGATTCGATTTTGTCAAATCGCGTTTGATGTCAGATTCAACTGCGGGTAGATTAGACCCGAATCAGCCGGTCCTCGGGGGGCGCGGCGACCACCCAAAGTCTCTTGTTCCGGAGTTTTTCCGGCACCAGACGCGGACGGCTTCGCGTTCCCTGAATGGATTCGGGATTTGGTTCGGCGCAGCCCTGCGCCACGCGTGTGTCTTCGTCAAAGTAATGCGTATTCGGGTTCGGCGGCTGGCTTCCAGCATCCGGACAGCAGAAACGATTCCGGCCAAAAGCAACAAGAATGAGCAGTCCCGCCGCACTTCTTCAATCCGACACATTGGGCTCGCGCCTGACGTCGCGCGGCGATCTCACCAGTTTTTTCATGCAACTGACCGCCGAGATCGGCGCCGACAGCTACATGTTGGTCGCCATCGTCCACGACCAGGACCGCAACGACGCGCGCATCGTCTCCTCCAACTGGATTTTCGATGCCATCGAGTTGATCGGCAAGCGGCTGATCGCCGGGCTCGCGCAGGGCGCGCTCACCGTCGCGCCAGGTATCCGTCCACAGCCGCTGGTGGCATCCCGGGCACCAGAAACAGACGGATTGATCACCGGCGAGGAAGCCCGCCTTCTCGACGTGCTCGGCCATGCGGAAATCTATTCGCTGCGCCTCAATGTCGGTCGCCAGCGCCTGTTCGCCCTGTTCTCTGCGGCGACCGCCGGCAGCATCGACCAGCCGGCGCTGATGCGGGCGCAGCTGAAATGCTGCTACGCGCTCTCGCACATCCCGCAACTGATTGCCGCCGCCGCCATGCAGGATCCGTTGTCGGATCGCGAGCGCGAATGCCTGTTATGGGTTTCCGAAGGCAAGACCACCGACGAGGTCGCCGTCATCCTTGGCGTCTCCTCCAACACCGTCAACAGCTACATCACCCACGCCATCCAGAAATTCGCGGCCAGCAACCGCGCGATGGCCATCGCCACGGCGATCAGGAGCGGCATCATTTGAAACACGCCGATATCAAGGAAACGGCCGAAGCCCTTTTCAACGAGCAGCGCAACCCGTTCGGAGCCTTCACCCTTGGCTCCGAAACCCATCACGCGGTCACCATTCCCGATGCCGTGCGCCGCTGCCGCTGGATCGCCGTTGACATGAATGCCTCGGCTTTCGGCCTCTTCTTCGTAAGCCCCTCGCCCGAGCGGGCGCGGCTAGTCCCATGCTTTGATTCCGACTATCCCGGCATTGCCGTGGCGACCAAGTTCATCTCAGGCGCCAACGGCGAGGAGATCGTGCGCCACACCCGCATCTCGACCGAACCGCGCTGGTGGACGGATGACGGCGTCCCTGCCATGGCGGAGCTGTTTGGCGATCTCACCTGGACCGAGCAGATGGCGGCGCTGGTGCCCGGAACCAGCGGCATCGCTTTTCCCGTTCACGCCGACCGCGGCCAATGCGGCCTTGTCGTGTTCCTCGGCTCGGAGATGACCATGCAGCAGGATGCGCTCTACGAAATACACGCCCGCTGCTTTTCGCTGTTCGCCGCCGTCGCCCGCATCCGTCCGGGCGATACCGGCCGCATGCGCGCAATCTCCAAGCGCGAACTCGAATGCCTGAAGCTGACCGCCAACGGCAACACCAGCGAGGAGATCGCGCGGCTCCTGAAACTGTCGGTGCACACCGCCAACCAGTATCTGACCCAGTCGACCCAGAAGCTCAACGCCGTCAATCGCAACCAGGCCGTTGCCAAGGCGCTGCGGCTGGGCTTGATCGAATAGGGGAATTCGACAGCGCTTCGAAAGGCGACCGACGGTCAGCGATAGGCGAGCGGCTCGACCTTGCGGATACGCGCCTGTTCGATCACCGCCTCGAGCAGCGCCGTATTGTGCTCCGGGTCTTCGCCCGGCTTCTCGAACGACACGTAGTTGACCGCCACCGATGCGCCGAGCTCGCTCAGCGTCAGCTGGAAATAGACGGTGACGCCGGGCGGCCTCAGTTCCAGATCGAGCACGATGCGCGGGCTGCCGCTCCAGTCGACATGCGCCTCACCACCATGGCCGAGCCGTAGAGTGCCCGGCATGAAGAACAACTCAACCGCTGAATCGACCAGGTCCGACAGGCACGCGAAATGCTCCAGCCGGATAAAGGCGATGTAGTCGGCGACATCGATCAGCCTGAGTTCCCCCACCACCTGCTCGATGGCGCTGGCGACGATGATCTCGCGGGATTTTGCGTGCGGTTGCCGGTTCATGAAATCTGTCTGCGCTCAGCCTTTTTCGAGTAGACGATCCGCACCAGTTCGGCGACGGCCTGGTAGAATTGTGATGGGATCACACTATCGACCGAAACTTGCTTGTACATGGAGCGGGCGAGCGCCACGTCCTCGAAGACCGGGATGTTGTGTTCCCGCGCGATCTCTCGGATTTTCAGCGCCACCAGATCCTGGCCCTTGGCCAGCACCATGGGTGCCGAGTCCTCGTCGCGCACATATTTCAGCGCGATCGAGAAGTGCGTTGGGTTGGCGATGATCAGCGTCGCGCGCGGCACCGCCGTCATCATCCGCTTGCGCGCCCGGTCGCGCGCCAGCGAGCGCAGCCGCGACTTGACGATCGGGTCGCCCTCGGACTGTTTGAACTCGTCCTTGACCTCCTGCTTGCTCATGCGCAGATCCTGCTTCCAGTGGAAGCGCGACCAGACGATGTCGATTGCCGCGATCAGCCCCATGACGAAGACGATCGCCACCAGGATGTCGACGGCGATGCCGCGGATGACGAGACCGAAGGCGACCGGATTGGTGATCATCCCGGCGAGCAGCTTTCGGTGGTCTTCCGACAGCGTGAAGCTCAGCACGACGATGGCAAACCCGACCTTGCCGAGTGACTTCAGGAACTCGACCCAACCCTGGATGCCGAACAGCCTGTTCCACCCCTTGGCGATCGAAATGCGCGAGAGTTGCGGCCGGACCCGCTCGCCTACGAATTGCGGCATGTTCTGGAACACCGAGGCGCCGACGCCGGCGACGGTCAGCAGCACCATCAGGCTCAGGACGGCGCGGCCAACCTCGAGGAGGACGATCTTGTAGAGCGCGATGACGTCGGTCTCGGTGTCCATCGGCCAGGCTTCCGGCTTCTCCAGGAACATCGACAGGAACATGCCGAGATCGATGATCGCATCCTTGGCGTAGAAGACGGTGAACACCAGTATGGCAACGAACGAGGCAAGGAGCGCTGTCTCCCGCGAATGGGGCAGTTTGCCCTGTTCGATGGTGTCGCGGATCTTCTTTTCCGTCGCCTCTTCGGTTTTCGAATCCTTGTCGACCGCGTCAGCCATGGCGCGGTCTTAGGCGGCGTCTTGGGTCGAGGGTAGTTCGAAGGCGCCTTCGCGCGACAGCCGGATCGTCGTCGTAACGATCGTCTTGCGGGCCGCCGTGATGTCGGCGAGAGGGACCCCGTCCGAGCCCTGTCCGAGTTCGGCTTCGATCATGCGCCGCGAGCGGGCGCCGATGGCCGACAGCACCGATTCCGCGAGTGCGGCCGAAGTGCCGCGCAGGGCCAGTGTGACCAGCTCGGTCGAGAGCCCGTCGAACAGCAGCACCCGCGCTTTCTGGGTGAGCAGCGGCAAGTCGTCGAAAGCAAACAGCCGCGCCCTCACACCGTCGAGATCAGGCGTGCCGGCGGCTTCCAGATCCTGCATGACCTCCTCGAGCAGCGGCTTGTCGAGTTCGTTGAGAACGCTGGCGACACGCGCTTGCCCGGCCGAGGTGTCCTTGGTCGAGGTTTCCGCCAGCACGCTGGTGCGAAGCCGGTTTTCGACGATCCTGGCGGCAGCGTCGGGAACATTGGCCATCGTCACCATGCGCTTGATGATTTCTCCACGCATCGGTTTGGTCAGTGTCAGCAGCACGTTGGCCGCCACCTGCGGCGCCAGCTTCGACAACACCATGGCCGCCGTCTGCGGATGCTCACCGGCCAGGAAGGCGCCAAGCCGCGCCGGTTCGAGCTTTTCGAGCTCGGGCCAGATCGGCGGCGGACCTTCCGGTGCGACCTCGAATTTCTTGTCGCCCATGATCGCGCTCATCTCTTCGGGCGAGAGCGATTCGTTGAGGATGGTGTCCATCCTGTCGGCGGAATCGAGCAATCCCGCCCCTTCGGTGAACTCGGCCTCGAACTCGGCGACGATACGTTCGAGATCGCTTTGCGGAATCGTCCGCAGCAGGCGGGCGCCCTCGATCAGCGCCTTCAGTTCTTCTTGCTTGAAGAATTTCAGCAGGCGGCTGGCCGACGGCTTGCCCATCGCCACCAATATGGCGGCCGCCTTCTGCGCGCGGGTCAAGGTCACCGGCGTCGTCATGCCACTCGCCTCCGCTGCCACCGGCAAGCCCAGCAAACCATGTCTAGGCGCCCTTCGTGCCGGCGATGATTTCGGTCAGCCTGATGCCGAAACGCGACGGATCGCTTTCCAGCACGGTGATCTCGCCGCGCGCGATCTTGCGGCCGTTGACCACGACGTCGACAGGTTCCCCGATGCGGCGATTGAGCGCCACGGTCGACCCTTTTTGCAGCGCCATCAGATCGGAGACCGGCATCTCGGTGCTGCCGAGGATGATCTGGACATCAACGGGAATGTTCATGATCACGCTCGAATTGGCTGATGAGGCCGCCCTGAACGCCGCATCGGGGCGTTGCTCCTCTTCATGCAGGACACCGCGCAACTCTTCGATGGCACGGTCGAGCTGCTCGTCCGGCTGGTCGAGGTCGGCTTCCGCCTTGGTTTTGGCCATGATCGTCTCCAAATGCTCAGGCGCGTCCGGCGGCAGCCGGCATCAGCCCGTCGATAAAGTCCTGCCCGGCGTCGTAAGGATGCCTGATCCGGACGGTGTAATTCTGTCCCAGTTTGCCGAACTCGCATACGAACAGCGTCTTGCCCCGTGCGCTGAGACGCGCCTGGGTTTGGGCCGTTTCCTCGAATTCGATGACGTCGCCGATTTCGAAACCGGCGAGGTCGCCGAGCGTCAGCCGCGCCAGCGGCATCGTGGCCTCGAGCGCCACGGTGGAGCGCATCACCTCTTCCGAAAAGCGGGCGCGCCAGCTGGGGCCGTGATCGTCGTCGCTGACAGGCACGGCTCCGTCGCGGCTGGCCAGCACGACGCGCTGCGGCATCGTCACCGTGACGGTGCCACTGTCGGCCGGCGTCGAGATGCCAAGCACGATGCGGATTGCCGCGCCATCGCGCAGCACATACCGCTTCGCCTCGGTGCCGGACATTGCTCGCGGCGCGGGCAGGCGCAGGTCGAGCGAGCGCTTTCCCGAACCGTTGAGGGCCTGCGCGACCTGCTGGAACACCATGGTCGAGACATCGATTTCGATCTGCGACAGATCGCGTTCGATCGGCGAGACTGGCAGATCCGGATCGCCGCCGAACAGCGTGCAGACCATGATAGCGATCGCCGGAGCATCGATCACCAGGGTCATCGCATCGGAGGAGGCGGACGAGCCGATCACGGTCATGGCAAACGTGTCGCCGGCACGCGAACGCGCCTCGGGAACACGGCTGACCTCGATCGCTTTGAGATCGACGACGACCGGAACGCCAAGCTCGCTGGTCAGGCTTTTCTGCAACAGCGGTACCGCGCGTTCGGCCATGGCTCGGCCAGCGTCGATGACCTGGGCGGCTTCGCCGCTGTCGCCGACCAGACGCTCGATGATCAGCGAGCGCGCTTCCGCTGGGCTGCCCGGACTGGTCATGACAGTGCTGGGACCGATCTGTCGCGCATCGTTCAGGCGGCCTTCTTTTCGACGGTGCCGGTATTCATCGTGCTCTGCTCGACAGCGTCGATCGTCGGCCGTTCATAGGACGAGATGGTCTTGCGGCCAAACTCGATCGCCACCTGCGGCAGCGCGCCGTTCATGTAGGCCAACAGCGTCTGTTTGACGATGATATAGAGGCGGTTCTTCTTCTCGCGCACTGTCTTGATCTTGGTGGCGACCGGCCCGACCACCGAATAGGACAGGAAGATGCCGAGGAACGTTCCGACAAGTGCGGCACCAATCAAACCGCCGAGGATTTCCGGCGACTGGTCGAGCGCGCCCATCGCCTTGACCACGCCCAGCACGGCGGCGACGATGCCGAGCGCCGGCAAGCCATCGCCCACCGCCACCAGCGCATGATAGGCCTTCATCTTGTCGGACCTGATGGTCTGGATTTCTTCGTCCATCAGCGCCTCGATCTCGTGCGAGCGGGCATTGCCGATGATGATGATACGGCAGTAGTCGCAGATGAAATGCGTCAGGTCGTGGTTATGCAGCACGGTTGGGAACGCCTGGAAAATCGCCGACTCTTCCGGATTGTCGATATGCGCCTCGACTTCGCTGCGGGATTTCGAGCGCAACTCGCGCATCAGAGAGTGCAGCACGCCGAGCGTTTCGAGATAGTCCTGTTCCTTCGGCACTGCCTGCTTGAAGGCTTCGAGAATGCCCTTGCCGGTGTCCTTGACCGTCTTCATCGGATTGGCAACGAGGAAGGTGCCAAAAGCCGCACCACAGATGATCACGGCCTCCCACGGCTGGATAAGCACGTGAAGATGGCCGCCCATGGCCATGAAGCCGCCAAGGACGCAGCCGAGCGTTACCACCAGTCCAATCAGAATGCCCACGACAGGTCCTTCCGCATTTCACATCAGGAGCTAGGGATAGTCCCCGTGCCTTGTGTGAGGCTTGAATCGAGGGCGTGGAAGCGATTCAGTTTCGCGCAAGGAAGTAGGGGTATTGTGCCGGCATAGCTTCGGCCGGAGGCACGTCTTTGCTCAATACCTTTACCAGCTACCAGCTCATCACCAAGGACATTTCAAAATCGATCGACAGGATCGAGCAGCAGCCCGTGGTTGATCGCGACACCAAATATTATCTCGCCAACATCACCAAGGTGAAATCGATCGACGATTTCGTCAAAAACGACCGTTTGTTCAAATATGCCATGAAAGCCTACGGGCTGGAGGACATGGACTATGCCAAGGCGTTCATGGTCAAGGCACTCAAGGAAGGCGTCTCCGATCCCGACAGCTTCGCCAACAAGCTGACCGACAAGCGCTACGCCGAATTCGTCAGCGCCTTCAACTTCGCCGCCAACGGCGCCGATGCGACCATCTACAACAAGACGCAGCAGATGGTGACCAAGAACTACGCCACGCAGGCGAAAATCGCCGGCCTCGATCCGGATTCGGCCTATGTGAAGGGCGAGACGACATACTATCTTGCCAACATCACCAAGGTGAAGTCGATCGACGATCTGATGTCGAACAACCGGCTCTACACATACGCGCTGGCGTCATTCGGTCTCGACTCGGCGACGGAGGACAAGGATCTCATCAAGCGGGTTCTGCAGGGCGGCGTCCGCGACCCCGACAGCGTCGCCAACAAGATGACGGACAAGACCTATGCCGCGCTTGCCTCCGCCTTCAACTTCGAAGCCTATGGCGAAAACACCACCACCATCAATCCGGCGCAGCAGCCGACCGTCGACAAATACATGCGCCAGACCCTCGAAGAGAATGCCGGTCAGACCAACCAGGGCGTGCGGCTGGCGCTTTATTTCGATCGCAAGGCCCCAACCATCATCAGCTGGTATGACGTGCTGGCCGACACCGCGCTTGCCAGTGTCGTGCGCACCGTGCTCGGCCTGCCCGATTCCTTCGCCACCGCCGATGTCGACAAGCAGGCGCAGCTGTTCGAGCAAAAACTCGATATCTCGGATTTCTCCGACCCCGAGAAACTCGGCAAGTTCCTGACGCGCTTCACCAGCATGTACGAGATCAACCACCCGACTTCATCGGCCGTCACCTCGGTCAGCGTGCTGTTTGCGCAGCCACTCACAGTCGGCATCTCCACCGACCTGATGATGGCCATGCAGAAACTGAGATTCTGAGACCATCATGCGGGACAGCCTGTACGTCGCCCTTTCGTCGCAGATCGCGCTCGAGCGGCGCCTCGACACCATCGCCGACAACGTCGCCAACGCCTCGACGATCGGCTTTCGCGCCACCGGCGTGAAGTTCGAGGACGTCGTCTCCGGCACCGGGCAGAAATCGGTATCCTTCGCCTCTCCGGGCAAGACCTACCTTTCCGGCGCCCACGGTGCCTTGAGCGAGACCGGCAATCCCTTCGATTTCGCCGTCCAGGGCGATGCCTGGTTCGCCATAGAGACGCCGGTCGGCACCGTCATGACCCGCGACGGACGCTTTTCGATGAACGAGAACGGCGAGCTGATGTCGCTCGAGGGCCACCCGGTGCTCGATGCGGGCGGCTCGCCGATCCAGCTTGACCCCCGCAACGGTCCGCCCAAGGCCGGGGCCGATGGTTCGTTGCGCCAGAACGATCAACTTGTCGGCTCGATCGGTCTCTACAATTTCGATCCGGGCCCGAACTTCGTCCGCTACGGCAATTCCGGCATCGTTCCGGCACGCACCCCGGAGCCTGTTACCGATCGCTCGGATATCGGCGTTGCCCAGGGTTTTCTCGAAGAGTCCAATGTCAATCCGGTGCTGGAGATCACCAGACTGATCATGGTCCAGCGCGCCTTCGAGAACACGGCCGCCCTGATGCGGCAGACCGACTCGTCCACAGACGAGGCGATCAAGACGCTCGGCTCGAAATAATCCATGTCGCTCGACCAGCCATCCCTGCGCGCACCCGAAAGACAACTCCAGCCGGCACCGGAAGACCGGCTTGCCGCGCTGGAACGGGTCTGGCGGCGTTTCGCCGACGCCGAGGCGCTGCTCAAGCGCGGCGGCCGCGTCATCGAAGTCACGCCCACGCACTACAAGGTGCACGGCCTTTCCGGCTTCGCCAGGCTGGGCGACATCGTCGAGCAGCCCGGCCATGCCGGTGCGCGCCGCGGCGAGATCGTCAAGATCGGCCGTGACGAGGCCGTCGTCGCGCCCTTCGAACGCAGCGCCGATTCCGGCATCGGTGATGCCGTGTTCCGCCGCGGTCCGCTCGTGGTGGCGCCGCATGCCTCGTGGCGCGGCCGCACCATCGACGCACTCACCAGGGCGATCGATGGCGGCCCGCCGCTCGCCCGGGGAGATGACACATCGCGAGGCGCCCAGACGACGCCGGGCGCCATGGCGCGGCAACGCGTCGGCACGGCCTTCATGACCGGCGTCAAGGTCATCGACATCTTCACGCCGCTCTGCTTCGGCCAGCGCCTCGGCATCTTTGCCGGCTCCGGCGTCGGCAAGTCGACGCTGCTTGCCATGCTCGCCGGCGCCGACGCATTCGATACCGTCGTGGTGGCGCTCATCGGCGAACGCGGCCGAGAAGTCCGTGAATTCCTCGAGGACACGATCGGCGAGAGCATGGCCAAGACCGTCGCCGTCGTCGCCACCAGCGACGAAAGCGCCATGATGCGCCGGCGTGCGCCGGACACCGCCATGCGCGTCGCCGAGCATTTTCGCGACCAGGGGCATCGCGTTTTGCTGGTGCTGGATTCGATCACCCGCTTCGCTCACGCCTTGCGTGAGGTGGCGACGGGTACCGGCGAGCCGCCGGTCGCCCGCGGCTACCCGGCCTCGGTGTTCACCGAACTGCCGAAGCTGCTCGAACGCGCCGGGCCGGGTACGGAAGGCCCCGGAATTGAAGGTAGGGGATCGATCACCGCCATCATTTCCGTGCTGGTCGACGGTGACGACCACAACGACCCGGTCGCCGATTCCGTGCGCGGCATCCTCGACGGCCATGTCGTGCTCGACCGCACGATCGCCGAACAGGGTCGCTATCCCCCCGTCAACCCGCTGTCGTCCATATCGCGGTTGGCCGGAAAGGCCTGGAGCGTCGAACAGCGCGCGCTGGTCACAAGGCTGAAGTCGATGATCTCGCGCTTCGAGGACACGCGCGATATCCGGTTGCTCGGGGCCTATCAGGGCGGAGTCGATGCCGAACTCGACATCGCCGTGCGCCAGGTGCCGCTGATCTATGAAGCGCTGACGCAAGCGCCAAAGGATCGCCCGTCGACCGACCCGTTCTCCGATCTCGCCCGCCACCTCAAGAGCAAGCTGAACGCCGATGCCGGAGACTGAACGCGAATATACCGAGCGCATCCTGCGCGACATGATCGCCGAGGCCAACGCCGTGGAGCAAGCCGAGGCTGACGAAACGAGAACTGCCAAGGCAAAGGCTGCCCGTGCCATCGCAGCCAAAGCCGAGGCCGTTCTGGCCAGAGCCGTCAAGCCAATCCTGCCACGGGCTGGCAAAGCCGATCCTGATCTGGCCAGGCCCGTCGAACCCGCTCTGCCCCGGGCTCCCCAGGCGGTGGCTGCCGAGATGACGCAGGCCAGCCGCGACTCGCTGATCGACGGGCTGTTCCCGCGCACCGAATGGCCGCAGCCACCAAAGGCACCGTTTCCCCGGCTGAAGAAGACGTCCGACCGACGCAGCGATTTCGTCATAGCCGCGCTCGGCATCACGCTCGGCCTGATCTGCGCCCTGTTCCCCTGGTACATCTTCTTCAACCAGGACCAGTTTGGCGTCCAGGCGATGAAGTTCGGCGGCACCGGCTCTAATTCCGGGCGAGCGGGCGGCGGCGTGGTCGCGCAACGCAGCGCGCCGCTGACGGCAAAGGATATTCCCGCGGCCAATCTCGATCTTCTTGCCACGGGGACGGTGCGGGATGATGCCAATCCCGCAGCCGCACCCGACGAGCAACCGTTTCCGGCCGACGCGGCGAAATTCCGCATGGTTCATGTCGCCAACGGCCGTGCCATGATCCAGGACGACGCTGGCCTCTGGATCGTCCAGCGCGGCTCGATACTGCCTGACTCCAGCCAAGTGTCCTCCATCGAGCAGCGCAACGGCAAATGGGTCATGGTCACCAGTGCCGACCGGGTAATCGAACTCTCCAGATAAACGATCTCCGGCTTCCGGCCATCCGCAAGGCCCGCGCAAGACTGGCGGCCTAGTCTCTGGGTACCTGCTCGGAGATTCCCATGGAGCCCGTTTCCCTTTTCGACCTCGCCGCCAAGCAAGCGCAATGGCTGGCCGTGCGCCAGTCGGCAGTCGCCGGCAACATCGCCAATGCCAACACGCCGGGTTATACGGCAAACGACGTCGAGCCATTCGAAAAGGTGCTCGACCGCGCCGCCGTATCGCTGCAGGCCACCCAGGCCGGCCATCTCGGCAATGCAGCGACCAATGCCGGCTTCACCATCAAGCCGCAGGAGGATGACGGCGTCGTCATGCCGTCCAAGAACTCCGTCGTGCTGGAAGACCAGTTGCTGAAAGCCGGCGAGGTGCGCCGCTCCTTCGAACTCAACACGGCGATCGTCAAGGCTTTTCATACGATGATGATGATGGCGGTGAAGAGCTGACCATGGACGCACTGACCGCAGCCCTCAAAGTCGCAGCATCCGGCCTCGGCGCCCAGTCGGAGCGCCTGCGCGTGGTTTCCGAAAATCTCGCCAACGCCCAGTCGACCGGCACCGCGCCCGGCTCCGATCCTTATCGCCGCAAGACCATCAGCTTCGTCTCCGAGCTTGACCGGGCCTCCGGCAGTTCAACTGTTGCAGTGAACTCGATCGATCGAGATCCCAGTGACTTTCCAGTCGAGTTCCAGCCCGGCAACGAGGCAGCCGACGAGAAGGGCTACGTCAAGATGCCCAACGTCAACGTGCTGATCGAAATGGCCGACATGACCGAGGCCAACCGCTCCTACGAGGCCAACCTTCAAGTCGTCAAGCAGGCCCGTGACCTGATTTCCATGACCATCGACCTGATGAGGAACCAGTAATGATCAGCGGTATCGGAGCCCTTCAGTTCAAGCCGTCGATCGGCGGCGATGACACGGCGACAAGCCTGCTCCAGGGCGGCGCGACACCCTCGGCCGGCGGCAATGTCGGCACCTCCTTTGCCGAGGCGCTGAGCCAGGCAGCCTCCAAGACCGTCGACACGATGCAGAATGCCGAGCAGGTATCGATGCAGGCGCTCAAGGGCGACGCCGACACCCGTCAGGTGGTCGACGCCGTGATGAGCGCGCAGCAGGCGCTTCAGACCGCCGTCGCCATCCGCGACAAGGTGGTTTCCGCGTATCTCGAAGTCAGTCGAATGGGCATCTGAGGAATTCCGCCATGAAAGCACTTGCCATCGCCGCCACCGGCATGAATGCCCAGCAGACAAATCTGGAAGTCATCGCCAACAACATCGCCAACATCAACACCACCGGCTACAAGCGCGCCCGTGCCGAATTCTCCGACCTGCTCTATCAGGTCGACCGCACGCAAGGCGTGCCCAACCGCTCCAACGCCTCGCTGGTGCCGGAGGGCGTCTCGATCGGCCTCGGCGTCAAGACGACGGCCGTGCGCAACGTGCACACACAGGGCGAACTGACCAGCACCGGCAACAGTTTCGACCTGGCGCTGACCGGCAGGGGCTGGTTTCAGATCGAGGGTGCCGACGGCGGCACGCTCTACAGCCGCGCCGGCGCTCTCAACACCAACGCCACCGGCCAGCTGGTGACGGTCGACGGCGCTGCCGTCATTCCGGCAATCAACGTCCCCGTGGATGCCGTCGAGGTCATCGTCAACAAGACCGGCCAGGTCTTCGCCCGCATCGACGGCCAGACCGACCTGCAGAACCTCGGTCAGCTTCAGATCGCCAATTTCGCCAACGAGGCCGGCCTGGCGCCGCTCGGCGACAATCTGTTCCAGGAAACCACGGCTTCGGGGCCGGCCAATGTCGGCGTGCCTGGCGATCCAGGCTTCGCCACCATCCAGCAGGGCTATCTCGAAGCCTCCAACGTCGACCCGGTCAAGGAAATCACCGAGCTGATCTCGGCGCAGCGCGCCTATGAGATGAACTCCAAGGTCATCCAGGCCGCCGACGACATGGCCTCCGTGGTCTCCAAGAACATCAGGTAACGCATGATGTCGACGCCCGGCCGCCTGTCCGCATTCCGCCGCACCGCGCTCGTCCTTGCGCTGGTGACCGGCACGATGCCGGCTTTTGCCCAGGAATCGGCCAACCAGTCGGCCACCCGGATCGCCAGCAATCAAGCTGTCGGCGAGGTGGTGCTTATTCCGAGCCGGGTTATCTATCCCGGCGAGACCATCAATCTGGCTGCCCTCAAACAGGTCACCCTTATCGTCGGCAAGCACAAGCCGGAGGCGGTCGCCACACGGGTCGAGGAACTGGATGGCAAGGTCGCCAAGCGCACGTTGCTGCCCGGCCGCTACATTCCCTCCACCGCCATCCGCGAGGCCTGGCTGGTCGAACAGGGTGCTTCCGTGCAGATCTTCTTCATCGCCGGCGGGCTGACGATCTCGGCCACCGCCGTGACGCTGCAGCCGGGAGCCGCGGGCGACCTCGTCAAGGTTCGCAACATCGACAGCGGCAAAGTCCTGTCCGGCACGGTGATGGCGGATGGAACCATCCAGGTCAGCGCTTCATGATGCGCGGGCTTACCCTGATACTGGCAGCCGTGCTTGGCCTGCAGCCGGCGCTGGCCGACGGCTTGACGCCGAAGGCCAAGCGTGAGCTCGCCGCCAAGAATGGCGGCGTCTACAACGATCCCGAATATGATCCGGCCACCACCAGCCGCATGTTCCGGGTGTCGACCGGGCCGAGTTCGCTGCCGCCCGGCCAGGTCGCCTCGCGCATCAAGGACATCGCCCAGTTGCAGAGTTCGCGCGACAATCAGCTCGTCGGCTACGGCCTGGTGATCGGCCTTGCCGGATCGGGCGACAGCCTGCGAAACTCGCCATTCACCGAACAGTCGATCCGCGCGATGCTCGAAAACCTCGGCATCGCCACCGAGGGCGGCAGCGCGCGCGCCAAGAATGTCGCCGCCGTCATCGTCACCGCCAACATGCCGCCATACGTGCAGTCGGGCGCCCGCATCGACATCGACGTCTCCTCGATGGGCGACGCGACCTCGCTTTCCGGCGGCACGCTGATCATGACGCCGCTGAAGGCAGCGGACGGCGAGATCTATGCCGTCGGCCAGGGCTCGGTCATCGTGTCCGGCTTTACCGCCCAGGGACAGGCCGAGCAACTGACGCAAGGCGTGCCGACCTCCGGCCGCGTGCCGAACGGCGCCATCGTCGAGCGTGCTGTCCAGGCCGAGTTCGACGATCAGGCGATCCTGACGCTGCAACTGCGCAATCCCGATTTCTCGACCGCTATCCGCATCGCGGACGCCATCAACGATTATACCGGCCAGCGCTTCGGCATGCGGGTGGCGGCAGAGCGCGATTCGCGCACCGTTCAGATCAGAAGGCCGAAGGGTGTCTCGGCGGCGCGCTTCTATGCCGAAATCGAGAATTTGGTGGTCGAATCCGACACGCCGGCCCGTGTCGTCATCGACGAGCGCACCGGCACCATCGTCATCGGCAATGACGTCAAGATCTCACGGGTCGCCATCAGCCACGGCACGCTCACCGTGCGCATCACCGAAGCGCCGCGCGTCGTCCAGCCCGAGCCCTTCTCCAAGGGCGAGACCGCCATCGAACCGTTCACCGCCATCGACGCCAGCCGGCCCGACGCCCGCGTTGCCGTGCTTGACGGACCCGATCTCCAAACCCTCGTTTCCGGCCTCAACCGCCTCGGGGTCAAGCCGGACGGCATCATCGCCATTTTGCAGGGCATCAAGTCGGCCGGGGCCCTGCAGGCCGACCTGGTTCTGCAATAGGCGATGCCGATGACACGCTCCTTCCCACGCCATGACGGCAGACACCGCAAAGCCGCGATCCTGCTTGCGACCGCTATTCTCGCGGCGCTGCCCTTTGCCGGCGACACCGCACGCGGCGAGGAGACGGTCCGCCAGGTTCTGCCGGGAGCACCGGTGGCAGCGCCGCCGCGGCAATTGACACGGGAAAAGGCGCCGGACCAAAGCGAGATCGAGCGCTTCTGCTCAAACATCGCCGACGCCGCCCGCGACCGCCGCTATGTCCTGCAGGCGGAGGAACTGAAGCAGCTCCAGGCCGGCATTGACGAGCGCATGAAAGCTCTCGATGCAAAGAAAGCCGAGTACGAGACCTGGCTGAAGCGGCGCGAGGTTTTCCTGGCCCGGGCCGAGGACGGCGTCGTCCAGATCTACGCCGGCATGAAACCCGACGCCGCCGCCGAGCGGCTGGCCATCGTCAACGCCGATCTGGCTGCGGCCATATTGATGAAGCTCGACACACGCAAGGCGAGCGTCATCCTCAACGAAATGGACCAGAAGGCGGCGGCGACGCTCACCGGCATTATGGCCAGCGCAGCCCGAAGGGTAGATCCGTCATGATCCGGAAAATGCTTGTCCTGTGCGCGGTCACCGTGCTGTCGGGTTGCGGAACCAACCTCAAGGAGGTCGGCCGGGAGCCGGCTCTGTCCCCTGTCGGCTCCGGCATCGATGGCGGCAGCACCGGCTCCCTCTATCGCTATCCGCAAACGCCGCCCGCGCCGGTCAAGAAATTCTCGTTGTGGGACGACCGCCAGAGCCGGCTGTTCACCGACCCGCGGGCGCTGTCCCAGGGCGACATCCTGACGGTCAAGATCAAGATCAACGATCGGGCCAACTTCAAGAACCAGAACGACAGGAGCCGCACCGCCAATCGCAAGCTCGGTTACGACCTCAGCGCGCAGTGGGACAAGTGGAGCACCGCCGGCAAGGGCGCTGGGGCTCTCAGCTCCACCACGGACACGACCGCCGACGGCGAGATCAAGCGCTCGGAGACGCTTGAGCTCAATGTCGCGGCGATCGTCACCGATGTGCTGCCCAACGGCAATCTGATGATCACCGGATCGCAGGAAGTGCGCGTCAACGCCGAGCTCAGGGTGCTGACGCTCGCCGGCATCGTGCGGCCGGCCGATATCGGCGCCGAAAACACCATCCCCTACGAACGTATCGCCGAGGCCCGCATCTCCTACGGCGGACGCGGTCGCATCACCGAGGTCCAGCAGCCTGCCTACGGCCAGCAGATTCTCGACCAGGTTCTTCCGTTCTAGGGTTGGGGAACAGAGCACAGTGGCAAATGTCGAACAGGTCCAGCCGCGCAAGGGTCCCTCCCTTGCCATTCAGGCCGGCATGCTGCTGGTTGTGACGGCGGCCGCCATCGGCATGGGCTGGATGTCCGGCGGTTATCTCAAAGGCGTCGATGCGCCGGCGTCTGTACCGGTCGCACCTGAGAACGAAGGCAAGATCATGCAGCCCGCCGCGGCCGAGCAGCCAGGCCTGGGCCCGATGCTTGTCGTGCTGGCGCCGATCACCACCAACATCGCTTCGCCTGCCGGCACCTGGATCAGGATGGAGGTGTCCATCGTCTATGACGCGCCGCAGCCACAGGCAATGTCGGATGACATCCACCAGGACCTTCTGGCCCTGGTGCGCACGTTGAAGATGCATCAGATCGAGGGCGCCAGCGGCTACCAGCACCTGAAGGCCGACCTCGAAGACCGCGCCGCGATCCGCAGCCAGGGTCACGCCAAACAGGTACTCATCAGGACATTGCTGCTCGAATGAGAAAACTCCTTCTCGCCACGGCCATGATCGCCGCCGCCACCTCCATCGCGGCGGCCCAGCAACTCGATCTCGGCGGCATCGGCAAGGCTGACGGCACCACCGTCGGCTACATCATCCAGATGTTCGGCCTGCTGACCGTTCTGTCGGTGGCGCCAGGCCTGCTGATCATGGTGACCAGCTTCACCCGTTTCGTCATCGCCTTCTCGATCCTGCGCGCCGGCATCGGCCTGCAGTCGACACCGGCAAACCTCATCCTGATTTCGCTGTCGCTGTTCATGACCTTCTATGTCATGGCGCCGACCTTCGATCAGGCCTGGAACACCGGCGTCAAGCCGCTGATGGACAACCAGATCACACAGACCGAAGCCTTCGACAAGATTTCGGACCCGTTCCGCACCTTCATGCTGCACAATGTGCGTGACAAGGATTTCGACCTCTTCGCCGACCTCGCCCGCGAGCGCGGCCAGACCGTTTCGCGTGACACCGTCGACCTGCGCATCCTGGTGCCGGCCTTCATGATCTCGGAGATCCGGCGCGGTTTCGAGATCGGCTTCCTGATCGTGCTGCCATTCCTGGTCATCGACCTGATCGTCGCCACGATCACCATGGCGATGGGCATGATGATGCTGCCGCCGACAGTGGTGTCGCTGCCGTTCAAGATCCTGTTCTTCGTCCTGATCGACGGCTGGAACCTGCTTGTCGGCAGCCTGGTGCGCTCCTTCAACTGATCCTGCCGCGCCGGCTCGAAATCCCAGCAATATATTTTCGATTAACCGTCCGGTTTAGCCCTTTGGTAGGGACTTGCCCGCATATTCGCTCGCAGATGGCGGGTGATCGATTTGAGAGATCATGGGCATGATGCCGCACCGTCATACCGGTAGAGCCGGTATGTAAAAAATACCTGTAAAATCAAGGTACGAGTACCATGTCCAGCATCATGACGAACAGCGCCGCATTGACGGCCCTGCAGAGCCTCAACGCCACCAGCAAATCCCTCACCGACACCCAGGCCCGCATCTCGACCGGCTACAAGGTCTCGCAGGCTTCGGACAACGCCGCCTACTGGTCGATCGCCACCACGATGCGCTCCGACAACCAGGCAATGTCCACCGTTTCGGACGCTCTCGGCCTCGGCGCCTCCAAGGTCGACACAGCCTATACCGGCATGAGTAGCGCGATCGATACCATCAACCAGATCAAGACCAAGCTGGTCGCGTCCTACGGCCAGACGGACGCCTCCAAGGAAAAGACCCAGGTCGAAATCGCCGCCCTTCAGAACCAGTTGAAGGCCTACGCCGATGGTGCCACCTTCTCCGGCACCAACATGCTTTCGGTGTCCACTGCGACAGGCACCGCGGCCGACGTGAAGATTGTTTCGGCCTTCAACCGCGACGCGACCGGCGCGGCTTCGATCTCGACGATCGATGTCAATGTGGAAAGCATCAAGCTGTACGATGCCGGCGCGGCACCAACCGCCAAGGGTATTCTCGACACGGCTCGCCTCGGCACCACGGGCGCTGCTGTTGCCACGGCCTCGGCACCGACGTTGGGCGCTGCCGCAGCGGCTACCGACACCTATTCGGTTGCCTCACTGACTATCTTCTCGGGTGGCACGGCCGCCAGCGATAGCCAGATCGCGCAGCAGATGAACGTCGTCGATGCCGCGCTCAAGGCCATGACCAACGCCGCCACCACGCTCGGCGCCGCCAAGAGCAGTATCGACCTGCAGAAGACCTTCACCTCGAACCTGATGGACTCCATCGATCGCGGTGTCGGCCAGCTCGTCGATGCCGACATGAACAAGGAATCGACCCGCCTCCAGGCCCTGCAGGTCCAGCAGCAGCTCGGCATCCAGGCGCTGTCGATCGCCAACGGTTCATCGCAGTCGATCCTGTCGCTCTTCCGCGGCTAATCGCCTTCGCCCAACCACAGTTCGCACTAAAAATTCGGGCCGCGCCAACAGCGCGGCCCGAATTGCGTTTTGCTCCAGCCCCACGCAACCCTCGATCCTTAACTCTCAAAAGCCAGCTTTTAACAGGCTGTTAACCATGCCGCGCTAGTTATGGTTAACCAATAGCTTACGACAGTTGGCGAATCGGTCCGACCGGCACGATGCCACCCGTTGAACTGGCCCATCCGACATGTCTGAGCATGTCGGCTTTTGAGAAGGAGCGACTTTCTTGGCGAGCATCATGACCAACGCTTCGGCGTTAACCGCACTTCAAAGCCTCAGCGCCACCAACAAGTCGCTCGAACAGACGCAGGCCCGCATATCGACCGGTTACCGGGTCTCGCAGGCCTCGGACAACGCCGCCTACTGGTCGATCGCCACCACGATGCGCTCCGACAACGCGGCCCTGTCGACCGTGCAGGATGCACTCGGCCTCGGCGCCTCGAAGGTCGACGCCGCTTACACCGGCATGAACAATGTGCTGACAACGATCGGGCAGATCAAGACCAAGGTGCTGTCCATGGTCGGCCAGACGGATGCCGCCAAGGCAAAAACCCAGACCGAGATCAAGGCGCTTCAGACGCAGATGAAGTCGTTCGCCGATGCGGCGACCTTCTCCGGCTCGAATTTCCTGGCGGTGACCTCCAAGCAGACTGCCGCCCCCAATGATGGCGTCCAGCCCGACTCGCAGATCGTGTCCTCATTCAATCGCTCCTCATCCGGCGCAGTGTCGATCGGAACGATCAACATCGATGTTGAGGGCACCAAGCTTTTCGACTACGGCCTCGCCGCCGAGGTGAAGAATTCCGGAACCCTCGATCGCAAAACCTCCATCTATTCCACGGGCGCCGCCCAGACCCTGTACGACAACGCCTATGCGGGCGTGATCGCGGGCGGAGGAACGGATATCGCCGCGAACACAGCCGGCCAGACGGCGGCGGGAGCGGTCGCCAAGGTCGACAATATTTCCGCCTACAACCTCGACATCACGGCCCCAGGGGTAACCGACGACATCATCACGCAGATGGTAACCAGGATGGACAAGGTCATGGCCCAGCTGACCGACTCCGCCACCATCCTCGGCTCGGCCAAGAGCAGCATCGACCTGCAGAAGACCTTCACCCAGAGCTTGATGGACTCCATCGACCGCGGCGTCGGCCAGCTCGTCGATGCCGACATGAACAAGGAATCGACCCGTCTCCAGGCCCTGCAGGTGCAGCAGCAGCTCGGCATCCAGGCGTTGTCGATCGCCAACGCCGCCTCGCAGTCGATCCTGTCTCTGTTCAAGAGCTGATCACGGGCGCCACCGGCGCCCACCTTCCCATCAGATAATCGGGCCGCGCCGCAAGCGCGGCCCGATTTCATTTTCGCACAAGCTTCGAAGACTAGAGTTCCAGCGGACAATCATGCTGGGAGTCGTTGAACCGTGCCGGAACAGATCCAGAGCATCATCTCGAATCTCCGCGGGTTTGGCGTGAAGCGCCTCGCCATGCTGGCGGGCATCGCCGTTCTGGTGATGGGCGTCATCGGCATCGCCTCGGTCTATCTCAACCGCCCCGCCTACGACACGCTCTATGTGGGACTAGACCGTGCCGACGTGAACCAGATCGGCCTGGTGCTGGGCGAAGCCGGTATCGGCTTCGATGTCGGCGCCGATGGAACCTCGGTTCTGGTGCCGGCCGGCACCACCGCTCAGGCCCGCATGCTGCTCGCCGAAAAGGGCCTGCCGACCAGCGCCAATGCCGGCTACGAACTGTTCGACAATGTCGGCTCGCTCGGCCTCACCTCCTTCATGCAGCAGATCACCCGCGTGCGCGCGCTGGAAGGCGAGATCGCCCGCACCATCCAGTCGATATCGGGCATCAAGGCTGCGCGGGTCCACATCGTCATGTCCGAACGCGCCAATTTTCGCCGCGACGAGCAGCAGCCCTCCGCTTCCGTGGTCATCCGCTACGCCGGCATCGACGCCGAGAAGAGCGCCATGTCGATCCGCCATCTCGTCGCCGCCGCCGTTCCCGGCCTGTCGGCAGACAAGGTGACTGTTCTCGATTCCAGCGGCAATCTGCTGGCTGCGGGCGACGACCCTTCCAACACCAGCGCCGCCCGCACGCTCGGCGTCGAGCAGACCGTCGAGGCGCAGATCGGAGACAACATCCGCCGTGCGCTGACGGCCTATCTCGGCCCCGACAATTTCCGCGCCAGCGTCAAGGCCGAGGTCAACACCGACACCCGCCAGACGGAAGAGACCATCTTCGATCCGAATTCCCGCGTCGAACGCTCGGTGCAGTCGGTGCGGGCCAACGAGAACAACAACCAGAAGCAGGCTTCCACTCCGGCCAGCGTCGAGCAGAACCTGCCCGAGACCCAGGCAACCGCCACCGATGGTCCGCAATCCTCCTCGCAAAACGACCGCAGGGAAGAGATCACCAACTACGAGATCAATTCCAAGAAGATCGCCACGGTCTCCAACGGTTACACCGTCACCAAGATGTCGATCGCCGTGGTCGTCAATCAGCAGCGGCTGACGGCCATCCTCGGCAAGGACGCCACGCCGGAGCAGATCGCCAAGCGCGTCGCCGAGATCCAGAAGATGGTCACGTCCGCCACCGGCCTGGACGAAAAGCGCGGCGACATCATCGACGTCTCGGCGGTCGAGTTCATCGATGGCCTGGATGGCGAGGCGATCCCGCAGGCGGGAATGCTCGATTCTATCGGCCAGCATGCCGGCACGATGATCAATGCCGGTGCCTTCATCGTCGTGGTGTTCCTGGTCGCCTTCTTCGGCCTGAGGCCGATGGCCGCGGCGCTGACGGCAAAGGCTACTCCGGCCCTGGCAGGTCCCAGCTTCGACGACGTCCAGCGCTCGCTGCCGACGCCGGAGGCAATGGCGGCCACCGACAGTGCCGCGATCGGGACCTTGCCAGGCACACGCCCAGGCCCCACGCCGCTCGACGATCTTCGCCAGAAGATCCGGCCGGCGCCGCAGGACAGGCTTGCCAGGATGGTCGATCTCAACGAGGAGCGCACCGCGCAGATCCTGCGCAAATGGGCTGCCCAGGAAGTGGCGGTGTAAACCATGCCCTCCGTAGCCCTCTTCGACCTTCTGCCCGATTTCGGGACGCGCGCGCAACGCGCCGGCCAGCCCCGGGCAGCAGTCGATCCCGACCACAAGCCCGAGACGCCGGCGCCACAAGCCGATATCGGCACGCTGATCGCCGAGGCGGTTGCCCAGGCGGAGGCAGCGCTGGAGGTCCGCCTGTCGGCTGCGCATGACGCCGCGCTCGAAGCCGAACGCCAGGCCAGTGCCGAGGAAGCAAGGATATTTCTCGAAAGCCTCGGCGACGATGTCGGCAAGGCTGTCTCGTTGCGCATCGATGCGATGGAGGCGCGCGTGACCGGACTTGTCGCCGCCACGGTCGCCCGCATCATCGGCGGCATCGTCAGCGACGATCTGCAGAAACGTTCGATCGATGCGTTGGCTGGCGCCGTTCGCGAAGCGGTTGGCGATGCCGAAGCGGTGCGCATCGTCGTGCGCGGCCCGCTCTCGATGTTCGAAACACTGAAGGCGTCGCTCGGACCCCGCGCCGCCAATCTCGATTTTGTCGAGGCGCCAGGCTTCGACCTGACCGTCGCCATCGACGAGGCGGTGTTCGAGACGCGCATGGCCGAATGGTCGACGACCCTCTCGGAGGTCCTGGCATGAGCGTCGCCGATGCCGATCACGGCCGCCACGAGATCATCATCGTGCGGCGCAGTCATGACGACCATGACGAAGCCCACCATGGCGGCGTCTGGAAGATCGCCTTCGCCGACTTCATGACGGCCATGATGTGCTTCTTCCTGGTCATGTGGCTGATCAACGCCGCCAACGAGCAGACCAAGGCAGCCGTCGCCAGCTACTTCAACCCGGTCAAGCTGGTCGACCGCAATTCGAGCCGCAAGGGCCTGGAGGATCTCGGTGACGGCCCGCGCGCGATGGGGCTGACGGCAGACGATCCGCAAGAGGCGACCAGCAAAGCCGGACAGAACGGCAATGCCGGCGCGGGCGCGTCGGACCGCAAGCAGGACAAGCAGGAGCCGCAGCAGCCGGAACGCACCGACGATCATCTCTTCGCCGACCCCTACGCGGTGCTTTCGGAAATCGCTACCGACACCGGCGTCATGCAGAATGTCAGCCAGAAAGGCGACGGCGGCGTGCAGGCTGCCGGACCGGCTACCGGCGCCTCCGGTGGCGCCTCCTACCGCGATCCCTTCGAGCCGGATTTCTGGTCGCAGCAGGTCGCGGCGCCCGGCGCCGAGGCCAGCGCCGAGCGCACCAAGATCGAGGGCGATCCGGCCAAGCCCGGCGACAAGACCGCCGAAACGCAAGTGCTCAAAGTCAAAGCCGTGCCGCCTGTCGCGGCACCGCTCGAGCCGCTGGCTAAGGACGCGACCGGCAAGCAGGCCGCGAACCCTGCCACGGCAATGGCCGGCGAGACCAAACCGGACGGCACCACGGTCGCGGGCGGAGCGAAAGCCGCGACGCAAAACGCCACCAAGCCTGACGTCGGCGAGAAGGCGCCAACCGCGGCTGCCGTCAAGGCAGCGGCCGACGTCAAGCGGCAACTGGCCGATGCCTTCAAGCCCGGCGACAAGCTGCACGACGGCGTCTCGGTCGAAGCCACCGACAAGGGGGTCGTCATCTCGATCACCGACCAGCTCGACTTCGGCATGTTCGAGGTCGGCTCGGCATTGCCGAGACGCGAACTGGTGCTGGCGATGGAGAAGATCGGCCGCATCGTCAACAGCCAGAAGGGCACCATCAGCATCAACGGCCACACCGACGCCCGGCCGTTCCGCGGCGACAGCTACGACAATTGGCGCCTGTCGACGGCGCGCGCGCATTCCGCCTACTACATGCTGGTGCGCGGCGGCGTCGACGAACGCCGCATCACCGAGGTCGCCGGCTTCGCCGACCGCCAGCCGAAAATAGCAGCCGATCCATTGGCGGCCGCGAACCGCCGCATCGAGATCCTGATGGCGACCGGCGGATGAAGCGAGCGACCGTCACCCGCCGGTTGATTGGCCTGTTGCTGCTGGCCGGCGGACACCCGTCGACCGGTTTCGCCCAGGATACGCTGCAGCCGTATCAGTTGGTGCGCTCGCTGCAACTCATCCAGGACCGCATAGCCGCCGGCGATCATGCCGCCCTGCCGATGCAAGCCAAGCTGCTGGAGATGGCAGATGCGCGCCTGCGGGCGGCGAATGCCGAGGACTACAAGGATCCCAAGAACTTTCGAGCTCTGCTTGTCTACGGCATGAGCGGCGGCAACCCGGTGACCGTCGAAGCGGCCACGTCGCGCGCTACGACGGACCCGCAAAGCCTTGCCATCGCCAAAGGCGTGATTGATTACCTCAACGGCCGGCCCGGCGAGGCTATCGAAGCCTTGAGGCCGATCGATCCCATGGCGCTGCCTCCGGATCTCGGCGCCTTCCTCGCCCTGGTCAAAGGCTCACTGCTTGCCGGCGATCAACCGGCGACCGCACTCCGTCTGCTCGACGAGGCAAGATTGCTCAGCCCCGGCACGCTGGTCGAGGAAGCGGCACTTCGCCGTTCGGTTGGCCTTGCAGTCGCGCAAGGCGACGCGGCACGCTTCGCCCTTGCTTCCACCCAATATGTCGAGCGCTATCTCTATTCGCCCTATGCCAGCCAGTTCGCCGACTCCTTCGTCTCCGGCGTCATCGCGCTGCACATGTCGATCAGCCAGGACAAGCTGGGCGACATCACCTCGATGATGGATCCCGAGCGCGAGAAGGTGATCTATCTGCGCATCGCCCGCCGGGCCGCGATAGACGGCCTGAACGACTTGTCGGCCTTCGCTTCGGCGCGGGCGGAACAGGGCCGCGACGGCAACACCAATCAGGACGATCCACGCGCCCTGCTCTATGCCAGCCTTTCCACCGTCACCTCGGGTACAATCGAGGACGTTCGCGCCAAGCTCGGCAAGATCGACCGCAGCCGGCTGTCGGAGGGCGACCGCGCTTTGCTCGACGCCGCGCAGGCCATTGCCGGCGAGGTCGTCGCGCCGCCCACCGCCCTTCCGGCGGAAAAGCCTGCCCCAGTTCCTGCCGCCGCGGCGCAGCCGGTGCCCGAGATCGCCACGGCGCAAGGCGCCGATGACAGTGGCCTGCCGCCGGTCGAAGGCGCCATCTCGGAGCAACCCGCCGTCACCGCGGCCTCCGGCGGACCAGCCGCCAATGCGCCGGACATGGCAGCAGCGGCATCCGCCGACCCTGCGACTGTCATGCCAGCGTCGGCACCGTCACCCGCAGCCGGTCCAGAGCCCGCCGATCCGACCGACGCCGCCATGACCAGAACACGTCGACAGCTCGACCTGATCGACCAGATGCTTGGAGCCGCCCCAAAATGACCACCAGCCTCGGCTCGGCCTTGCCAGGATTTGCCTCCACGCGCGCGACGTCGGAGCAGCCGGCCGCGAACGGCAGGAACGATGACGCCGGCTTCGGCGAGATGCTGCGCGACGATGCCGGTGCTGCCCGCCCGGAACGGCAGCCTTCGACAGAGGCGGGATCGCGCGACCAGCGCTGGAGCAAGCTCGCTGCCGGCCTTGCCGGGCATGACGCCAGGGCCGAACCAGCATCGGCCGAGCCCGGAAGGACCATCTCGGCCAAAGTGGCAAACGTGAAAACCGGCAAGGACGATTTGGAAGAAAACGCGAAGGCCGACGCTGAAGATACGGCGCCGGATGCCGGGCCGCTTCAGGACGACCTGCCGCTGCTGATTGCGTTTCATGACCTGCGGCATTTCGCGACAACGGCCAAGGCAGCCGGGGGCAATACGGCCACCGGCGAGAATCCGTCGGACCCGGCGCTCGATGGGCAGGCTTCACTGCCAAAGACCTACCGGCCAAAAGCCGCGGGCGGACGCGAAGCACTCGAAACCATGTCGAAGCCGGAGCAGGCGTCGATCGTCGACGGACCTTTGACGGCGTTTGACGGTCAGTCGCCGAGCGCTGCCTCCAGCGCGCCAAAACGCGACGCCGCAGCGGCGGCCCAGAAGCTGTCGGACGCACCGGCCGCCGATGTGCCCGGCGTGCGGTCGAAGCACACCGCGAATGCGATGAAGAGCATCGAGGATGTCCAGTCCTCGATGCGTCCAGAAGCGGGAAAACAGTCCCTGTCCACTGCGCGCATCAACGTGGTGTCGGAACGGAGTTTCCCCGCACCGCCGCAAAGTCCCATCAGCCAGGCAGCCCTCAATGTGATCAACGCCATAGCCGCCGACGCCGGGCCGCAAAAGGCGCTTTCAGCCTCACCCACGACCACCCATCTGGCCAGCTCTGTTGCCGTTCCGACACATGTGTTGAAGATCGAACTCCACCCCGCCGAACTCGGCATGGTGACGGCCAATCTTCGCCTCTCCGGGGAACAACTTTCGATTGAGCTGAAGCCTGAAACGCATGACGCTTATCGTCGGCTGTCGGCCGACAGCGAGGCCATCGTCAAGTCACTGCGGGGGCTCGGCTTTGAGGTTGACAAGGTCACGATACTGCAACCTTCGGTAGCAGCTCCCGCTACAACCCGGACGGATGCAACCGCTCCTATGGCGGGGGCGACAGGCCGCGATCCAGCATCCTTTCAACCGGGGAATTCGGGCAGCGGCAATGGTGGAGCCGGCGGCCAGCAACCGGGCCAGCAATCCTCAGGGAAACGCAACGATGACGCGCAGGACTACGGCCGCGGCACTTCGCCTGCTCGCGAGCGCGCTGGCGGCGATATCTTTATCTAGCGCGGCAAACGCCGCCGCAGCCGCGGCCAACCCCTGCGAGCCGGAGATCCTGCGCGCCGCCGATCGTTATGGCGTGCCCGCCGGCATCCTCTATGCCGTTGGCCTGACGGAGACCGGAAACAAGGGCAGCCTTCAACCCAATGCCTTGAATATAGAAGGAAAAGCAGTCTTTCCGAGGAGCCGGACCGAGGCCCTTGCCGCCTTCGCCAATGCCCGGCGCGAGGGCAAGACCCTGATCGATCTGGGCTGCATGCAGATCAATCACCACTATCACGCATCGCATTTTCGCAGCGTCGAGGACATGCTCGACCCACGCCAGAACGTCGACTATGCGGCGCGCTTCCTGGCCAGCCTTCATGCCCGTCACGAGACCTGGTCGATGGCCGTTGCCCGCTATCATGCCGGTCCCGACAACGACCCGGCGCAGAAGATCTATGTCTGCCGCGTCATTGCCAACATGGTCGCCACCGGCTTTGGAAAATGGACCGCGAACGCCCGCGGCTTCTGCAACCCGTAAGCGCATTTCCCGTTACTAATAGACCAACCGTACAACCCGAATTGTTGGTTTGACTTGATCATACCTTGCCGCCGAAAGCACATCTGGCCGCCCGCTAATGCAACCGGTACGATTCCAGACTCCCAAGAAACTAGCTACAAGAAATGACGGTTGTTCAGGATTCCCGCCAGCGGATACGCCTCTCTTCACGGGGCAAATGATTTGATTCGGAAGGCGGGGCCGATGATTGTGATCGTTGACGAGCGCGAGCTCGTAACAGAGGGATACAATTCACTTTTCGATCGTGAGGGCATCGCCTGTGCAGGCTTTGCGTCCGGCGAATTCGGTGAGTGGGTGAACTCGGCCGCGGACACCGATCTGCGCTCGGTCCGGGCCTTCCTCATCGGCGACTGCCGCGAAGGTTCCATCTCTCCCCGCCAGATCCGCGACCGCACCGGCGCTCCGGTCATTGCGCTCAGCGAACAGCATTCGCTGGAGAACACGCTGCGGTTGTTCGAGAGCGGCGTCGACGACGTCATTCGCAAGCCCGTCCATATCCGCGAGATTCTGGCCCGCATCACCGCCATCCGCCGCCGCGCCCAGGAAGACGTCGCCTACACCGAGATCGGCGCCATGCGCATCTTCATGGACGGCCGCGACCCCGAGATCGACGGTCAGCCCCTCCCCCTGCCGCGCCGCGAGCGCCGCATCCTCGAATATCTGGCGAGCAATCGGGGGCGCCGTGTCACCAAGACCCAGGTTTTCAATGCCATCTACGGCATCTTCGACGAAGAGGTCGAGGAGAACGTGGTGGAAAGCCACATCAGCAAACTGCGCAAGAAGCTGCGCGAGAAGCTGGGCACCGACCCGATCGATTCCAAGCGTTTCCTCGGCTACCGGCTCGTCTTCTGATGCAGCGCCGCGCCAGCCTCGCGCAAGAAAACATGCGTAGCCTCGTAGCCAGCAGCATGGACACAGCGGAGACGTTTCGATGAGCCTCTACGGAATGATGCGGACCGGCGTCTCCGGCATGAACGCCCAGGCAAACCGCCTATCGACGGTCGCCGACAACATCGCCAATTCCGACACCACCGGCTACAAGCGCTCCTCCGCCGAATTCTCGACGCTGGTCATGCCGTCGACCGGCGGTGCCTACAATTCCGGTGGCGTCACCACGACGATCCGCCAGGCGGTCAGCGATCCGGGTGTGCTTCAATACACGACCTCGGTTTCCGACCTTGCCGTCAGCGGCGATGGCTTCTTTGTCGTTCAGGATCCGAGCGGCACCCCCTACCTGACCCGGGCCGGCGCTTTCGTTCCCGACGGTCAAGGCAGACTGGTCAACTCGGCCGGCTTCCAGTTGATGGCGTACAGCTACGACAACGGCGTACCGGCAGCGACGGTCAATGGCTTCGAGGGGTTGGTCCCGGTTGTCATCTCAGACCAGGGAATGACTGCAACACCGAGCACTGAGGGCAGCTATGCCGGCAACCTGCCGGCCGGCGCGACCCCGATCGCCGCCGGCAATCTGCCCACCACCAATGCTGTCGGCGCGCAGTACACCTCAAAATCCTCCATGGTTGCCTACGACAATCTCGGCAACAAGAAGCTGCTCGACGTCTATTTCACCAACACCGGCGCCGGCACCTGGCAGGTCTCGGTCTTCGATCAGTCTCAGGCCACGGCCGGGACAGCATTCCCCTATACCGGTGGCGCGCTGGGCTCGGCCAACCTGACGTTCGACGCCACCACTGGCAAGCTCACCGGCGCCGTCGACAGCGTCTCCCTCACCGTGCCCAACGGCGCCGCCTTTTCGCTCGATCTGTCTGCGCTGACCCAGCTTGGCGCCGGCTTCACGGTTTCCGACGCCCAGGTCAACGGCAACGCGCCGAGCACTATCGACAAGGTCCAGATCAGCAAGGACGGCACCATCTACGCGCAGTACAAGGACGGCTCCACCAAGCCGCTCTACAAGATCCCGCTGGCTGACGTACAGAGCCCGGATCAGCTCAAGGCGCTGCCTGGCAACGTCTATTCGCAGGGCACCGAGTCCGGCGCGGTTCGTGTCGGCTTTGCCAATGAAGGCAAGCTCGGCTCCATCATCTCCGGCGCGCTCGAGAATTCCAACGTCGACATCGCCGAAGAACTGACCAACATGATCGCGGCACAGCGCAGCTACACCGCCAATTCGAAAGTCTTCCAGACCGGTTCCGATCTGATGGACGTCCTTGTCAACCTGAAGAGATAAGACGGGCGTCGCCCGCGAAAGACCCGCATGTCACTGTCTACCGCATTGAGTATCGCCCAGTCGGCGCTTATGAACACCGCGCGACAGACCAGCGTTGTCTCGCGCAACGTGGCCGACGCCCCCAACCCGGACTATTCACGCCGTCAGGCCGTCGTCACCAGCACGGCGCCGGGCGCGCGTTCGGTCGATATCCAGCGCGCAGCCAACGAGCTTTTGTTTCGCCAGAATCTCGGCGCGCTGTCGGCCTGGAGCGGGCAGAACGCGCTCTACAGCGGCATGGATCAGCTGGGCGTTGCGGTCAATGGCGTCGACAATGCGTCCTCGCCCTCGACCGCGATCGCCAACCTGCAGCAGGTGCTGCAGCTCTACGCCACCTCGCCGTCGAACCAGAACCTCGGCGCCTCGGTCATCGACGCCGCCAAGCAGGTCGTGCGCTCGCTCAATGAGGGCTCCAAGGCAGTCCAGGATTTCCGCACCCAGACCGACGGCCAGATCGCCACGGCCGTCGATGACCTGAACTCGCTGCTCGGCCAATTCCAGGATGCCAACACGGCGGTCATGTCCGGAACCCGTTCCGGCACCGACGTTTCCGATGCGCTCGACCAGCGCGACGCGCTTTTGAAGAAGATTTCGAACTATGTCCCGGTGTCGACCTTCACGCGAGGCGACAATGACATGGTCATCACCACCGGTGACGGCACGACTTTGTTCGAGACGATACCGCGCACGGTCACCTTCGCGGCGTCGGCAGGCTATACCGCGGGTGCCGCCGGCAATGCCGTTTACATCGACAACGTGCCGATCTCGGCGGGAGCCGGCGGCAACACCAGCGCCAGCGGCACGCTTGCCGGCCTGCTGCAATTGCGCGACGGCGTCGCCTCGACCATGCAGAGCCAGCTCGATGAGACCGCGCGTGGCCTGATCACCGCTTTTGCCGAGACCGCACCCTCGATGGCCAATGCCGCCGGCCTGTTCACCTGGTCGGGAGCGCCGGCCGTGCCGGCCGCCGGCACGCTGGTCACCGGCCTTGCCGCGTCCATCAGCGTCAATGCAGCGATGGACCCGAGCACCGGCGGCAACCCGACGCTGCTGCGCGACGGCGGCGCCAACGGTGCTGCCTATGTCGCCAACACGGGCGGCGGCGCGTCCTATTCCACCCTTCTGGTTGCCTATGGCGACCGGCTCGACCAGCCGATGACTTTCGACCCCGCCGCCGGCGTTTCGGCAACCTCCAGCGTATCCGACTACGCCGCCAGTTCGATCGGTTGGTTCGAGAGCGTGCGCCAGCAGGCTTCGACCGCCTCCGACGCCAAGGAAGCACTGGCATCGCGCAGCGCCGAGGCGCTGTCCAACGCGACCGGGGTCAATGTCGACCAGGAAATGTCGCTGCTGCTCGACCTCGAACACACCTACCAGGCATCAGCCCGGATGATGAAAACCGTCGACGACATGTTGACGGCCTTGCTCAACGCGGTGGGATAATTCCATGACTTCAGTCTCCTCGGCCGCAATCTCCAATGCCATGCGCTCCCAGCAGATGCGCATGCAGGCCGAACTCGTCAAAGCCACCAAAGAATCCTCGACGGGCCGGGTCGCTGACGTCGGCCTGGCTCTCGGTGGGCGCACCACCCAGGCCGTCACCTTCCAGCGCGATCTTGACCGGCTCAACGTCATCATCGATTCCAACGGCCTGGTCGGCGCCCGGCTTTCCTCGACGCAGACCTCGCTTGGTCAGCTCTCCACCGCCGCGCAGACCTTCCTGTCCGCCCTGACCACCGCTTCCTCGAGCGACTCGTCCAACAGCCTCACCCGGGACTCCGGCAAGGCGACCATCCAGCAGCTGACCTCGATCCTCAACACCAGCGTCAATGGTGAATATCTGTTTGCCGGCACCAACACAGACGTCAAGCCGATCAACGATTTCACCGCTGCCGGCTCTCCTGCCAAGGCTGCATTCGATACCGCTTTCCTCACCAATTTCGGTTTCACCCAGGACGACCCGGCAGCGGCCAACATCACGGCTGCCCAGATGGACGATTTCATCACCAATGATGTCGTGCCGCAGTTCACGGGCGCGGGTTGGCAAGGCAACTGGTCGAACGCCACCGACCAGCAGATCGTCAGCCGCATCGCACTCAACGAAACCACACCGACTTCGACCAGCGCCAACAGCGATGGCATTCAGAAACTCGCCATGGCGGCAGCCATGGTCAGCAGCCTGATGTCCAGCAACATCAGCCAGGCGGCGAAGAATACGGTTGTCAGCCGCTCGACCACATTGGTTGGCGAAGCGCTGAGCGGCATTGGCCAGCTTCAATCCGAGACCGGCATCGTCCAGAAGCGGGTTTCCGATGCCAACGATCGGATGAAAACGCAGGTCGACCTTTTCGAACGGCACATTCTCGATCTGGAAGCCGTCGATCCGGCGGCAGCCGCGACACGGGTCGCGGACCTGACACAGCACATCGAAACGTCTTTCGCGTTGACCGCACGCCTGCAGCAGCTCAGCCTGTTGAATTACCTGACCTGACAACGCTTAACGGAACGGTAGAGCCCCAACGATGTACCAATTCTCCTAC
Source organism: Mesorhizobium sp. M0011 (assembly GCF_040324155.1). Taxonomy (NCBI): domain Bacteria; kingdom Pseudomonadati; phylum Pseudomonadota; class Alphaproteobacteria; order Hyphomicrobiales; family Phyllobacteriaceae; genus Mesorhizobium; species Mesorhizobium sp. M0011. Next base: position 66,717 of record NZ_JAMYVQ010000014.1, on the reverse strand, counting down.
GCCGACATCCAGAGCAACTCCGTTGCCGACGCGAAGGACCGCGAGCGGGAGCTTCTGACCCGCTCGATCGACATGCTGGCGGCGGGAGCAGCGGCCGGCCACGATTCGATGGAGGCGATCGAGGCGCTTCACTTCACCAACCGCGTCTGGACCGCCTTCGTCGAGGATCTTGGCTCCAGCGACAACGCCCTGCCCAAGGAACTGCGCGCCAACCTCATTTCCATCGGCCTGTGGCTGCTGCGCGAGGCGGAGGACATCCGTCAGGGCCGCACCAACAATTTCGAAGGGTTGATCGAGGTGTCCCAGATCATCAGGGACGGCATTCAATGACCAACACGCTGAAGATATCGCTCAAGCCGAACGAAAAGATCTACATCAACGGCGCCGTCATCCGGGTCGACCGCAAGGTCACCGTCGAATTGATGAACGACGTCCAGTTCCTGCTCGAAAGCCACGTGATTCAGGCCGACGATGCCTCGACACCGCTCAAGCAGCTCTATTTCATCCTGCAGGTCATGCTGATGAACCCGGCGGGCGCCGCCGCCGCGCGCGACATGTTCCGCCGTTCGCTGCCGCTGCTTCTGGCAAGCTTCGAGGACACCCAGATCTGCAGCGCGCTGAAACAGATCGACCGCATGGTCGGCGAGGATCATATCTACGAGGCGCTGAAGGCGATCCGCGCGCTTTATCCGCTCGAACGCCGCGCGCTGGGTGGTAATGACGATGTTTCGGGTGCCGAGCGCCCGTTGGCTGTGGGAGCACGATACTGATGAACGTGGACATGACGACGACGATTCCGACCGGCGCCAATCAGGCCACGGCGTCGACCTCGAAGACAGCGGTCGACTACCAGTCGTTCCTGAAGCTTCTGATCGCCGAGATGAAGAACCAGGATCCAACCAAGCCGATGGATTCGACGCAATATGTCGCCCAGCTCGCCACCTTCTCTCAGGTCGAGCAATCGGTGCAGACCAACACCAAGCTCAATCAGATCATGCAGTCCTCGGCGCTGTCGCAGGCCGACGCACTGATCGGGCGCTCGATCACCTCCGCCGACGGCCTGACGACGGGCACCGTGGCTTCGGTGCGCCTCGCCAGCAACGGTCTCATCGCCGTGCTGCAGAACGGCACCGAAGTCGCGGTCGGCCCGGGAGTCTCTGTCAAGGCAGCAAGCTGACGCTTTCGGCAGAGAGCCAGTCCCATGAATGAGGCCGACGCTCTCGACATCGTCCAGTACGCGGTGTGGACGGTGCTCGTCGCGTCCGCTCCGGTGGTGCTGGTCGCCATGGCGGTCGGCATCGGCATCGCCCTCATCCAGGCGCTCACGCAGGTGCAGGAGATCACCTTGACCTTCGTGCCGAAGATCGTCGCCATCATGCTGGTGGTGGCGTTGACCGGCCCCTTCATCGGCAGCCAGATATCGGCCTTCACCAACGTCATCTTCGAGCGCATCCAGAACGGGTTCTGAACCTGTTCCAGGAAGGTGTGCCCGCGACATGCCGTTCACCCTGTCTGAAGACAGACGCCGCTGATCCCAGCGGCACCTCCGGACCCACTGCAGGCAAGGCCTGGACCGCCTCTATCCCATTGTTGGACCATGAGCTTTTTTGCCCTTTGCGGCGCCATGCCCTACTTTCGGCAAACGGTCTGCGCAAACGGATTGTCTGACGAGCAGGCACGACATGGCAGGAACCCAAATGATTGACGAAAAGCCGGACAGCGAGAGCGTCTCGGCGCTGGCGCCCTTCCGTCATGGCATTTTCCGCGCCGTGTGGGGCGCAAGTCTCGTCTCGAATTTCGGTGGCCTGATCCAGGGTGTCGGCGCCGCCTGGATGATGACCACGATCGCCACCTCGCCCTATCAGGTGGCCCTGGTCCAGGCTTCGACCACCTTGCCGATCATGCTGTTTGCACTCGTCGCCGGCGCCATCGCCGACAGTTTCGACCGGCGCAAGGTGATGCTGGTCGCCCAGACCTTCATGCTGGTGGTGTCGGTGCTCCTGACCGTGTTCACTTATTCCGGCCTGATCACGCCATGGACGCTGCTTGCCTTCACCTTCCTGATCGACAGCGGCACCGCGCTCAACAGCCCGTCATGGCAAGCCTCCGTCGGCGATATCGTACCCCGCAACAAGGTGCCGGCGGCCGTCGCCCTCAATTCGATGGGCTTTAACCTGACGCGCAGCGTCGGTCCGGCGATCGGCGGCATCATTGTCGCCGCGGCCGGTGCGGCGGCCGCCTTCGCGGCGAACGCGGTGAGCTATATCGGCCTGATCGTCGTGCTGGCGCGCTGGAAGCCGGACGTGCCCATGTCGACCTTGCCGCGCGAGTCGCTGGGGGCCGCCATGGGCGCCGGCCTGCGCTATGTCGCCATGTCGCCCAACATCGGCAAGGTGCTGGTCAGGGGAGCTGCGTTCGGCTTCAGTGCAGGCGCTGTGCTTGCGTTGCTGCCTCTGGTGGCGCGCGATGTCGTCAAGGGCGATGCGCTGACCTATGGCATCATGCTCGGCGCCTTCGGCATCGGCGCGGTCGGCGGCGCCTTGATCAGCGTCAGGCTGCGGCAGCTGCTCTCCAGCGAGACGATGGTGCGCTGTGCCTTCGCCGGCTTCGCCGTCTGCGCCTTCAATGCCGCCGTCAGCCAGCATGCCTGGCAGACGTCGCTCGGCCTGCTTGTCGGCGGCGCCTGCTGGGTGATCGCGCTTTCGCATTTCAACGTCACGGTGCAGATGGCGACGCCGCGCTGGGTAGTCGGCCGGGTGCTGTCGGTCTACCAGACCGCGACTTTCGGCGGCATCGCGCTCGGCAGCTGGATCTGGGGTGTCGTCGCCGATGCGCACGGCGCCGAAACCGCGCTGATCGCAGCCAGCGTCGCCATGCTGGCCGGCGGCGCCATCGGTCTTTTGCTCCCGCTGCCGCAACAGCAGGTGCTCAACCTCGACCCGCTCAATCGCTTCAAGGAACCGCACCTTGCGCTTGACCTGAAGCCGCGCAGTGGTCCCATCGCCATCATGATCGAGTATGTGATCCGGCACGAGGACGAACCGGAGTTCCTCGCCATCATGGCCGAACGCGGCCGCATCCGCCGTCGTGACGGCGCCCGCAACTGGACACTGGCGCGCGATCTCGAGAATCCCACCGTATGGATCGAGCATTATCACACGCCGACCTGGATCGAATATATCAGGCACAATGGACGCATCACCCATGCCGACGCTGTCATCGGCGAACGCGTGCGGGCCCTGCACAGCGGCGACGAACCGCCGCGCGTGCGACGCATGATCGAACGCCCGACCACTGCGGGCACAGCGCTTGTGATGGCCAAGGGACCTATCGAGCATTAGGGCTCCGCAACCGCGCCCCCTGTCGCAGGCACCCCGCTTGGCCCTCCCGTCACCCCTCGCCCGACAGGTCCCGGCGCGCCTTGTCGAGTTCCTCGGCATAGCGCCGCATCAGATGGCCTTCGGTCAACAGGCCCAGCACGATGTGGTCGGTGAAATCCTCGACGACAGCGAGTTCTTCGGCGCCGGCGCGCTGGAATGTTTCCGCGGCGGCCTGCACGTTCATGCTCGGCACCAGCACCGCGTCCTTGTATTTGGCAAGATCGCGCACCGGCACCTCGCCATCGGAAGGATCGCTGTGCAGTTCGGCCACGATCAGCACGCCGACATAGTGGTCGCCCACGTCGACGGCGATGACCCGCTGGGCAGAGCCGAGCGGCACTTGCTTGCGGAAGGCTGCCAGGGTCGTCGAGGCATAGATGGTCTTGATGTCCTTACGCATCATCGAGCCGACTGTGAGGCTGCGCATCCAGCCGACATCGTGGGCGCTGCGGATGGTCTCGCCGCGCAAATGGAAGCGCCATGTCGAGAACGAATAGCCGAAGGTCTCGCGCACCAGGATCGCCGACATGATCGAGGCGGCCAGCACGACGCCGGTCAGCGTCAGGTCGCGGGTCGATTCCAGCGCCAGGAAGGTCATCGTCAGCGGACCGCCGACGACACCGACGGCGAGCGACGTCATGCCGACGACGGCGGCAACAGCAGGGTCGATGCCGGTTGCCGGCGAGACGACGATCATCACATCCGCGAATGCCTTGCCGAGCAGCGCGCCGAGGAATAGCGAGGCGAAGAACAATCCGCCGCGAAAACCCGACCCCAGCGACACCGCCGACGCCGTCAGCTTGAGCACGAAGACGCTGGCCACCACGGCCAGCCCGTAATTCATCGAGAATTCGCGATGCAGCGCGCCATGGCCGCTGGACAGCACTTGCGGGGTGATAAGACCCAGCAGCCCGACGATGACGCCACCGATGACGGGGCGCAGCGCCGCATCGATCGACAGTCTGGCAAAACCACGTTCGATTAACGTCACCAGATGCATGATGGCGATCGAGGCGGCACCGCCGAGCAGGCCGAGCAGCAGGAACGGCACATACTGGCTGGCGGTGAGCGCCGGCAGGCCCGAAAGCTCGAGCGGAAACGGCACGCCGCCGAACATTTCGGCGGTCAGCGAGGCGCAGATCGCGGCTGTCAAGACCGGCGCGACATTGGCGACAGAGTAGATGCCGATGACCAATTCGAAGCCGTAGAAGGCGCCGGTCAGCGGTGCATCGAAGGCGGCGGCGATGGCGCCGGCCGCACCACAGCCGACCAGGATGCGGACATCGTTGCGGCGCAGCCTGAAGATGCCCGCCAGCCGCGATGCCAGCCCGGAGCCAACCTGCGTATAGCCGGCTTCCAGCCCGACCGAGGCGCCAAAACCGCTGGAGATCATCGTCTGGCCGGCGATGATGAAGGTGTCGGTCAGCGACATGCGCCCGCCATAGAGCGCATTGGCTTCGATCGGGTCGATCGGCGTGCGGAATTTCCGTATCCTGAGCCAGACCACCGTCAGCCCCAGCAGCATGCCGCCGATCGCCGGTATCAGCGCCTGCATCGGATTGGCGAGCGAGAACATGCCGGAAAGCCGGCCGCCTGGCTGAACGCCGAACAGCAGCCCGTGCAGGTCCTGCACGATCTGGCTCATCGCCGTGACCAATATGCCAGCCATCACGCCTACGACACCGGCGAGAATGACGACCACGATGCCGCGTGCCTCAAGCAGAGGCAACGACCTGATCAGCACCGCGCGCAGCCGGCGGGCGTAGACTTCGCTGTGGTTTCTGGAAAGCACCGGGGCGGCTCGCCGATATCGAAAGGCAGTGGAAAGCCAGCCTGATACGCCCGGCGGCACGGCATGGCAACCACAATGCCGACAGACACCACATTGGCGACAGCGGGCGCGATATCGATCGGCCGATGGACCGTTCAGGTCGGCATAGGCACGCCGGCTTCATAGAGCACGAGGTTGCGCTCGCCTATGCCAAGCGCCGGCCAGCTCGCACGCCAGTCCGCAATGTGCGCCGAGCGGAAATGCGCATCGAGCGCTGTCCTGTCGCTCCAGACTTCCGTGACCCGGATGAGCCCGGCATCGAAAACATCCTGCGCATAGGAATATTCGAGACAGCCGGGCTCGGCGCGGCTGCCGGAAACCATGCGTTCCATAGCGGGCCTGGCTTCCTCCAATTTGTTAGGCGGCAAGCGGATGGTGCCGATGATCAGAAGCATGGGTTTTCCCTTCTTTGCGAGCCGGCCGACCGGCGACCTGCGCATGATCGTTCGAACTAGCCAGTCTCCCACCCTCGCGCAAGCTTGGCGGGCTACCCTCACAGGGCTGTCGCGCGCTCGGCAGTCTATGGGGTTTGAGGACGATATGGCGATCAGCGAAAGCATTCAGCCCGGCGCGGTGGCCAAGAACGGCCGCGACGTCTTCTTCGCCATCGGCATCGTCATCATCCTGGCCGTGCTGTTCCTGCCGATTCCGGCCTTTCTCATCGACATCGGCCTCGCCTTCTCGATCGCACTTTCGGTGCTGATCCTGATGGTGGCGCTGTGGATCCAGCGGCCGCTCGATTTCTCGTCGTTCCCGACCGTGCTGCTCATCGCCACCATGCTGCGGCTGTCGCTCAACATCGCCACCACGCGCATGATCCTGTCGCATGGCAATGAGGGCACGCATGCCGCCGGCTATGTCATCGCCGGCTTCTCCAAGCTGGTGATGGCCAGCGACTTCGTCATCGGCCTGATCGTCTTCATGATCCTGATCGTGGTGAACTTCATCGTCATCACCAAGGGCGCCACCCGTATCGCCGAAGTCGGCGCCCGCTTCACCCTCGACGCCATCCCAGGCAAGCAGATGTCGATCGACGCCGACCTGTCGGCCGGCATGATCGACGACAAGACAGCGCAGCTGCGCCGCCGTGAACTGGAAGAAGAATCTTCTTTCTTCGGCTCGATGGACGGCGCCTCGAAGTTCGTGCGCGGCGATGCCATCGCCGGCCTCATCATCACCGCCATCAACATCGTCGGCGGCATCGCCATCGGCTACATCAGGCACGGTATGGGCATGGGCGAAGCCGCCGACGTGTTCATCAAGCTGTCGGTCGGCGACGGCCTCGTCACCCAGATCCCGGCCCTGATCGTGTCGCTCGCCGCCGGCCTGCTCGTCTCCAAGGGCGGCACGCGCGGCTCGACCAACCAGGCGGTGTTCGGCCAGCTCGGCGCCCACCCGCGCGCCCTCTATGTCGCGGCATCGCTGCTGGTGCTGCTCGGCCTGATGCCCGGCCTGCCGCTGTTCCCGTTCTTTGCGCTGGCCGCCGGCATGGCCGGCCTCGGCTACGTCATCCCGATGCGCGCCAACCGCGCCGTCGCCGAAGCCGAGGCGATCAAGGACCAGGAAAAGGCGACTAAGGTCGAGGAGGAGAAGAACTCGGTCAAGGCCTCGCTCGCCACCGCCGAGATCGAGCTTTTGATAGGCAAGCAGCTGTCGACAAGACTGCTGACGTCGCATCAGGAACTGGTTTTTCGCATGGGCAAGATGCGCAAGAAATTCGCCACCCAGTACGGCTTCGTGGTGCCGGAAGTGCGTGTCGCCGACGATTTCGCCATCCCGCCGAAGAGCTACCAGATCAAGGTGCACGGCACCGTGGTGGCCGAGTATCAGATGCGTGTCGGCGAGATCATGGTGCTGCTCGGCAATCGCGACGTCCCCGAGATACCGGGCGAGGAAATCCGTGAGCCGGCCTTCGGCATGCGCGCCTATTCCGTCGTCGAAGCCTTTGCCGAGGATCTGAAGCGCGAGAACTACACCTTCGCCGACAACATGTCGGTGCTGCTCACCCACCTCTCCGAAGTCATCCGCAACAACCTGCCGCAGCTTCTGTCCTACAAGGACATGAAGGCCTTGCTCGAACGCCAGGACCAGGAGTACCGCAAGCTCGCCGACGAGATCTGCACCACGCACATCTCCTATCCCGGCCTGCAGGCGGTGCTGAAGCTGCTGCTGGCCGAGCGCGTCTCGATCCGCAACCTGCACCTGATCATCGAGGCGATCGCCGAGATCGCGCCACATGTGCGCCGCACCGAGCAGATCGTCGAGCATGTCCGCATCCGCATGGCCCAGCAGATCTGCGGCGACCTCTCCGAGGGCGGCGTGCTGAAGGTGCTTCGCCTCGGCAACCGCTGGGACCTCGCCTTCCACCAGAGCCTCAAACGCGACGCCAAGGGCGAGGTGCGCGAATTCGACATCGACCCGCGCCAGCTCGAGGAGTTCGGCCAGGACGCCACCAAGGCGATCAAGAAATATCTGGAAGCCGGCGAACGTTTCGTCCTCGTCACCGCGCCCGACGCCCGCCCCTATGTGCGCATGATCATCGAACGGCTGTTCACCACGCTGCCTGTGCTCAGCCACGTCGAAATCGCCAAGGGCGTCGAGATCAAGGTGCTCGGAACCATATCGTGAGCGTGCTTTCGCAAGGCGTCGTCATCGCGGCGTTCCTCGCCTTCTGCCGCATTGGCGCCTGCTTCATGCTGATGCCGGGCCTGTCCAGCGCCCGCGTCCCGGTCCAGGTCAGGCTGTTCGTGGCGGTCGCCGCCACCGGCGGCCTGCTCGCCTTCCTGTGGGACAAGATCTTCCCTTTCGTCGACCCGCGCCCCCAGATCCTGGTGCCGATGATCATCTCGGAACTTCTGGTCGGCGGCCTGATCGGCGCCATGACCAGGCTCTACATGGAAGCCCTGCGCTTCATGGGCTCGGCCATCGCCATGCTGGTGGGCTATGGCGGCAGCGGCGGACCGGCGATCGAGGAGCCCGAACCCCAGGCAGCCCTTGCCGCGATCATCTCGTTCTCGGCGCTGTTGATGCTGTTCGTCTTCGATTTCGACCACGAGATAATACGCGCGCTGGTTTCCTCCTACACGGTCGCGCCGGTCAACATCTTCTTCAACCCGCAGGCAGCCCTTGTCGATGTCACCGACACGGTCTCGGACACGTTCTTCCTGGTCATCCGCCTCGGCAGCCCGTTCGTCGCCTATGCCATTCTCGTCAATCTGACGATCGGCTTCGTCAACAAGCTGACCCCGCAGATCCCCATCTATTTCATCTCCCAGCCCTTCATCATCGCCGGCGGCATGATCATCTTCTATTTCGCCGTCGGCACCATGCTGTCGCTGTTCGTCGACGGCTTCGTCGACCTGACATTGGCGAGGTAGAAATGAGCACGCGCAAGGACCGCCTCAAGAAGCTGGTCAAGGTGCAGGAACAGCTGAAGGCGCTGCACGAAACCCGCCACGCCACCTTCCTTGCGGCGGCCAGTGCCGCCGAGGCCGAGGCCAAGGAACTGGTCGGCCATTTCGACCAGGCCGATTCGCTCTCCGCCCTGTTTCCCGATCTCTACCATCGCCGCATTGCCCAGGCGGTGGTGCGCCAGGAGGCGAACCTGGCGAGCGCCAGGCAGGAAGCCAGCCTCATCGCCGCGGCGACCGCCCGCACCAACATGGTCGAGCGCGCCTACAAGGACGTACGCAACCGCGACGAACGCGAACGCTCCGACCGCGAGCGGCTCGATATCATCGCGCAGAAGCGGACGCAGGAGTAGCTGGGAGATTGTGTGGCGCGAAGCGGACCCTCCAAGGTTCGGCTTTCCCGTAAACGCTTTACAGCCCGGTTTGGTAGCGCTACCGTTTCGGCTAGCGTGAGCCTGGGAGGAGCCAGGGCTGTCGCTAGCGGAAGCGTTGTTCCTTCGACGACGTCGCGGGAATTGTTGGGAGGATCGATGGCGTCTGTCGCAATTGGCGAAGTCTATAAATCATTCGGCGCTGTCGAGATCCTGCACGGGGTCAGCGTGAACATCGAGGACGGCGAGTTCGTCACTCTGGTCGGACCGTCTGGCTGCGGAAAATCAACCCTTCTCAGAATGATCGCCGGCCTGGAAAAGATTTCACGCGGCCAGATCGCGATTGGCGAACGTGTCGTCAACAACGTTGCGCCCAAGGAGCGCGACGTCGCCATGGTCTTCCAGAACTATGCGCTCTATCCACACATGACCGTCGCCGAGAACATGGCGTTCTCGCTGATGCTCAAAGGAGTTTCCAAGCCGGAGAGCGATGCCGGCGTGCGCCGCGCGGCCGAAATCCTTGGGCTGGTGCCGTTGCTGGCGCGCTATCCTCGGCAGCTTTCCGGCGGCCAGCGCCAACGCGTCGCGATGGGCCGCGCGATCGTGCGTGATCCGGCGGTGTTTCTCTTCGACGAACCGCTGTCCAATCTCGACGCCAAACTCAGGGTGCAGATGCGCGCCGAGATCAAGGAACTGCACCAGCGCCTCAAGACCACGACAGTCTACGTCACTCACGATCAGATCGAAGCCATGACCATGGCTGACAAGATCGTGGTCATGCATGACGGCATCGTCGAGCAGATAGGGCCGCCGCTGGAACTCTATGACCGGCCGAACAATCTTTTTGTCGCCAGCTTTATCGGCTCGCCGGCCATGAATTTGCTGAGGGGCGAGATCGCTACCGACGGTTCGCCCTCGTTTCGCGGCGCCGGGGGGATTTCGGTCCCGTTGGCCTCGGCACTTTCCATCCGCAATGGCGAGCCTGTGGTGCTGGGAATAAGGCCAGAGCATTTGCGGCTGTCCGACGAGCAGGGCATTCCGGTCACCGTCGCGGTGGTTGAACCAACCGGGTCCGAAGTACAGCTCATCGGCAGGACAGCCGGCGGCGAAGAGATCGTCGCGAATTTCCGGGAACGACATTCCTTTACGCCGGGCGAAACCATCCGGCTTACGGCCGAGCCCAGCCTCATTCATCTCTTTCACGCAGAAACCGGACAGAGGTTCCAGACACGTACCGATCAGTAGGACCACAGGCAAGGACAACAAACAGGAGGAAACGAGCATGAAGTTCACCAGACGCGACGTGATCCGCACCACCGCCGGCGCGGCGGCGGGTGCCTTGGGAAGTCGGTTCATCAGCTCTCCGGCCCTTGCCCAGGACGGACTGAAATACAAACCCGAGGATGGCGCCAAGCTTAGACTGCTGCGCTGGTCGCCCTTCGTCCAGGGCGACGAGGACCAATGGCTGGCCAACACCAAGCGCTTCACCGAAGCGACCGGTGTCGCGGTCCGCGTCGACAAGGAAAGTTGGGAGGACATTCGCCCCAAGGCGGCAGTCGCGGCAAATGTCGGATCCGGCCCCGACCTGATGTTCGTCTGGTTCGACGACCCGCACCAATATCCCGACAAGCTGCACGACGTGAGCGAACTGGGCGAGTATCTCGGCGCGAAATACGGTGGCTGGCATGATGGACCAAAGCAATATGCGACCCGGGAAGGCAAATTCATCGGCCTGCCACTGGCCACGATCGGAAATGCCATCGTCTATCGGGAAAGCTGGGTGAAAGAGGCCGGCTTTTCGGAGTTTCCAAAGGACACGAAAGGCTTCCTGGAACTTTGCAAGGCCTTGCAAGCGAAGGGACATCCCGCCGGCTTCACGCATGGCCATGGCGTCGGCGACGGCAACAACTATGCTCACTGGCTGCTGTGGAGCCATGGCGGCCAGATGGTCGACGAGAGTGGCAAGGTAACGATCAACAGCCCCGAGACCCTCAAGGCGATCGAATACGCGCAGGAGCTCTACAAGACCTTCATTCCAGGCACCGAAAGCTGGCTCGACGTCAACAACAACCGCGCCTTCCTGGCCGGCGAACTGGGGGTGATCGCCAATGGAATTTCCGCCTACAACACGGCCAAGATCAACAAGGACAAAGATCCAAAGCTGGCTGAAATCGCCAAGGACATACGCACGACCAACCTGCCCATCGGTCCTGTCGGCAAATCCGTCGAATTGTTCCAGGTGACCACGGCTGTCATCTTCAATTACACGCCCTACCCCAACGCGGCTAAGGCGTATTTGCAGTTCATGTTCGAGGAACCGCAAATGAAGGACTGGATCACCTCCTCGGCCGGATATTGCTGCCAGACACTGAAGGCATTCGACAACAACCCCGTATGGACCGCCGATCCCAACAACGCCGCTTACGCCAAGGCTTCGGCTACTCTGCGGCCTAACGGCTATGCCGGGCCGCTCGGCTATGCCTCGGCGGCAACCATGGCCGACTACGTGCTGGTCGACATGTTCGCCAAAGCGGTGACCGGCCAGGCGACGCCGCAAGAGGCAATGGAAGAGGCCGAGAAGCGGGCAAATCGCTATTATCGCGTTTGAGCCTGCTCAGCCGGGCAGCGCGGCTGCCCGGCTGGCTTCGGATTGCGTCGCGGCCGATCCGGCCTATCAATGAGACCTCAGCAGGAGCCAACCCATGGCCATGCCGTCAGCTGCTATCCAGCCGCGATCTTCGATCTTCTCACGGATTCTGTCGCGCTGGAGCGAAAGTCGGAACGCACTTGGCTTCGGCTTCATGCTTCCGGCGGCTGCACTGCTGCTTGTCTTCCTGACCTATCCGCTGGGGCTTGGCGTCTGGCTCGGCTTCACCGATGCCCGCATCGGCCGCCCCGGCATCTTCATCGGCATCGAAAACTATGAATATCTGTGGAGCGACGCCGTCTTCTGGCTCTCCGTCTTCAACACCTTGCTCTATACGATCAGCGCTTCGATCCTCAAATTCGCGCTCGGCCTCTGGCTAGCGCTCCTCCTCAACCAGAACCTTCCCTTCAAATCGTTCTTCCGTGCGATTGTCCTGCTGCCGTGGGTGGTGCCGACGGTGCTCTCGGCCATCGCCTTCTGGTGGATCTACGATTCGCAGTTCTCCATCCTGTCGTGGGCGCTCATGGAAATGGGACTGATCGATCACCGCATCAATTTCCTTGGCGATCCGGAGAACGCACGCGCCTCGGTGATCGCTGCCAATGTCTGGCGCGGCATTCCTTTCGTGGCCATCACGCTGCTGGCCGGCCTGCAGACGATTCCCCAATCGCTTTACGAGGCCGCGACGCTCGACGGCGCCAGCCGTTGGCAGTTGTTCCGCTATGTGACGCTGCCGCTGCTGACGCCGATCATCGCCATCACCATGACCTTTTCGGTCCTGTTCACCTTCACCGATTTCCAGCTGATCTATGTGCTGACTCGCGGCGGGCCGGTGAATGCTACCCATCTGATGGCGACGCTCTCGTTCCAGCGCGGCATTTCCGGCGGCCAGCTTGGCGAGGGAGCCGCGATCGCGGTGGCGATGATCCCGTTCCTGCTTGCGGCGATCCTTTTCAGCTATTTCGGGCTGCAACGGCGTAAATGGCAGCAGGGCGGTGGAGACTGACATGGCCGCGATCGAAACGAACAACCGTCCGAACACGGATGAAGGCGGCATGGGCTATCTCCAGAGCCTGCCCCGGCGCGTGGTCACCGTTTATCTGCCGCTCCTGATCTTCGTCATCGTGCTGCTGTTCCCGTTCTACTGGATGACGATCACGGCGGTGAAACCCAATCTCGAGATGACGGATTATGCCAATTTCAACCCGTTCTGGGTCGTCCATCCGACGCTCGAGCATATTCGATATCTGCTCTTCGACACGTCCTATCCGGGTTGGCTTCTCAACACGATCATCATCTCGACCGCCGCAACTTTCCTGTCGCTGCTGGCGGCGGTTTTCGCTGCCTATGCGATCGAACGCTTGAGGTTTTCCGGGGCGCGGCAGGTCGGTTTGGCGATCTTCCTGGCCTATCTCGTGCCGCCATCGATTCTGTTCATTCCCCTGTCGGTGATGGTTTTCAACCTCGGCCTTTACGATACGCCGTTCGCGCTGATCCTCACCTATCCGACCTTCCTCATTCCATTCTGCACGTGGCTCTTGATGGGCTACTTCCGCTCGATCCCCTTCGAACTGGAAGAATGCGCGCTGATCGACGGCGCCAGCCGCTGGCAAATCCTGACCAAGATAGTTCTGCCGCTGTCGGTGCCTGGCCTGATTTCCGCCGGCATCTTCGCTTTCACCCTGTCATGGAACGAATTCATCTACGCTTTGACTTTTATCCAGTCGTCCGAAAACAAGACCGTGCCGGTCGGCGTGCTTACCGAGCTCGTGCGTTCGGACGTCTATGAATGGGGAGCCCTGATGGCGGGCGCGCTGATCGGCTCCCTGCCGGTGGTGGTGCTCTATTCATTCTTTGTCGAACACTACGTCTCCTCGATGACGGGCGCGGTCAAGGAGTGAAGCTGAGGCGGAAATCGACGATGAAAAAACTGCCCGACAACGCATGGCGCGAGCCGGCAGCTTCGATCCGATCCCCGCACTCCGCTCCCTCTCCTTCCCGCAAGCCTGCCACAAGCTTGTTGAGGCATGGTCTGGCTAAGGAAAACCGGTAAAAGGCGGACTTTCTTGGCGATTTCTCCACCCAGCGACATCGTTATGGATGTGGCCCGAGCCGTCGACCCGGCGGATATCGAGACCGCCCGCGCCGCGCTGGCAAAGCGGGCCGGCGGCGCTGCGGGCACGTTTTCACTCGACACCGCCGCTTCGGTCGATGCCGGCTCGATCCTGTCGCGCGCCACCGCCGACAAGGCCGCCGCTGCAACCGACCCGGCCAACAAATTCAAGAAGTTCGAGGCGATGGTGCTGCAGACCTTCATCCAGAACATGCTGCCAAAGGATACCGAGGGCGTCTACGGCAAGGGCCTGGCCGGCGACATGTGGAAATCGCAGCTTGCCGAGCGGGTGGCCGACGTGATGGCCGAACGCGGCGGCATCGGCATCGCCAAGTCGATGCTTGCCGACCACTATCTCGAAGGCAAGCGCGTGGTTCCGGTCGGTCCGGTTTCGGGCGGGTTGGAAAAGACCGAGATCGACCAGCAAAACAGCCTGTCGACCTCGCTGGTCCACCAATTGCAGCGCAAGGCTGCGGGGTCGATGACCGGTGACGAGACGACCATAAAAACAAATATCAAGATCTAAACGGGAAACGCCATGGCCGACTTTTCGGAATCCACCTCCAACCTGCCAGCACGCACGACCGCGTCGGAAGCGCCGATCCCGTTCGCGCGGCCCGGCAACCTCGCCGCCATCATCGGTCGCATCGAGGAAGTGGTCGAGGAAGAGACCGCCGGTATCCGCAACGCGACCAACTATGATCTCAAGGCGTCGAACGCCCGCAAGAGCCGCTACCTCTACGAGTTGACCCGCGCCATGAAGGGCGGCAGCGAAGCCGAATTCCTCGAACAGCACCGCGAGGGCCTGACCCGGCTGCGCCAGAAGCTGGCGAAGAACGAAGCGGCGATCCTCGCGCATCTCAGCGCGGTCAACGAAGTCGCCAGCCTGCTGCGGCACGCCATCCAGCGCGCCGAGACCGACGGCACCTACTCCGCCGGCGAGTTCGGCTGGATGAAGGCATGATGCCGAACACGAGCGACACTTCGGAGATACTGCCGAAGCAACGGCGCAGTGCCGCGTCGCCTTCGCAAGGGACGGATCAAGGGACTGACAAGAGCCGATGATCAAGGTCATCGCCATCGCCGTCTGGATTTGCGCCGCAACCCTCGGCGCCGTGTTCTATTCTTTCCAGGCGGCCGGCGAGCGCGGTGTCGGCGAAACGCCGAAGCCGATGCTGGGCGGTCTCGACTACGTCAAGACCGACATCATTTCGGTGCCGCTGATCCGCGATTCTGAGATCGGCGGCTATTTCCTGACCAAGCTCGTCTACACCGTCGAACCCGAGCAGATAAAGAAGCTGTCCATTCCGGCCGAAGCGCTGATCACCGACCAGGTCTATTCCTACCTCTATTCCAATCCGCAGATCGACTTCACCAACAAGGCGACCATCGATCTCGATGCCTTCCGCGCCGCAATCCGCGATACCGTCAACGCGCGTGTCGGCGCGCCTTTGGTGCATGAAGTTCTGATCGACCAGGTCAATTTCCTGTCGAAGGACGAAATCCGCGACAACTGGCTGCGCCGCAAGAAAAGCGAAACGGCGACCGAAATGACCAAGGCGTTCAAGGAACACTGAGTTGCCCTGCTCACAGGCCCGGTCACATCGAGCCTCGCCTGCCGTAAGGGCAGGAACCAGCCACCCGAATCCGCGTTGACGTAAACGTCAACCCAAAGCTATATGCGGCAGCGACCGTGATCGCGAAACCGCGGCATGGGCTTCGGCTGGATCGAAGCGCCGTTGCGAGACAGATGCAACCAGACAAGGAGAACAGCGTGAGCGTTCAGGAGATTGCAGAGTAGATCAAGTCGCGGGTGGCCAGCAGCGGGTTCGATCGTTCCGTGAAATTCGACACCGGCAGCGACGGCGTCATCGTCATCGACGGCGCGACCATCTCGAACACCGATGCACCCACCGACTGCACCATCAAGCTCTCGCTCGACGACCTGGATTCGCTGATCGCTGGCGACCTGAACCCGACAATGGCGTTCATGACCGGCAAGATAAAGGTCGAAGGCGACATGACCGTCGCCATGGCGCTCAGCCAGCTGATCGGCTGAAGGCATCCAGCCGCCCAGGCGGCACCCACCAAGCGCAAAAACGCCGCCTTTTCGGGCGGCGTTTTTGCATGAAATGCTGCCGGCTTCGTGTCTCAGGCCGCCGATATCAGTTCCTGCGCCTTCAGCTTGCGGCCGGCCGCCTTCAGCGTGCCGTGCACGCCGTCAAGCGCGCCTTCCACCAGTTCCAGCGCCAGCAGGCGGTGCCGCTCATAGGGTCCTGGCATGGCAAGTGAACCGGTCTTCTCGGCCGAGAAGCCGAAGCGCGCGTAATAGGGCGCATCGCCGACCAAAAGGATAGCGGCATGGCCGAGACGCGCCGCTTCGGCGATGGCATGGCGCATCAGCGCCGAGCCGATGCCGGCATTCTTGAGCGACGGGTCGACGGCAAGCGGGCCAAGCAGCAGCGCGGCCGCACCGCCCTCGCCCAGCCTGACATCCCACAGCCGCACGGTGCCGGCCACGCCGCCCGAAGCATCGCGGGCGACGAAGGCCAGCCCTTCCGAGGGCCGCCGGCCACGCCGCAACTTCTCCGACGACTTTTTCCTGCGCTTCGGCCCCATGGCCCGATCGAGCAACGCCTCGCGCGCCGCAACATCGGCGGCGGTTTCGGCGACCATCCCAAAGGCCGGTGCGTGGCCCCCAATTTCAACTGGCATTTCCATTTCAAATGACATTTCCATTTCCGCAATCCCTGGCGAGCGGAGATCTGTTCCACAGGCGAGCCCGGGTGGACGACAGGCGCCCACCTGGGATGATCTGATCGGCTCTCTCAGCGCATTTTCAGGCGAAGTTGTGTCCGGTTCGCCGTCCGACAATGCGCTGAGGAAGCGCCGTCAGATCACGTAGGATCGGAGAGGCTCGAAGCCGTTGAAGGCGACCGCCGAGTAGGTGGTCGTGTAGGCGCCGGTGCCTTCGATCAGCACCTCGTCGCCGATCGTCAGCGACAAAGGCAGCGGATAGGGCGTCTTCTCGTACATCACGTCGGCCGAATCGCAGGTCGGGCCGGCGAGCACGCAAGGTGCTGTCTCCGTGCCGTCATGCGCGGTGACGATCGGGTAGCGGATCGCCTCGTCCATCGTCTCGGCCAGGCCGCCGAACTTGCCGATGTCGAGGAACACCCAGCGCACATTGTCGTTGGCCGCTTTCTTCGAGATCAGCACGACTTCCGACTTGATGACGCCGGCATTGCCGACCATGCCACGGCCCGGCTCGATGATGGTCTCGGGAAGCGCGTTGCCGAAATGCTTGCGCAGCGCCGAGAAGATCGCCTGGCCATAGGCCTGGGCGGCCGGCACGTCACGCAGATAGCGCGTCGGGAAACCACCACCCATATTGACCATCTTCAAGACGATGCCTTCTTCGGCGAGCGTCGCGAACACCACCTTGGCGTCGGCCAGCGCACGGTCCCAGGCGGTCAGGTCGGTCTGCTGCGAGCCGACATGGAACGATACGCCATAGGCGTCGAGGCCGAGCCCCTTGGCATGGCGCAGCACGTCGACGGCCATCGCCGGCACGCAGCCGAACTTGCGCGACAGCGGCCATTCGGCGCCCTCGCCATCGGTCAGCACGCGGCAGAACACGCGCGCGCCTGGAGCGACGCGGGCGATCTTCTCGACCTCTTCGACGCAGTCGACCGCGAACAGGCGGATGCCGAGCTGGTAGGCGCGTGCGATGTCACGCTCCTTCTTGATGGTGTTGCCGAAGGAGATGCGGTCCGCCGGCGCACCAGCGTCCATCGCCATCTCGACTTCGGCAACGGAAGCGGTGTCGAAGGACGAGCCCATCGCAGCAAGCAGGCGCAGGATTTCCGGCGCCGGGTTTGCTTTCACAGCATAGTAGATCTTGGAATCAGGCAGCGCCTTCTCGAAGGCGCGGAAATTGTCGCGCACGACATCGAGGTCGACGACGAGGCAGGGGCCGGTCGGACGTCGGGTGGCGAGAAAGTCAAGAATGCGCTGGGTGGCCATCGGGGTCTCTCCATCAGCGCCTTTCGGCGCGCAATAAGGCTGCGGGACGCGGGCTGTCGGCCTCGCGAACTCGCGGTGGACAAAGGCGGGACGGAAATTCATGGAACCAGCCGGTGGAGACCCCGGAACCATGAAGCGCCGTCTCGCGGCGGTGAACCTTGGCCTTGCCCGGCCTCGGTTCGCTTTGTCTGCCTTGGCTTGGATGGGAGACCCGTCCGCACTGCCGGCAATGAAGGTGTGCCTCTTCAGTAACCCCGGTTTTTGGACAACCGGCAGAACACCAGAAAGGCCCGCACCGTCGTTGCTTCAAGGTGTCCTCGGGCTGGCGGTTGGCCGCTAGACCGACTGGAGGGGTTAGCTCCAGTTACCTTACCGATTTCCCTCACCATTCGAGGATCGGCGGACACCCACAGGCACGTGCGACTTTGGGCAAGCGCGATATAAGGGCGAAGACTTTCACAATCAATAAAAATCGTATCGCAGGTTGTAAAATTTCTGGCGTCGAACAATGTTGCGGCAACCGTATCCGGATATCGAACGATGACAGGCACGCACGGCCCTCTCAACGCCTTTCTCGATCTTCGCCAGATGCCAGTGGCACATGCCCAGCTAGGCCCGCTGGCCGGCCTGCGGCTGGCCGTCAAGGACATCTACGACGTCGCCGGCTACCGCACCGGTTGCGGCAATTTGCAAAAATTCGCCGAAAGCCACGCAGCCTCGCGCACCGCACCCGCCGTGCAGATGATCCTCGATGCCGGCGCACGCTTCGTCGGCAAGACGCAGACCGACGAGCTTGCCTTCGCGCTGTTCGGCCAGAATGCGCATTTCTCGTTTCCGGTGAACCCGGCGGCACCCGACCGCGTCACAGGCGGCTCCTCATCGGGATCGGCGGCGGCGGTGGCGGGCAGGCTGGCCGATATCGCCACCGGCTCCGACACCGGCGGCTCGATCCGCGCCCCGGCGAGCTTTTGCGGACTGATCGGGCTGCGCACCACGCATGGCCGCATTCCGCTCGACGGCACGATGAAGCTGGCGCCGAGCCTCGACACGTTCGGCTGGTTCGCCGATGACATCGAGACCTACGAAACCGTCGGCAAGCTGCTGCTCGGCCGCGATCCGCACCAGCATGTGTTGGACCGGCCGCTGGCACTGGATTGGCTGGATGGATTGGTCGCCCGCCCGGCGCTTGCCGAATATGGTGAAATGAAGGGGCTGGCGGGCAAGGTCTTCGGCGCGCCGATGACGCCGGGAGTGCGCTTCTCCTCATCTCCCGATGAACTCTACTGGTGCTTTCGCCGGCTGCAGGCCAGGGAGGCCTGGGCGGTGCATGGCGAATGGATCACCAGCGGCGAGCGCGGCCTTGGCCCCGGCGTCGAGGAGCGTTTCGGCTTTGGCCGCGCCGTCGACGACAAGACAGCCCAGGCCGAGAAGGTGCGACGTCTGACCTTTCGCGGCGAACTGAGCGCCCTGCTCGGCAAGAACGGCTTCCTTGTCCTGCCGACGGTGCCTGGTCCGGCACCTTACGTGGACAGCACGCCGGAGCAGTTCCAGGCCTATCGCGAACGGGCGCTCCAACTTCTGTGCCTGGCCGGCCTGTCCGGTTTTCCACAGATCACACTGCCCGTCGGCTCGGTCGCCGGCGCCCCGTTCGGCCTGTCGCTACTTGGCCCTTCCGGCAGCGACATTGCCCTGATACGGCTCGGCCGGAAACTTCTCGACGCGGCACGAAAGGCCTGACCATGGACACACTGACGCGCATGCGTGCCTTCATCGACGTGGTCGAGGCCGAGGGCTTTTCGGCGGCGGCGCGCAAGATCGGCCGCTCCAAGGCCCTGCTGTCGAAATATGTGCGCGAGCTGGAGGACGAACTCGGCGCTTTGCTGCTCAACCGCACCACGCGCCAGTTCTCGATGACAGAGGCCGGCCACACCTATTACCGGCGCGCCTCGGAGATCGTGCGCGAGGTCGACAGCCTGGCCGACGCGGTGCGTGAATCCTCCGGTGACGTGCGCGGCCGGATCAAGCTGTCGGCGCCGCGCACCTTCGCCGATGCGCCGATCGGCCAGTCGCTGATCGACTTCGCCAAGCAGCATCCCGACATCGTCCTCGACATCCAGCTCGACGACCGCTTCGTCGATCTGGTCGAGGAGGGCTTCGACCTTGCGGTGCGCATCTCGCGGCTGGAGAACTCGTCGCTGATCGCCAGGCGGCTGGCGCCGTTTTCGATAAAGCTCTGCGCCTCCCCCGAACTGATCGCCAAGCATGGCATGCCGACACGGCCGCAGGATCTCAGCCGCATGCCTTGCATCGTCGACACCAATGGCCGCGGACTGAACAACTGGCCGTTCAAGGGCGACAATGGCGATCCGGTGAGCGTTTCGGTGTCCGGTCCGGTCGAGGTCAACAGCCCGATGACGGCGAGAGCCGCGGCCGTGGCGGGTCTCGGATTTACCGTCCTGCCGGATTTCATCGCCGCGCCCGACCTCGCGAGCGGCCGGCTGGTGGCGGTGATGGATGACCGTATCCTGTCGGGCGGCGGCATCTTCGCCGTCTACCCGCACCGTCGCTATCTGCCGGCGAAAGTCCGCGTCTTCGTCGACTTTTTGGTGCAGTGGTTCAGGACGCGCGAGGCTGGCTGACCGGCGTCAATAGTCTCGTGGTCCCAATTTCGCCCCCTTTCTGGTAACTCTCGGCAACTCTTCCGAGGCCTATGGACCGAGAATGAATCTGAAACGGCACGCAATCATGCTGGCTTCGGCCTTGGCGGCTACTTTTGCCGCCACTGGACCCGCTTACGTGCATCCGCATGTCTTCGCCGAGGCCCGCCTCGATGTGATTCTCTCCCCGGATCACCAAAGCGTGAAGGCTCTGCGTCATCTCTGGCGCTTCGACGATCTGTTTTCCTCGACCGTGATGATGGAGTTCGACAAGAACTCCGACCTGAAGCTCGACGACAAGGAGCTGAAGGAAGTCGCCGACACCGTTCATGCCTCGCTGGCCGAGTTCAATTACTTCCAGCTCGTCACCGTCGACGGCAAGGATGTGGCGATGACGCCGCCGCCGCATCTGATGGCCAATTTCGACAACGATCAGCTGATCATCCTTTTCGAGTCCGAACCTAAGGTGCCGATCAAGCTCCACGGCAAGATCGATATCGGCGTCTACGATCCGACATTCTACACGGCGATCGACTTCACCGAGGACTCCAACATCACGGTTGAAGGCCTGCCCTCGAACTGCACCAGCAAGGTGGTCCGTCCAGACCCGGACGAGGCCATCAAGGAAAACCAGAAGACCCTCACCGATGCCTTTTTCAATGACCCGACCGGCACCGATATGAGCAAGATCTTCGCCACCAAGCTCGAACTGACCTGTCAGCCAGAAGGATGAAGCCGGTGACGAAACCGTCCCTGCGTTTGGCATTCGGCCTGTTGGCCCTCACTGTCGCAATGATGCATTTCGCCGACGCCGCTCATGCCCAGAGTTCGCTCGGCATCGGCGTCAATGACGGCATGGCGCCCACCACCGGCCCGTTCGCCCACATCCTGATGTGGATCAATCTCAGGCAGCAGGAATTCTACCGCGCGCTGGCGACGGCGATGAAGGCGATGCGCCAGGACGGCAGCAAGATCTGGGTACTCGTCGGCCTGTCCTTCGCCTACGGTATTTTCCATGCCGCCGGCCCCGGCCACGGCAAGGCGGTGATCTCGTCCTACATGGTGGCCAATGAGGTGGCGTTGCGGCGCGGCATCCTCTTGTCCTTCGTCTCGGCGCTGCTGCAGGGCCTGACCGCGGTCGCAGTGATGGGAGTCGCCTACTTCGTCCTGCGCGGCACCTCCGTCTCGATGACGGACGCAGCCTGGTTCATGGAGATCATGAGCTTTGTCTTCGTCACCCTGTTCGGCGCCTGGCTCCTGTGGCGCAAGCTCGGCCCTTCCATCCTGCGCCTGTTTGGCAGAGGACCGGCCTACAGCCTGTCGGCGGCTCACGCCGGCCATTCTCACGCCGGTCATTCTCATGGGGGTCATTCGCATGCCGGTCACTCCCATGCAGCTCACAGCCATTCGGCGCATGCTCATGCGCACGCGCTACACGCGCATGACCATGTGCACGGCCCGTCGCACGATCATCACGATCATGCCGAACACGATCATGAACACCACGATCACGCGGCGGGCAAAGTCTGCGACACCTGCGGCCATTCGCACGCACCCGATCCGGCGCTGCTGTCGGGCGATCGCTTCGACTGGCGCACGGCGTGGACGGCGGTGGCGGCGGTCGGCATCCGCCCCTGCTCCGGCGCGCTGATCGTGCTCAGCTTCGCCCTGCTCAACGGGCTCTGGCTCGGCGGTTTGCTGTCGGTGCTGGCGATGTCGCTGGGAACGGCGATCACCGTATCCGCACTGGCGACACTGGCGGTGACCGCCAAGAACTGGGCGGTCTATTTCGCCGGCGACGGCCGCATGGGCAACCGCATCCACTCGATCGTTGAGATCGGCGGCGCCGCCTTCGTGTTCCTGTTCGGACTGCTGCTGCTGTCGGCAAGCCTGGCGGCAGGCGGATGATGCCCGACGCAGCGAGGCTCGGAGTTTAACCCGCGATCTTGCCGCCGAGCTCATCTTCGATATGAGCGCGGATGATCTCGTCAAAGCTCCTTTCGGCGCTGAAGCCCAGTTCCCTTGACCGCTTTGCCTCGAAGCGCGTCGGCCAGCCCTTGACGATCGCCCAGATCGTGTCATCCGGCTCCTCGCGGATCAGGCTTACCGCCTTCGGCCCGGCGATGCGTTCCAGCGCCTCGATCTGTTCGCCGACGGTGACGGCGACGCCAGGCATCGTCAGGTTGCGGCGTGGCCCGACGGCGCTGCTGTCGATCCCTGCCGCATGGATCAGGAAGTTGACCGCCGAGCGCGGGCTGGCATGCGTGTGCACGACCGAGCGCGGCACCGGCAGGATCGCCTCCTGGCCGCTCAACGGCTCGCGGATGATGCCTGAGAAGAAGCCGGACGCCGCCTTGTTCGGCTTGCCCGGCCGCACGCAGATGGTCGGCAGCCTGATGCCGATGCCGTCGAAGAAACCGCGCCTGGAATAGTCGGCCAGCAGCGCTTCGCTCATCTGCTTCTGGGTGCCGTAGGAGGTCAGCGGCGTCGGATGGAAGTCATCGGGAATGACATCCGGAAACGGCGCGCCGAACACCGCGATCGACGAGGTGAAGACGACGCGCGGCGCAAAGCCCGCCAGCCGGATGGCATCGAACAGGGCGCGCGTGCCGTCGAGATTAACGCGGTAGCCGAGATCGAAATTGGCTTCCGCCTCGCCCGATACGATGCCCGCGAGATGAAAGACGACATCGGGGCGCGATGCGACCAGGCGCTCAGCGGCCCCCGCTTCGGCGAGATCGCCGGTGTGCAGCGTGACGCTGACGCCATCCAGGCTCGGCGCCTGCGGCGGCACGATATCGTGTAAATCGAGCGCGGTGATCTTGCCGCCGCGCAGCGTCCCGTCCTTGGCCAGCCGGGCGATGAGCTTGCGGCCGACCATGCCCGCGGCGCCAGTGATCAGAATGCGCATATCGAAAATCCCTTGCCTATTTACCTTGGTTTTTTGCGCTGGTTGCGGGCGCGCAGCCAGAACACCGAGAAGAACGCCAGCACGAAGACGACGCCGAAGGCGCCGGCCAGCACGGTCGAAAGGCTGCCGAGTGCCAGCATTACGGTCGGCAGATAGTAGGCGCCGATACCGAACAGAAGCATGATCCACACTGCGGCGATAAGAGCATTCCTGGTGTCGCGGTCCATCATGCCGCACCAGGGCAGCGGGCGTTCGTCAAGCTGGTTTTCAAGGTTTTGCAACTCCCGAGGCAGGACGATCGACATCGATCGATCCGGTCCTAGTGATGGTGGTCGTGATAGGCTGCCGCTTCATGCTCGTGCCCATGCTCGTGCTCGTCGCCGTCGTCGGCGCACTGGCCGAATTCCGGTTCCACGGTGGCATGGCTGATGCCGTGCTCGCTGGCAAGCCGCTTCTTGACGGCACTCACTGCCTGATGCGCATCGACGCCCTCGTCGAGACAGGCATGCAGTGTCGCCATGTTGCTGGTCCCGTCGAGCGACCAGACATGCATGTGGTGCACTTCGCGCACGCCCTGGATCGTCGCCTCGATATCCCTGGCGATCAGATCGCGGTCGAGGCTTGGCGGCACGCCCTCGAGCAGCACATGGGCGGCTTCACGCATCAGCGACCACGCCGTGTAGAGGATCAGCAGCGAGACCAGGACCGACAGGATCGGGTCGACCGGCGTCCAACCGGTCGCCAGGATGACCAGCGCCGCCGCTATGGCCGCCGCCGAGCCGAGCAGGTCGCCAAGCACATGCAGGATGGCGCCGCGCATGTTCAGGCTCTCGCGGTCGCCGCCATGCAGCACGAAGAACGAGCCGATGTTGACCAGCAAGCCAAGGATCGCCACCGCCAGCATCGGCCCGCCAAGCACCGGCGCCGGCGCCTGCAGGCGCCCCCAGGCCTCGTAGACGATCCACAGGGCGATGACGAAGATGGCGATGCCGTTGGTATAGGCCACCAGCGTCTTGACCCGGCCGAAGCCATAGGTGAGGCGAACGGTCGCCGGGCGGCCAGCCAGATGGAAGGCATACCAGGCAAGGCCGAGCGCGATCGAGTCGGCGAGCATGTGGCCGGCATCGGCCAGCAGCGCCAGCGATCCGGTGAGGATGCCGCCAAGCGCTTCGGCGACCATGAAGCCGCCGGTCAGGCAGGCTGCGATCAGAACGCGTTTCTTGTCGGTCGAGCCATGCACATGACCAGGGCTGTGATCATGCCCGCTGTGATCGTTTGTATGTGCCAATGGCGAACTCCTAAGCGCCGAATTCCGCGCGACAATCCTCGAGCCGTCGCTTCTGCTGGCCGTCGCCACCGAAATTGGCCGGATCGAGCCACGCCTCATAGGCACTGCGCAGCGCCGGCCACTCCTTGTCGATGATCGAATACCACGCGGTGTCGCGGTTTTCACCCTTGACGATCAGATGCTGGCGGAAAATGCCTTCGAACTTGAAGCCGAACCGTTCGGCCGCCCGCTTCGATGGCTCGTTGCGGTTGTTGCACTTCCATTCGTAGCGGCGGTAGCCGAGTTCGTCGAAGATGTATTTCATGAACAGGAACTGCGCTTCGGTTGCTCCCGGCTTGCGCGAGATGAGCGGTCCCCAATAGATGTTGCCGATCTCGATGACGCCGTAAGCCGGATCGATGCGCATCAGTGTCTGGCGTCCGGCGACCTTGCCGCTGGCCTTGTCGATGACGGTGAAGAACAGCGGATCCTCGCTGGCCTCGACCTTGTCCAGCCATGGCTGGAAGGCGGCGCGGGTCTCCGGCGGATAGTCCGGCAGCCAGGCGAAGCGGCCGCCGATGTCGGACACGGAGGACGCTTCATAGAGGCCGTCGCCGTGTTTTGCGGCGCTCAGCGGTTCAAGCCGGACATACCGGCCATCGATGGCCGTGCGTTCAGGCCGCGGGCGCGGTTGCCAATCCCTGAGATTTTCCGACACCGAAAGCTCCAATCCGTTTGACTTTTGCCAGCCGAAGCTCACAAAAACGCGACCCAACAGCAAGAACCACACGGACGGGAAAAATGCTCCACACGATTTCGGCCTTCGACCGTCTCGGCGAGGAAAATGCATTCGCGGTGCTGGCGCGGGCGACAGCCCTTGCAAGCCAAGGTCGGGACATCGTCAATCTCGGCATCGGCCAGCCCGACTTCAAGACGCCGCAGCACATCGTCGAGGCGGCGATCAAGGCGTTGCGCGACGGTCACCACGGCTACACGCCGGCCAATGGCTTGCTGGCGACGCGCGAGGCGGTGGTGCGGCGCACGCTGACCACCACCGGTGTCGAAGTATCGCCCGAAACGGTGATGATCCTGCCCGGCGGCAAGCCGACCATGTTCGCGGCGATCCTGATGTTCGGCGAACCTGGCGCCGAAATCCTCTATCCCGATCCGGGCTTCCCCATCTATCGCTCGATGATCGAGTTCACCGGTGCGGCGCCTATTCCGGTGCCGATGCGCGAGGAGAACGGCTTTGCCTTCTCCGCCGAGGAGACGCTGGCCTTGATCACCTCGAAGACCAGGCTGCTGATCCTCAACTCACCCGCAAATCCGACCGGCGGCGTCACGCCGCGTGCCGAGATCGAGAAACTGGTCAAGGGGTTGGAGGCGCATCCGCACGTCGCCATCCTCTCCGACGAGATCTACGACGTCATGACCTATGATGGCGAGACGCATTGCTCGCTGCTCGGCTTTCCCGAGATCCGCGACCGGCTGATCGTGCTCAATGGCTGGTCGAAAACCTGGGCGATGACCGGCTGGCGCATGGGTTGGTCGATCTGGCCGAATGGCGACAAGGGCGCCCATCTCTACGACAAGGTGCGCAAGCTGGCTGTCAACTGCTGGTCCTGCGTCAACGCGCCGAGCCAATTCGCCGGCATCGCGGCAATCGACGGCCCGCAGGACGATGTCGCCAATATGATGCGCGCCTTCGACCGCCGCCGGAAGATCGTCGTCGAGGGACTGAACGCCCTGCCTGACATCTCCTGCATCACGCCCAAGGGCGCGTTCTACGCTTTCCCCAACGTCTCGAAGACCGGCTGGAAGGCCAAGAAGCTGGCCTCGGCGCTGCTCGACGATGCCGGTGTGGCGCTGATCGGCGGCCCGGATTTCGGCATTCTCGGCGAAGGCTATATCAGGCTCTCCTACGCCAATTCCGAGGAGAACATCTTGCGGGCGCTGGAACGGATCGGGGCATTCCTGGCGAAGTAAGCTTGAAAGCGGCCCGCTGTCCTCTTCCGAACAATTTGCGGCTGTGGCATGACGGTGTCATGAGCCGTCCGGAGGCGCGCGGCCAAGACTGGGCGTGCATGTCGAGAACGGCTACGGTCCTCGGATCAGGATCGAAGTGGGGTGACATCGGATGTTCTATGCAATCCTTGCCTATCATGTGGAAGACGCAATCAAAGCGCTGACGCCGCAGGAAGATACGGCGCTGATGGCTGACTTGCTCAAGATCCATGAAGGGCTCTATGCCGACGGCAGCCTTGGCCCGTCGGCGCGGCTTGACGCGACACAATCGGCCTGCACCTTGCGCGACGGCATGATCGTCGACGGCCCCTTCGCCGAAACCAAGGAACAGCTTCTCGGCCTCTATGTCGTCGACTGCCCGACGCGGGACGATGCCATCGCTATCGCGCGCGAGTTTCGTCGCGTCAATCCGACCGCCGTCTACGAGATCCGTCCTATCGCGCTCTATCTACCCGGCGCAGAGCTACCGGGAGAATAACTACCCACGCCCGACAAACGGCATCTTGGTCGCCATGACGGTCATGAACAGCACGTTGGCCTCGAGCGGCAGGCTGGCCATATGGACGACGGCGTCGGCGACGCGCTGAACATCCATCACCGCTTCGGCTGATATCGAGCCGTTGGCCTGCGGCACGCCGACCGTCATCGGCTGCGCCATATCGGTCAGCGCATTGCCGATGTCGATCTGGCCGCAGGCGATGTCATAAGGCCGGCCGTCGAGCGCCAGCGTCTTGGTCAGCCCGGTGATGGCATGCTTGGTCGCCGTGTAGGGCACCGAGCCCGGGCGCGGCGCATAGGCCGACACCGAACCGTTGTTGATGATGCGGCCACCCATCGGCTTCTGCTTGCGCATGGCGCCAAAGGCGGCACGGGCACACAGGAACGAACCGGTGAGATTGACGCCGACGATATCGTTCCACACTTCGACCGGTATCTCGTCGATCGGCGCCGATTTGTAGCCCATGCCGGCATTGTTGAAGAGCAGGTCGACACGGCCGAAGGCCGCCGCCACGGTCTCGAACAGATCGTCGACCTCGCCTGCCTTGCTGATATCGCAGGCTACCGCCAAGGCCTTGGCGTCGGTGCGGCCTGCCTCGGCGACCGCAGCGTCCAGCACCGACTTGCGGCGCCCGCAAAATACCGTGTTCCAGCCGTTCTTGAGCAGCGCCGTGGCGACGCTCTTGCCGATGCCCGTGCCGGCCCCGGTGACGATGGCGGTTCTTTGCTCGGTCATGGCTGTTGTCCTCCGGCAGAGCTGCGCTTGCTCGACTGATTTTCGGGTTTTGGCTCGAAAAAGGAAGGCATCGCAAATGACGGCGGCGATGGCAAGCGTTCCATCCGATCGGGCCGACAAAAAGGGCGGCCATTGGCGACCGCCCCTGATCTGAACCGGGCTTGGGAGGAGGAAAAGCCGATCCGACTGTGTTGAATGATGCGCTTGCTGGGTTAACGAGAGGTTAACCCGGAAAGTGCCTCCTGTGCCGTTTTGGCCTACCAGCGCGGATTGGGTGACGTCCCTGCCTTGGCCGGCACCTTGGCCGCCGAAACCGTTGCCTCGACATGGTCGACCAGCGCGTCCGGCAGGCCGAGCCGGCCTGCAAGCAGGTCGAGATAGCCACGCTCGGCGCGGGTGTCGGGATCGATGGTCAGGCGCGATGCCGTGTAGAGTTCGAGCTTCTGCGCGTCGGTCTTGGCGCCGGCCACCAGCGTGTCGAGGTCGAGCGGGCTTGCCAGCTCCGCCATCAGGAACTTTTCGGCATCGGAGTCTATGCCGGCCAGGCTGAGCTTGCCGGCGATCTTCTGGCGCTCTTCATCGTCGATATGGCCATCGGCCTTCGCCGCCGAGATCATCGCCCGTATCAGGGTCAGCGTGAATTCGTCCTCGCCTTGCGGCGCCTGCGACGGGTGGAAGGCGGTGTCCTTGGGCGGCGGCAGCAATTCCGGCTCGCCGGCCGCCGGTGCTTCGGCGGGTGCGTTGCCGGCCTTGTAGTTCTGGTAGGCCTTGTAAGCGAGGCCGCCGATGGCAGCAAGTCCGCCAAGCTTCACCGCGGCGCCCGTCACGTTACGACCGGCACCAGTTCCAAGCAGCACGGCGGCCAGTGCGCCGGCGGCCAGCGGATTGTCCTTGGCCATCTGCACGGCCTGCCCCGCCTTGTCGCGAACGGTGCCGCTGGTGCCGGGGATTTGCGAGCCGAGCAGATCGTCGAGAAGCTTCTTGGGATCGAACATTCAGTGCCTCCAGGCTTTGCCCGGCCGAACGGGCAGGTTTCGGACGTCGAAGACGTAGGTCCCGAAACTTTACATTGCAATGACAGCGGCCGCTTTGCAGCAGCTCGATGCCTGGATCAGGAGCCGATATGCGGCTCTCTGCCCCGCGCCTGCGCAAGCTCGACCTGGCGCTGGCGCTCGGCATAACGCTGGCGGTCCTCGTCCGAACGCGCATCGAAGCAATGCGGGCAGGAAATACCGGCGGCGAATTTGGGCGACGTCAGGTCGCCCGGCGTCAGCGGGCGGCGGCAGGCGCGGCACAGTTCCGCTTTGCCCTCGGCGAGGCCGTGCGACACCGAAACGCGCTCGTCGAAGACGAAGCATTCGCCTTGCCAGAGGCTCTGTTCGGCCGGAACCTCTTCGAGGTATTTGAGGATGCCGCCCTTGAGATGAAAGACGTCCTCGAAGCCGAGCGATTTGACATAGGCGGTTGCCTTTTCGCAGCGTATGCCGCCGGTGCAGAACATCGCCACCTTGCGGCCTTCGAACTCCCCCCGGTGCGCCTCCACCCAGGCCGGGAACTCGCGAAAGCTTGCGGTGGCCGGGTCGATCGCACCCCTGAATGTGCCAATCGACACCTCGTAGGCGTTGCGCGTGTCGATGATGACAGTGTCGGGCTGCGAAATCAGCGCGTTCCAGTCGGCCGGCGCGACATAGGTGCCGGCACTTTTCGAAGGATCGATGTCATCGACACCCATGGTAACGATCTCGCGCTTCAGCCGCACCTTCATGCGGTGGAACGGCATGTCCGCGGCTGCGCTGTACTTGACCTCGAGGCCAGCCAGCCCTTCGATGGCTTCAAGGTACAGGATCAGTTCGGCAATTGCCGTCTCGCTGCCGGCGACGGTGCCGTTGATGCCTTCATGCGCCAGAAGCAGCGTGCCCTTGATGCCGCGCCCACAGCAGAAGGCGGCGAGCGGCGCGCGCAGTTCCTCGAAAGCGTCGAGCCGGGCAAACCGGTAGAGCGCTGCGACGCGGAAGGGCGGAAGGGATGTCATTGCCGAAGCCACTAAACGCTCACGAAAGCCGATTCAAGGCAGAGCAAGCATCCTGTTCGGAGGTCACTGGCGCAAATCTGCACCATGGGCGAATTTGTACCATAGCTGAGGTCAGGGAGTCAAGAAAAAATTCCTATCCTGAAACAAAACTGCCGACACCGCCGAGCTGACAGCCGCCTTTGTGAGCTAAGCCTGGCGAGCATGGGCGACGCGTGACATCGCGACACGGCCGGTTTCGTGGACAGGAAAACGGCCTTCTGCTAATCGGTTGAATTGTCCCACGCCACGGAGAGACACATGCCCAGCAAGACCGAAAAACTCCTGTCGCTCCTCAACGGCCAGCCGGTCATC
This sequence comes from Mesorhizobium sp. M0011, assembly GCF_040324155.1. Taxonomy (NCBI): domain Bacteria; kingdom Pseudomonadati; phylum Pseudomonadota; class Alphaproteobacteria; order Hyphomicrobiales; family Phyllobacteriaceae; genus Mesorhizobium; species Mesorhizobium sp. M0011. Next base: position 36,462 of record NZ_JAMYVQ010000014.1, on the reverse strand, counting down.
CCGGTGCTGAAGATCTCTGATGTCGCCAATGCCGTGCCGCTGGCGCGCGCGCTGGCGCGCGGCGGCCTGCCGGCAATCGAGATCACGTTGAGGACCGCCGATGCGCTGGAAGCGATCCGGCGGGTCGCTGGTGAAGTCGAGGACGCCATCGTCGGCGCCGGCACCATTCTCGATGCCAGGCAGTTCGAAGAGGCGGCTGCCGCGGGCTCGCGCTTCATCGTCAGCCCCGGCATCACCCGCGAGCTTCTGTCGGCAGCCGCCGGCAGCGATGTTCCGTTGCTGCCCGGCGCCATCACACCCGGCGAGATCATGGCCGCGCGGGAAGCCGGCTTGCGCTTCCTGAAATTCTTCCCGGCCGAGCAGTCGGGCGGCATCGCTTCGCTGAAGGCCTTCGCCTCACCGCTCGCCGATGTGAAATTCTGCCCGACCGGCGGCATCTCGGCCAAGAACGCGGCTGACTATCTAAGCCTGCCCAACGTGGTCTGCGTCGGCGGTTCCTGGGTGGCGCCCGACGACCTCGTCAAGGCCGGCAAGTGGGACGAGATCGAAGCCCTGGCGCGCGCGGCGAGCAAGCTTGCGAAATAAGGCTTCGGCCACGGCACGAAAAAACCCGGCCGACTCGCGTCGACCGGGTTTGCCAAATCGGCTCCGAACCGGATCAGCTACAGACCCGAACCTTTTCAACCACCCTGTGGTGATGCTTCCAGCTTGTGACCACCTTGGTCCGGCAATGCTTCTTCATGTGCATACGGTCATGAGTCTTGACGACAATGGTCTCGGCCTGCGTAGGGGCGATGGCCGCCGAAGCGGTTGCCAATGCGATGACCGATGCCAATAGGATGTTCTTCATGGATCTCCCCGGGTTTGAACGAACCTACATTAACCCGGGGAATAGGCCGACCGTTCCGGCTTCACGAGAAGTTCAGCCGCGCGTGACCGTGCGGGCTGGCCCGGTTCGCTGAACAACAAAAAGCCGCGCTGGTTGCCCGGCGCGGCTTTGTCGATTGATTTGCCGTCACTTGGTCTGGAAGCGGGCCACCGACATGAACTTGACGGCGTTGCCGGTGAAGCGATTGGCATCGGCCACCTGGCTGCTCGGCTGGAAGCCGGCCGTGTAGACCTCGCTCGGCGGCGTGTGCACGATGCTGTAGGCGTAACCCGGCGCCGTCGTCGCGCTTGAAACGGTGGCGACATGCTCGCCGCTGGTCAGCGCCCAGCGGGCGGCCTGCGGTGCGGCTGCAACCACCATGGCCTTGGGGCCTGGCTTCAGGTCGCGGGCGGTGGCTCTCGATTCCTTGCGGGTCGTCTTGACGCCGGCGCCGATCGCGGCGGCCGGATCGGAACCGGCCGGACGGGCAACGACAGCATCGCGCGGCGATGCGGCGTTGGTGCCCAGATCGTTGAACGCCGAACGCGGCTCGGATCCGGACAAGGAAGCAAGCTGGTAATCGGCCGCACCGACCTGCGCATTGGCCTCGTCGAGCACGGCCTTGACCGCATCCGGCCTGGCCGTCTCGGGCCGCGCCGTCGGCAGCACCGAGAACGCATCGGTCGCGGTCTTGCCTTGATCAGCCGTCTCGGCCAGCGCCATCAGCACATCCTTGCTGGGCGGCGCAGCCAGAGCGGCCGGCAGCGAATTGTCGGGACGCCATGTCGGCAACGGTATGTTGTTGACCGCGATCTGGGCCGGATTAGCCGAAGCCGTTGCATCGGCCACGCCGAAAGGAACGCTCGCCGGCGCATGCGCGGTCGCCACGGCCTGCTCGGTGGTGGCTGTCGCCTCCGCCATCGCAAAAGGAACGTTCTCAGGCTGCTGTGCGCCGACATCGGCTTTCGGCCGCGGTGCGAAATCCGGCAGCGGAATGCTTCGGGCCGGCAATGCCGCGATGATCGTCTCCGGCGTGTCCTCTTCCGGCTCCGGAGCCTGCTGCTCGGTCACCTGCGGAATCTCGGCGCGCCGCGCATTCTCCGGCGCCACGATGGCAATACCCGGGAGGTTGCTGGTCTTGGCTGCTGCTGCCGGCTTCAGGTTTCTCGCCTTGGGCGGGGGGGCGGCCGAAGCGGTCTGGACGTCGGCGCTGTCGTCGGCCTCGTCGTCGCCGCCGCCGCCAAAGAAAGCCGACAGGAAGCCACCTGATTTCTTGCCGCTGCCGCCAGCACTGGCCATCTCGATGGCCGGCGAGCCTGAACCCTTGCGCGCCTTGTAGGAGGCGAGCGCCTGCTCAAAGCCGGGCAGCGGCCTGCCGTCGCTCGGCACATGCAGCGTCTTGCCATTGGGGAACAGGCTGACCAGTTCCTGCCGGCTGATACCCGGCCAATGGCGCACATTGCCGACATCCATGTGGACGAACGGCGAACCGGATGACGGATAGTAGCCGACGCCGCCGCCCTGCATCTTGAGACCGATGTTACGCAGCTTCTTCAGCGGCACGCCGGGGATGTAAAAATCCATCGCCTTGCCGAGCATGTGCTGGCTCTTCTCGGCGACGCCCCTGCTGCGGCCGCGCAGCATCGAGTTCGTCGACGGCGAACGATAGCCGCAGACGACCTGGATGTAGTCCGTGGCACCTGCTTCCCGATACGCCTCCCAGACCAGATCCAGCAGACGCGGATCCATCTTGGTCGGCTCGTTGCGACGCCAGTCGCGCAAAATGATGTTGATCTTCCTGAGACCCTCGGGAACGTAGCGGCCGTTGCGCTTGTAGACGATCTCGGCCTTCTCATGGGTGTGGAGATGATACAGCTTCAGCGACCGTGTTTCGGCGCTGGCTCCGCTCGCAGCCGCGGCAACAAAACCAAAAGCGACAACCAACACTGCCAGCCACTTCGGCCAGACGCTCAAATGATGGTGCCGCCTGTTTGTGTGTCGTTCGATTCTGTTCAAATCAAAAGGCCTTGCAGGCTGCCGTTTGTCCCCGGATTTGTCCAAACGGATGTGGCATTAGCACACCCGAATATCGATCCTAATGGTTAATCATCGCTTATTGAAGCCGAAATGCGGTAACACCGTGGCGATATCCCGTCAAAAATTGTTCACAAGGTTTCTTGGTAAACCGCTGGTTTAGATCAGATTTTCGCCTTCGCCCCGAACACGATCTGTTACCGTTAGCCTTAATGCGTGAACAGAGCTGTCCATGACACAGCCACAATGCCGCTGAAACGGCGATACAAGGGCTGTTATGGCATTGCAAGCTGGCGCCGGCCTTGTGGCAAAGCCGGATTCCGGGCCGAAGCTCAGCCTGGCATCGCCCTAGGAGGCGAGTCGGTCCACGCGGCCTGTCTCCGGATCGATGCCGTGTTCCTTGAGCTTGCGATAGAGCGTCGAGCGACCGATCCCGAGTCGGCGGGCGACTTCGCTCATCTGTCCGTTGTAGTGATCGATGGCAAGCTTGATCATCTCGAGTTCGACATCGGCAAGTGCCCGCACATTGCCGCGCTCGTCGAGCGCCCGCAACGTGCCGAAGCGAGGCTGCAGCCTTGCCGGCGGATCGAACGCGATTGCCGGGCCGCCCTCGCCGGGAAAGGCTTCGTCATCGCGCCCCTCCAAAGACAGGGACGGCGACGACGCGTCGCCATCCAAATCGAGGTTGACGGTGCCTTCCACTTGCGCCCGTATCTGCGGGAAGTCCTCGGCGGCAAGCACATCGCCTTCACAAAGCACCGAGGCACGGAAGACGGCATTTTCGAGCTGCCGGATGTTTCCGGGCCAGTCATAGGCCTGCAGCACGGCGAGCGCTGCCGCCGAAATACCTTGCAGGCGATGACGCGGGTCGGCCGGCGCCACCTTCTCCATGAAATGGGTGACCAGATACGGGATGTCGTCGCGGCGGTCGCGCAGCGGCGGCACGAAGATCGGGTAGACGTTCAGCCGGTAGAACAGATCCTCGCGGAACTTGCCGTCCTTGACCTGCTGCAGGAGGTTGCGGTGCGTCGCCGAAATCAGCCTGATGTCGACCCTGACGGTCGAGCGTCCACCGACCGGGTCGACCTCGCCGTCCTGGACCGCGCGCAACAGCTTGACCTGCACGTCGAGCGGCAGGTCGCCGATCTCGTCGAGGAACAGTGTGCCCGAATGCGCTTCGACGAACTTGCCCGTGTGCTTGTCGGTGGCGCCGGTGAACGAGCCCTTCTCATGGCCGAACAGGATCGATTCGACCAGATTGTCGGGGATGGCGCCGCAATTGACCGTGACGAAGGGTTTCGAACGGCGGTCGCCACTGCCCTGGATGGCGCGCGCCACCAGTTCCTTGCCGACGCCGGACTCGCCCTCGATCAGGATCGGGATGTTGGATGCCGCCGCTTTCTGGCCAAGGCGGATCACCCTGTCCATGGCCGGGCTGTGCGTGATCATGTCCTTGAAGGTCAGGAGGCCGCCGCGCCGGCGCGACGTGCGCTTGACCTCGCCCTCGACGGCCTCGACCTTGAGCGCATTGCCGATCGACGCCTGCAGCCTGTCGGGAGACGCCGGCTTGACGACGAAATCGAAGGCGCCATGACGCATCGCCGAAACCACGGTCTCGATGCCGCCCTGCGCGGTCTGCACGATGGCCGGCACGTGGATGTCGCGCTCGCGCATCGCCTTCAGCACGCCGATACCGTCGAGACCGGGCATGACCAGATCGAGGATGACCACCGACACCTCGCGGGCGCCGGGTCCATCGAGGATATCGAGAGCGGCCGCGCCGCCGTCGACGATGATTGCGCTGTAGCCGAACCGCGTCACCGCCGCTTCGAGCAGCCGGCGTTGCACCGGATCGTCATCGACTATGAGTATGGAACCTGTCATGACTGGTATGACTGCCCGCCCGAGGAATTCTGCCCTGTGGACCATCTTGGCACAGGGTTCTAAATAAGGTTTCAAAAAACCCGGTGAATGAATTCCTTAGGATTTGACCGGCTTCTCGTTTCCCCTTGAACCTTGGCCACGGAAGGTGTCGGCAATGCATAAGGATTCTGGCAACATGGTCTCTGCTCGGCGGCTTGCGGCGCCGGCGTCCGGTCAGGGCGCGGCCGAGCTGGGCGACCTGCCGGAATGGAACCTTGCCGACCTCTATGCCGGCATGGACGCGCCAGAACTGAAGCGCGACATCGCCAAGGCCGCCACTGATGCGACCAGCTTCGAGAACCGCTGGAAAGGCACGCTGGCCGCCGAGGCCGAGCGCGGCAGCGCCGGCAGGTTGGGCGAGGCGCTTGTCGCCTACGAGGCGCTGGAGGAACTGATCGGCCGCATCGTCTCCTATGCGGGACTGGTTTATGCCGGAAACACTGCTGATCCGCAGCGCGCCAAGCTCTATGGCGACATCCAGGAGAAGATGACCGACGCCAGCGCGCACCTTCTGTTCTTCGCGCTCGAACTCAACCTGATCGACGATGCGTCGATCGAAGGCGCGCTCGCCGGCGATCCCGCCTTCGGTCACTACCGGCCGTGGGTGCTCGATCTGCGCAAGGACAAGCCCTACCAGCTTGAGGACCGCGTCGAGCAGCTCTTCCACGAAAAGTCGATCACCGGCCGCGGCGCCTGGAATCGCCTGTTCGACGAGACGATGACCGACCTTCGCTTCGACATCGACGGCGAGGAACTGACGCTGGAGCCGGCGCTGAACCGTTTGCAGGACGCCGACGGCGAGGTGCGCCGCCGGGCGTCCGAGGCGCTGGCCACGACCTTCCGCAAAAATTTGCGCACCTTCACGCTGATCACCAACACGCTGGCCAAGGACAAGGAAATATCCGACCGCTGGCGCGGCTTCGAGGACATCGCCGATTCACGCCATCTCGCCAACCGCGTCGAGCGCAGCGTGGTGGACGCCCTGGCTTCCGCCGTTCGCGATGCCTATCCGCGCCTGTCGCACCGCTATTACGCGATGAAGGCGCGCTGGCTGGGCATGGAGGTGATGAACCACTGGGACCGCAACGCGCCGTTGCCGGATACGCCCCAGGCGATCATCGGCTGGGACGAGGCCAGGAACACGGTGCTGTCCGCCTATCAGCGCTTTTCGCCCGACATGGCCGAGATCGCACGAACCTTCTTCGACCGCAACTGGATCGACGCGCCGGTGCGGCCCGGCAAGTCGCCTGGCGCCTTCGCGCATCCGACCGTGCCGTCGGCACATCCCTATGTCCTGCTCAACTACATGGGCAAGCCGCGCGATGTGATGACGCTGGCGCACGAGCTTGGCCATGGGGTGCATCAGGTGCTGGCCGGCGGCCAGGGCGCACTGATGGCCTCGACGCCGCTGACGCTGGCCGAGACGGCATCGGTCTTCGGCGAGATGCTGACCTTCCGCTCGCTACTCGACCAGACCACCGACCGGCGCGAGCGCAAGGCCATGCTCGCCCAGAAGGTCGAGGACATGATCAACACGGTCGTACGCCAGATCGCCTTCTATGAATTCGAGCGCAAGGTGCATGCCGAACGCAAGAACGGCGAACTGACCTCCGACAGGCTCGGTCAGTTCTGGCTCGAAGTGCAGGCCGAAAGTCTGGGTCCCGCTATCAAGCTGCGCGAAGGCTACGAGGTGTTCTGGACCTACATTCCGCACTTCATCCATTCGCCCTTCTATGTCTATGCCTATGCTTTCGGTGACTGCCTGGTGAACTCGCTCTACGCGGTCTACCAGAACGCCGAGCGCGGCTTTCAGGACAAGTATTTCGAAATGCTGCGCGCCGGCGGCACCAAGCATCATTCCGAGCTTCTGGCGCCCTTCGGGCTCGACGCCACCGATCCCGCCTTCTGGCAGATCGGACTTGGCGTCATCAGCGGCCTGATCGACGAGCTGGAAGCGCTCGACGCTTGAAACGCGTCCCTCAGGCATCGCTCTAACAGTTTAGCCGGAATGCATGTTGGGACAGCTCTACTATCGCCCTAAATATCTGTTCTTGAAGTACTCTCCACCGAAGTTTTCCGATAGCTTTCCACAAGCTCTATGATAGCCTTCGCTCCAAGCTCAGCCGGAGCGCATGCGGATCGGCGAGGAGAAATCTCAGCTGGCCGTGGCGCTCAGGCGAACGCGACAACGGCCGTTGGCCATGGGCAAGCAAAGCCGATCGCCGCAGCTCGAACCGAAGCCGGCTGTTCTGCTTACCGCGGAACCACCAAGAGTAGTCCTTCGCCGAAGGTCATGACCCACGGCAGACGGATCTGACTGGAGAGAGACAATGGGCACTTTTTTCTACGTGGTCCTGGCCTTCCTGATAGGCGTGTTGGTTGGTTGGTTCCTTTGGGGGCGCCTGCGCGGTGAACTCGACAGCTTGCGCGGCGACCTCGACCGTACACGCAGCGAACGCGACAGGCTTCGCACCGACAGCGACCGCCTGACCGGCGAACTCGATGCATGCGGCAAGACCCGCGCCGACCTCGAGCGCCGGCTGCGCGACGCGCCGGCCGCACCTGCCGCACCTGCCGCCGGAAGCAGCGCGGCAAAGCCGGCAAGCCAGGCGCCGGCGGCCCTGATGTCGACCCCCGCGCCGGCCAAATCCGCCGCCACAAAGCCCGCGCCGGCTAAACCGGCCGCCGCTGCGAAAGCGGTCTCTGCCAAGCCGGTCTCTGCCAAGGCGGTCTCTGCCAAGCCGGCGGCGAAACCCGCCGCCACCAAAGCCTCGGCTCCAGCCAAATCCGCGACGAGCAAGCCTGCAACAACAGCCAAGCCAGCAGCCGGCCCAGCATCCGGCAAGCCCGACAATCTGCGCCGGCTGATCGGTATCGGTCCGGTCAACGAGAAGCTGCTCAAGGCGCAAGGCGTCACCAACTTCGCCCAGATCGCGTCCTGGACCGCGGCCGATATCAAACGGATCGAGGACGTCATGAATTTCGACGGCCGTATCGCGCGCGAACGCTGGATCGAGCAGGCCAAGCTGCTCGCCTCCGGCAACGAGAAGGAATTCGCCAAGCAGTTTCCAACAGCCGGAACCACCGGCAACAGCTGATCGCTGGCGAATATTGAAGATTGCAAGCGGCGGCGCCATATCGGCGCCGCCGTTTGCTCTTGGTTCCTGAGTTGGCCCTAAGGTCGGCTTTAAGAGGCAGCGTGCCGTTCCCTCGATTGCGCGCGGGCGGCACCCCATATAGAGCGGTTGATGGCTTCATTGACCGCAGCATTCGGTGCCCATGTCCCTGCCCGCCGCAATTTTTCGCAATGACAAAAGCGCGCGCCAGCTCGTTTTCGACCGGCCGGCCGATATCATCGTGGCGCACGAAGCAGGGGATTTCGGGCCGGCTCTGGAAGCAGCACAAGCCGCGCATGATGCAGGCAAATGGCTTGCCGGCTATTTCTCGTATGAGGCGGGCTACCTGCTCGAACCCAAGCTCGTTCCCCTGCTGCCTCACGGACGCCGCTCCCCGCTCGTGTGCCTTGGGGTTTTCGATGCCCCGGTCGAAGAGGCGGTGCCGCCGCGCAACACCACGGCGACCAACGGCCCGATATTCGACGCCCGTGCGACGTGGTCGCCCGAGGATTATGAAAAACGCTTCTCGCGACTGCACCAGCACATCCGGCAAGGTGATTGCTACCAGGGCAATTTGACCTTTCCCGTGCATGCGCAGTGGTCGGGCGAGCCGCTGGCCGCCTTCAATGCATTGACTGAACGTCAGCCGGTGAAATACGGCGCGCTGATCGCGCTCGGTGAACCCATCGTGCTGTCGCGCTCGCCTGAACTGTTCTTCGAGATCGACGCCGAGGGCATGATCGAGACGCATCCGATGAAGGGAACGGCGCCGCGCGGCGCCACCAAAGCCGAGGACGAACGGCAGAAGATCTTCCTGCGCAATGACGAGAAGAACCAGGCCGAAAACCGGATGATCGTCGATCTCCTGCGCAACGATATCTCGCTGATCAGCGAGGTGGGCACGCTGGACGTGCCGGCGCTGTTCCGCATCGAGACCTACCCGACCGTGCACCAGATGGTAAGCGACGTCAGGGCCAGACTGCTGCCGGGTCTCTCTATCCGCCAGATCTTCGCGGCGCTGTTTCCTTGCGGTTCGATTACCGGCGCGCCTAAGATCCGTGCCATGGAGATCCTGCGCGATCTGGAAGGCACGCCCCGCGATGCCTATTGCGGCGCCATAGGCTGGATCGCGCCCGGCGGCCCGATGCGCTTTTCCGTGGCGATCCGCACCATCTCGCTCTTTTCGGGCGGCGAGGCCGTCTACAATGTCGGAGGCGGCGTCGTCTTCGATTCGACGGCGCAGGAGGAGTATCAGGAGTGTCTGCTGAAAGCGCGCTTCGCGACGGGAACACCGCCGACTTTCAGTTGATCGAGACCATGCGCTGGGAACCCCGCCCGGGCTTCCTGCGCTTCGATCGCCATCTTGCGCGCCTCTACGGCTCGGCGGCTGAGCTCGGCTTCCGCTGTGATCCAGGCACGGTCGGCGAGGCGCTGAGCAGCGCGGTCAGCGGTTCCGGCGTTGCCATGCGCACGCGGCTCGTCCTGTCGCATGATGGTAAGGTGGCGGCCTCGGCGCAGCCTTATGAACCGCTCGCCGCCGACAAGGTCTGGACGCTGCGGCTGGCGCGGACGAGGCTCGATTCGCACGACACGCTGCTGCGCCACAAGACCAGCCGACGACAGCTCTACACGCATGCCCGCGCCGAATATCTCGTCACCCAGACCGACGAGGTGCTTATGGCCAACGAGCGCGGCGAGATCTGTGAAGGCACGATCACCAATGTCTTTGCCGATCTCGGCGACGGCGTGCTGGCCACACCCCGGCTCGACTGCGGCCTGCTGCCTGGTGTATTGCGCGCGCAGCTTCTGGATGAAGGCCGCGCCCGTGAAGCCGTCTACAGCTACAGCGACCTGAAGTCGGCCAAAGCACTTTTTGTCGGCAATTCGCTGCGCGGACTAATCCCTGCGAGACTGATCTGAAGCATGACCTCTTTGCCCACCCACACGCCCTATGACGGCTCGTCGAAACTCTTCAGCATCGGGCTGAAGCCGCTCGATCCGGCGGACTGGATCGAGATCGACGACCATCTGCTGCCGTATCTCGCCGAGAAGTACCGGCTCTATGCCGAAATCCCCGAGCGGGTTTTTGTCGAGGAGGACGGCACGCGGGACGCTCAGCAGGAGGTGCTCGACTTGCTCAGTGCGCATCTGTTGGACAGGTTTCCAGAAATCTATCGGTGCATCGGATCAGGCGTCGAGGTGGTGGGCGCGGCGCGCCGTCTGCCTGCTTCCCTCGCCGAGGCTCCGCTGGCCAAGGCCTCACAGCTCATCCAGGAGGACCTGATCCTGATGCGCCGCGGCGACAATGGCTGGCGTCTCGTTGCCGGCTCGCTGTGCTTTCCCTCGTCCTGGTCGCTCCTGGAAAAATTCGGCAAGCCGCTGCACGACATCCACGCGCCGGTGCCGGGTTTCGGCCCGGGCACGCGTCCGGCGGAACTCATCAACCGGATGTTCGATGGCCTCCAGGGGCAGGCCGTCGAGCGCTACAACTGGTCGATCCAGTCCGGTAACGCGCTCTACCATCCGCTTTCCGACCTGCAGCGCATCGACCGCGCTACAAATCGGCGGTCGCGCTTTCCCGATGGCGACATCGACGCCCATGCCTTCATCCGCGTCGAGCGGCAAACCCTGCGCAAACTGCCTGTTTCACGCGATATCCTGTTCACCATCCGCATCCATCTCGACCCGCTCGCCGTGCTGGCCAGGCACCCTGATCGGGCGAAGCTCGCGGCGTCTTTCGCCGCCCAGCTCAAGGCGCTCGATCTCGCGCATCTCGACTACAAGGGCCTGACATCAGACCGCGATCGGCTAGTCGACCGGCTCGGGGCGCTGGCGCTGTCCTAAATCGCGGCTAGGCCCAGCAGCAGGATCGCGGACATCGCGCTAAAGACGGTGACGTTGACATCCCACCGCCAACCCGCCGGTCCGAACGGCGGTCGGAATGGCAGATAGCCGTTCTCGTCGTAGAGCACGCCGCCATAAATCGGTCGTGAGAGCATTGCCACGAAGAACGCTCCGTACATAGCGACGCCCAATCCCCCTGCGAGATAGAGCCGCTCGGCTTCGAGTGGCCCCTCGATCCAGATAAGCCCCAGCGCAATCAGCGCAACTCCGGTGTAGCTCAGCACCTGCCAAACGACATGAAACCGGGCGTGCGGGGTCCACAGCGGATTGGTGGCGTGGGTGGCGTTGAGGTCGGCTTTGATCGTCACCACACCGTAGCCCACGGTCGCGACGCTCAACAGAATTCGGGCAAGCAGATGACTGTCGTAAGCGAGTTCCATCGCACTTTCCTCCTCCATTAGGGAAATCGATGACAGGCACTTCAGCAGATCGGAGTCCGGCCGCACGCGGTCGGCCGGGCCAAGACGCGGCAGTGTCACGCCACCGCAACGGATTGAATGGCACCTTGGGCACAGAAGAGCTGCCCATCGGCCAGACGCGCATAATTATGGACGATCCCGTTTTCATGATCCTGCAACTGCACGATGAAGTTGCCGCTCTGCTCCGTCCAGCTCATGAGAACGAGGTTCGGGCGTACGCTGGTCATGTCGATCTTGACCATCTCGTCAATTTCGGTGGCACCGATCGACGCCTGCACATGCAATTCCTCCGGCGAGAAAAACGTCAGCCGGGGTACGAACGGGCCGAAAACGCAGTCGAAAGACTTACCGACAAGCGAGGCTGGAAAAACATTGGTTTCTGCCATGACTCTCTCCTTGGGCATGGCCGCCGCTGTGACCAAGCCTTTTGACAATCTCCGTTGTTTCAGACGCGAAATATAGCAGATATGTTTATTTGGAGCGCTCCAAGTGATACGATCTCCCTTTTTCACTTTCGAGTCAACGAAATTCTTGGAGCGCTCCAAAAAATGGTCTAACTGAAGGGAAATGGGTGAATCACAATGCCAACGCTAGCCGATGTGGGCAAGGCTGCCGGTGTCTCCCGGGGCACTGTTTCCAACGTCTTCAACCGGCCGGAACTGGTCAGGCCTGAATTGCGCCAACGTGTTGAAGCGGCCGCAAGAGCGCTCGGATTTGGCGGCCCCGACCCGAAAGGACGATTGCTGCGGGATGGCAAGTTCAATGCCATCGGGTTCATGCCACCTGGCGCCTACGCCATCGCCGAGGTGATGAGAAGCCCCTATGGCCGCGAGTTGGTGCTGGGCGTTTCGCTCGCCTGCGACGAGGCCGGAACGACGCTCAGCCTTGTAAACGGCACCGACAATACCCGCTTCGCCAGCATCCGCGAGGCCCTCGTTGACGGCTTCATCCTTGGTCACAGCGGGGACATCGGTCTCATAACATCGGCACAACGACGGCGCCTGCCCTTCGTCATTCTCGAAAATGACGCAGGTCCCGACATCAATTCGATAAAGATCGACGGCAGAAGTGGCGCGGTCGCCGCCGTCCGGCATCTGACCGGGTTAGGGCACCGGCATTTTGCCATCCTTTCCATACGGAGGACTCCAGGCCCTCCGATCGTGCACATGCCCGGACAGGCAGAGCGCCCGCTTCTAGCCGGCTTCTCACTCGACGACGAAAGGCTCGACGGTTTCAAACAGGGTTTGGCGGAGGCGAACTTGTCGATCGACGATGTTCCGATCATCGAGACGACGCCGGGCGATCCATCTGCTGGGGCGGTGGTATTCGACAATGTGCCCGAAGCAACCGCAATCCTGACCATGTCGGATTGGCAAGCGATCACAATACTCGACGAGGCGGTTCGTCGTGGCATAGAGGTGCCGCGCCATGTGTCGGTTATCGGCTTCGATGGCACTGCCGAATCCGCACGCACCACGCCTCCGTTGACGACTGTCGCGCAAGACGTGATCGGAAAAGGCAGGCTCGCCGCCCGCATGGTTCTTGACAATCAACCGCCCCGCCAAGTCGTTCTGCCCGTGGAACTGGTGGTTAGGGCGTCCACAGCCGCGCCGAGGGCAAAAATCCGTTAAACCGGTGCGCTTGGCGAATGGGCAAGCTCAGGCTCGGATAGAGCCACTCATCCACGGTTTCGGCCTTAACCACGTAGCCAACGCAGCGTAGCCGCTGGTTGGCGCTTTTCGCTGGTTTGTGACAATGATCTATGATGTAGCGCATGGCCGCCGGGCAGAAATTCCCGGTTTTGCGCGTGTTTTCCCAGTTTCCTGGGTTTTGAAGGAGTGCTCGATAAAATGGCGAATGAAAACTGGCCCGTTTACGGTGAGATCAGCGGCCCCGTCGTGATGATCGGCTTCGGCTCGATCGGCCGGGGAACGCTGCCGCTGATCGAACGCCATTTCAAGTTCGACAAGTCGCGCATGACGGTCATCGACCCGCGCGACACCGACCGCAAGCTGCTCGACGAGCGCGGCATCGCCTTCGTCCAGGAAGCGGTGACCGAGAAGAACTACAAGAAGCTCTTGACCCCGCTTCTGACCAATGGCGGCGGCCAGGGCTTTTGCATCAACCTGTCGGTCGATACCGGCTCGGTGGATCTGATGCGGCTCTGCCGCAAGCTTGGTGTGCTCTACATCGACACCGTCGTCGAGCCGTGGCTCGGCTTCTATTTCGACGCCAAGGCGGACAACGCCAGCCGCACCAATTACGCGCTGCGAGAGTCGCTGCTCAAGGAAAAGCACGACAAGCCCGGCGGCGCTACGGCGGTCTCCACCTGCGGCGCCAATCCAGGCATGGTCTCGTGGTTCGTCAAGCAGGCGTTGGTCAATCTCGCCACCGATCTTGGCCTGGAATTCTCGGAGCCCGCGCAGGACGACCGCGAGGGCTGGGCCAAGCTGATGAAGAAGGCCGGCGTCAAGGGCATCCACATCGCCGAACGCGACACCCAGCGCACCAAGAAGCCGAAGCCGATGAATGTGTTCTGGAACACCTGGTCGGTCGAAGGCTTCATCTCCGAGGGCCTGCAGCCTGCCGAACTCGGCTGGGGCACGCATGAGACGTGGATGCCGAAGAACGCCAAGAAGCACAAGCAAGGCTCGAAGGCCGCCATCTATCTGGAGCAGCCGGGCGCCAACACGCGCGTGCGCTCATGGTGCCCGACGCCCGGCGCGCAATACGGCCTGCTGGTGACGCATAATGAGGCGATCTCGATCGCCGATTTCTTCACCGTGCGTTCCAAGAAGGGCAAGGTGCATTACCGCCCGACCTGCCACTATGCCTACCATCCCTGCAACGACGCGATGCTGTCGCTTGACGAAATGTTCGGCGCCGCCGGCAAGCCTCAGCCGGTGCATCATGTGCTCGACGAGAACGAGTTGATCGACGGCGTCGACGAACTCGGCGTGCTGCTCTACGGCCACGACAAGAATGCCTACTGGTACGGCTCGCAGCTGTCGCTCGCCGAGGCGCGCAAGCTGGCGCCCTATCAGAACGCCACCGGCATGCAGGTCACCTCGGCGGTGCTCTCGGGCATGGTCTGGGCGCTGGAAAACCCCGAGGCCGGCATCGTCGAAGCCGACGAGATGGACTACAGGCGGTGCCTGGAAGTGCAGTCCCAGTATCTCGGACCGGTCAAGGGCTACTACACCGACTGGACGCCGCTCGATAACCGTCCCGGCCTGTTCCCGGAAGACCTCGACCGCAACGACCCGTGGCAGTTCCGCAACATCCTTGTGCGATAGCAGCACCGCCTACCTGCCTCACTGCCTTGCAATCGCCCGGAAATCGGGCGATTGAAGGGATGCGGACTGAGGAGAGGATTTTCATATGAACAACATTGCGCGCAAAGTTCTTTCGATGAGCGTAGCGGCGGCAGCCTTGGCCGGGCTTGCTGCTTGTGCGACCAGCGGTCCCGATGAGCCGCCCATGGCGGCGGCGCCGAAAGGCGTCGAGGGCTCCTGGATCGACGCCAAAGGCACCGGCCTGTCGACCTTCGCCGGCGGTACTTTCACGACGGTCGCCACCGACACCGGCCAGAAGCTTGCCGACGGCAGCTATACGATGACAGGCGCCACATCGGTGCAGATCAGCGGCACCTCGCTGATCCGCCAGACCGCGGTCAGCTTCAACTGCCTGATGGTATCGACAAGCCAGCTCAACTGCACGAGCTCCAGCGGTCAGAATTTCGTGCTGACAAGGCGCGTCTGAACCCACGACCATTCATTTTCCAAGGACGGCGGCCGGTTGGCCACCGTCCTTTTTTGTGCCGGCAAAGGGTCCCGGATTCCGCTTGCGTCATCCGGAACGCGATGGGAACATGGCCGAAGCGCCGGCTGTAATGTTCCAGTCAAACAAGAGCGCTAGTGGCCTCTGACCAGCTTTCCGGGAGACGAAGATGAAGAAGCTTGCCGCCATTGCTGCCCTGTCAGCCTCAGCACTCGGTCTGTCGGCCGGCGCGTCCTTTGCCGACTACACGCTGAAGATCCTGCATATCAACGACTGGCACAGCCGCATCGAAGGCAACAACAAATATGAATCGACCTGCTCGGCGGACGAGGAAACCAAGGGCGAGTGCATCGGCGGCGCGGGCCGGCTGATCACCGCGATCGCCCAGGAGCGCAAGAAGCTGGAAGGCCAGAACGTGCTGCTGCTCAGCGCAGGCGACAATTTCCAGGGCTCACTGTTCTACTCCACTTACAAGGGCAAGGTCGAAGGCGAATTCCTCAACGAGATGAAGTTCGATGCCATGGCGCTCGGCAACCATGAATTCGACGACGGCGAAGTGGCCCTGGCGCCGTTCCTCGACATGATCAAGTTCCCGGTGCTCGGCGCCAATGTGAAGGCCAACGCGCAATCCAAGCTCGGCGACCGCATCAAGCCGTCTGTTGTCGTCGAGGTCGGCGGTCAGAAGATCGGCATCATCGGCGCGATCACCAACGACACGCCGGACCTCGCTTCCCCCGGACCCAACGTCGCAATAGAGGACGACGTCAAGTCGATCACCGCCGAAGTCGAGAAGCTCAAGGGCGAAGGCGTCAACAAGATCATCGCCGTGACCCATATCGGCTACAGGCGCGAACGCGACGTCATTGCCAAGATCCCGGGCATCGATGTCGTCGTCGGCGGCCACAGCCATTCCCTGCTGTCGAACACCGATCCGAAGGCGGAAGGCCCCTACCCGACGATGGTCGACAATCCGGACGGCTACAAGGTGCCGGTGGTGCAGGCGGCGTCCTACTCGAAATATCTCGGTGAGTTCAAGGTGGTGTTCGACGACAATGGCGTCGTCAAATCGGCCAGCGGCGACCCGATCTATCTCGACAAGTCGATCACCCCCGACCCGGCCGTGCTCGCCCGCATCAAGGAACTTGGCGCGCCGATCGAGGCGCTGAAGAACAAGGAAGTGGCGGAAACCACCGACGTCATCGACGGCAGTCGTGAGAGCTGCCGCACCCGAGAATGCGCGATGGGCAATCTCGTCTCCGACGCCGTCCTCGACCGCGTCAAGGGACAGGGCGTCGAGATCGTCATCTCCAATGGCGGTGGCCTGCGCGCCTCGATCGACAAGGGCACCGTCACCATGGGCGAGGTGCTGGCCGTGCTGCCGTTCCAGAACACGCTGGCGACCTTCCAGATTTCGGGCAAGGATCTGGTGGCCGGCCTCGAGGGCGGCCTCAGCCAGGTCGAGGACGGCGCCGGGCGCTTCCCCCAGGTCGCCGGCCTGAAATATTCCTTCGACAAATCCGTCGCGCCCAATGCCGGCCGCGTCAAATCGGTGGAGGTCATGGAAGGCGGCGCCTGGACGCCGATCAAGCCGGACAAGGACTATCTGGTCGCAACCAACAACTATGTCCGCCAGGGCGGCGACGGCTACAAGATCTTCGCCGACAAGGCCAAGAATGCCTACGATTACGGCCCCGGCCTCGAACAGGTGGTTGCCGACTATCTCGGTGCCCACCGACCCTACACGCCGAAGCTCGACGGCCGCATCACCGAAATAGCCGCGACCGTCGCCGCGGCGCCTGCGGCCCCGGCTGCTGAGCCGGCAAAGCCAGCCGAAGCGGCCCCGGCAACGGCTGAAGCCGCCAAGCCCGCCGATGCGGCACCGGCAATGCCCGAATTGCCGGCCAACTCGGGCGACATCGCCAACACGCCCCCGGCCATATCGACAGAGGGAGCGCCACCCCCGCCAGCGCCACCGGCCGAGGCGGCAAAACCGGCTGAAGCAGCCCCCGCCCCGGCGGCACCGGCTCTCGCCGCCGAGCCGGCAAAGCCTGCGGAGGCCGCGCCGGCCGAAGCCAGCCATGTCATCGTTGCCGGCGACACCTATTGGGACCTGGCCAAGAAGGCCTATGGCGACGGTGCCAAGTGGAAGGTCATTTCGGGCGCCAACAAGGGCTATGAGCCGCGCCGGCTTCCGGTCGGCGCAACGCTGACCATCCCGCCGAAATAGCCTCGCTTATATGCCTGAATGACACCGCCCGCCCGAAAACCGGACGGGCGTCCTGTTTTCGGGCTAATGCATGTCGCCCAAAAGTGAACTCGGTTTTGGGAGAACGACATGCATGAAAACAAGGACTTAAAGCGGGTCGTCTGAATCCATTCAGACAATCCGCTTTAAGGTGCGGCCAGACGCTGCATTGAAAGCGCGCGCAAGATGGTTAGGTTCGCGTCTTCCGGAGAACCCTTATGACGCTTCCCACCCCTGCCGAACCCAAGGCCGCAAAGGCGCTCGGCCCGTTGCCCGCTGGGCATCCGCCGGTCAAGGCGGGCAGGATTGGCGTCATGCTGGTCAATCTGGGCACGCCCGACGGCACCGATTTCAAGCCGATGTGGCGGTATCTCCGTGAATTCCTGTCCGACCCGCGCGTCATCGAACTCAACAGGGCAATCTGGTATCCGATCCTCTATGGCCTTGTGCTCACCAGGCGGCCCAAGAAGTCGGGCGCCAACTACGCACGGATCTGGAACCGGGAAAAGAACGAGTCGCCGCTGCGCACCTATACCCGCGCCCAAGCCGAAAAGCTGGCTGAAGCGCTGAGCGACCTGCCTGATGTCGTCGTCGACTGGGCGATGCGCTACGGCAACCCTTCAACCGCCAGCATTGCCCAGCGTCTGGTCGACCAGGGCTGCGACCGCATTCTTTCCTTCCCGCTCTATCCGCAATATTCAGCGACGACCACGGCAACAGCCAACGACCAGCTGTTTCGCGCGCTGATGAAAATGCGCCGCGCACCGGCCGTCCGCAGCGTGCCGCCCTACTATGACGAACCGGTCTACATCGAAGCGCTGGCGCGCTCGATCGAACGGCATCTGGCGACGCTGGACTTCGAGCCGGAGGTGGTCATCACCTCCTATCACGGCATTCCAAAACCCTATTTCGAGAAGGGCGACCCCTATCATTGCCATTGCCAGAAGACGACGCGGCTGCTGCGCGAACGGCTTGGCTGGGATGACAAGAAACTGATCATCACCTTCCAGTCGCGCTTCGGCGCGCAGGAATGGCTGCAGCCCTATACCGACAAGACGGTGGAAAAACTCGCGCAGGACGGCGTCAAGTCGATCGCCATCGTCAATCCGGGCTTTTCCGTCGACTGCATCGAGACGCTGGACGAGATCGGCCGCGAGGCGGCCGAAACCTTTCACCATGCCGGCGGCAAGAATTTCGCTCACATCCCTTGCCTCAACGATAGCGCGGAAGGGATGGCGGTGATCGAGGCGATGGTGCGGCGCGAGCTGTCCGGCTGGGTGTAGGAGAAATTCCAGGAAAAGTGTGAAACGGTTTTCCCGGGAAAAGCATAGCGCTTTCCCTTGGGAATTTCGTCAACCAGAGAGTTAGAGCGGCTCGCCGCTCTAACTCCGGAACAACACAAGCTCCGGGCCGTTAAGGCGCGCCTTCCGGAGAATGCGATGCCCCGCAAACTCGACCTCAGAACTGGCCAGCCCGTCTGGTCGGCCTATCGCGCGCCTGCGGTGCCGACGGACGGCCTGATCCGGGACGTCAAGACGGATGTGCTGATCGTCGGCATGGGCATCAGCGGCGCCATGATGGCCGAGGCGCTGACGGCCGATGGCCATCGGGTGATCTGCATCGACCGGCGCGGCCCGCTGAAGGGCTCGACCGCCGCAACCACCGCACTGGTGGCATTCGAAATAGACCAGCCCCTCTCCACGCTCTCGAAGATGGTTGGCAGAGCCTCGGCCCAGCAGGCCTGGCGACGCTCGCGGCTCGCCGTCTCCAATCTCGCCGGACGCATCGCCGAACTCGGCATCAACTGTGGCCTGAGCCGCATGCCATCACTCTATCTGGCCGGCACGATGCTTGGTCCGTCGGAACTGCGCGACGAGGCCGAGGCACGTCGGCTAGCCGGCATCGGCGCCATCTGCTTAACCCGACAACAGCTAGCCGAGAAATTCGGCATCGACCGCCAAGGCGCCATTCTCGGCCACGGCAACATCGCGCTCGACCCGCGCAAGCTGACGGCTGGGCTGCTGCTGAAATCCCTGGAGCGCAAGGCACGCTTCTATGCCCCCGTCGAAGCCACAATGATCGAGGACAGCGCCGAAGCTGTTGTCGTCGCGACCAGGGATGGCCCAACCATAACCGCACGACATGTTGTTCTGGCCACCGGCTACGAACTTGTCGACATCGTGCCGGCCGCGGCCCACCGGATCATCTCGACATGGGCGATTGCGACACGCCCGCAACCGCGAAAGCTCTGGCCGGACGCAGCATTCATCTGGGAAGCGTCGGAGCCGTATCTGTATATGCGCACGACGGTCGACGGCCGGGTCATATGCGGCGGCGAGGACGAGGATTTTATCGACGAAGCGCGGCGCGACGAGCTGATCGCCGACAAGAGCACACGCATCGCCGAGAAGCTCGGCCTGATATTTCCGCATCTCGACACCAGACCCGATTTTGCCTGGACCGGCTCGTTCGGCACCACGACCACCGGCCTGCCTTATATCGGCGCCATTCCCCGCCACCCGCGCATCCATGCGGTGCTGGGCTACGGCGGCAACGGCATCACCTTCTCGCAGATCGCTTCCGAAATTGTCCCGGCTTCGGTCAACGGGCTGGATGACACGGATGCAAGGCTGTTCGCCTTCAACCGCTGAGTGCAAACCTATAAACAATCCATCATCACCTGATTGTAACGCATCTGAAACACACTTAAGTCTTTGGTGAAGTCGGCTGCGCGAGAATGGCTTGAGCGGCCTTCGTCTGAGGGAGAGCCAAATGGATTTCAGTGGTTTCGATATTGCGGTTGGTGCACTTGCCCTTCTGGTATTGGTGCTGCTGATCAAAGGCATCAGGACAATCCCGCAAGGCTACAACTATACGGTGGAGCGCTTTGGCCGTTACACCAAGACACTGAGCCCGGGTCTCAATTTCATTTACCCGTTCATCGACCGCATCGGCGCCAAGATGAACATGATGGAGCAGGTGCTCGACGTCCCGAGCCAGGAAATCATCACCCGGGACAACGCCATCGTCGGTGTCGACGGCATTGCCTTTTTCCAGATCCTCAACGCGGCGCAGGCCGCCTACCAGGTTTCCGGCCTGCAGAACGCCATCCTCAATTTGACGATGACCAACATCCGTACCGTCATGGGTTCGATGGACCTCGATGAACTCCTGTCGAACCGCGACGCCATCAACGAGCGCCTGCTGCGCGTCGTCGATGAAGCAGCCCACCCGTGGGGCATCAAGATCACCCGCGTCGAAATCAAGGACATCAACCCGCCGGCCAACCTTATCGAATCGATGGGCCGGCAGATGACCGCGGAACGCAACAAGCGTGCCCAGATCCTTGCCGCCGAAGGCCTCAAGCAGTCGCAGATCCTCGAGGCCGAGGGCCGCAAGGAAGCCGCCTTCCGCGATGCCGAGGCGCGCGAGCGCTCGGCCGAGGCGGAAGCCCGCGCCACCCAGGTGGTGTCGGAAGCGATCTCCAAAGGAGATGTGCAGGCGCTGAACTATTTCGTAGCGCTGAAATACACTGAAGCGCTTGGCAGGATCGGCACGGCCACCAACAGCAAGATCGTGCTGATGCCCTTCGAGGCATCGTCGCTGATCGGCTCGCTCGGCGGCATCGGCGAGATCGCCAAGGAAGTCTTCCGCAGCGAAGGCACGACCGGCTCGCAAAGGCAGGCCGCGCGCCCGCCGGTCGTTCGCCCAACCGACAACTGAGGTCGAAACCAATGATCGACCGCATCGTTTCCGAACTCGGCCCGTGGAACTGGATGGTACTCGGTTTCGTCCTGCTGGTGATGGAAATCATCGCACCGGGTATCTTCATGCTGTGGATCGGCATCGCCGCGCTGATCATCGGCGCCGTGTCGCTGCTGATCTGGGACGCCGGCTTCTGGACCTGGCAGGTTCAGGTCCTCGCCTTCCTGGCGCTGTCGCTGGTCTCGGCCTATGTCGGCAAAAAGCTGGTCGGCAGCCGCAACGACCCGACCGACCAGCCGCTGCTCAACCGGCGCGGCGCGCAAATGGTCGGCAGGATGGCGACACTTGCCGAGCCGATCCGGGACGGACGCGGCCGCATCAAGCTGGGCGATACGCTGTGGCGTGTCTCCGGCCCGGATTTGCCGGCCGGCACGCAAGTGCGCGTGACGGGCGCAGCCGATACGGATCTGGAACTGACCGTCGAGGCGGTCTGAACGAGCGGCGTTAAGAGTGTGTCGAGATCCGGGTCAGGCCGGCATCACCTGAATATCGACGCGCCTTAGGCCGCGCCGATACGCAGCAGGTCATGCAGGTGGATGAGGCCGACTGGTTTCCGGCCCTCCACCACCATCAGGCTGGTGATGGCTGAATTGTTGATCGTTTGCAGCGCCGTTGCCACCAGCGTGTCCGGCGTCGCGGTCTTCGGGCCTTTTGTCATCACCTGATCCACCGTCATCGCCAGCAGATTGCTGCCGATGTGACGGCGGATGTCGCCATCGGTGATGATGCCGACCAGCGCACCGTCGGCGTCGGTGATCGCGACGCAGCCAAACCCCTTGCGCGACAGTTCCAGGATCGCGTCCTGCATGCCGGTGCCCGCGACCACCAGCGGCAGCCTGTCGCCGACATGCATGATCTCGCGGATCTGCGTCAGGTTGGCGCCGAGCTGGCCGCCCGGGTGAAAGGTGCGGAAATGATCCGGCGTGAAGCCGCGTGCTTCGAGCAGCGCGATCGCCAGCGCGTCGCCCATCACCAGTTGCAGCAGCGTCGATGTCGTTGGCGCCAGGCCGTGCGGGCAGGCTTCCGGAGCGCGCGGCAAAAGCAGCACCACGTCCGCCGCCCGCGCCAGCGCCGATGTCTCTCCGGCGGTGATGGCGATCAGCGGAATGGAAAAGCGCCTGGAATAGGCGACGATGCCCATCAGTTCCTTGCTCTCGCCCGACCACGACATGGCGATGATGGCGTCGTCCCTGGCGATCATGCCGAGATCGCCGTGGTTGGCTTCTGCGGGATGGACAAAGAAAGCCGGCGTGCCGGTCGAGGCCAGCGTCGCGGCGATCTTCGAACCGATATGGCCGCTTTTGCCGACACCGGTGACGATGAGCCGGCCTTCAATCCCAGAGATCATCTCGACCGCCTGCGCGAAAGGCGCGGCCAATCCGTTCTCCAAGGCCTCGGCAAGGGCTGCAACCCCAGCCTGTTCTGTTGCCACCGTCCTCAGCGCCGAAGCGATCGAGGCTTGCCTGTCCGAAGGCTTCTTATCCAGGGATCCCGCATGCATGGCTGATGCGATTAGCGCTTTGCCGGCGCGCTGTCCAACAGAAATGGCCCAAGGCGTGTTGCCCGAACGTGTGCGGTGGTTTTTGACGACGGCAGGGGCGAAAACCAAAAGCTTGACGCACGCGGTATGAATGCCTTTGGAAATCAGCGCTTCAGGCGGCTGACGGGCCGCCGCCTCAACCCTCCGTTAACCATCCCCATTTACGGTTCGGTAAGTATGGCGCGCGTGCGCCGCGCAAGCAGTGGTGGCGATGTCCGGGGCCCAGCCAGAAAATTCGACAGGACGAAAGGGCAAGGCGGTCTGCGCCTTGCTGCTGGCAACCAGCATGTTTGCCTTGCTGCGCCCGACTGCGCTCCATGCCCAGGAAACCGAACTGCGCGGAGAGGTTTCGGAATCGGCGATCCTGTCCGACCAGCAGCGCAAGGCGAGACAGCTGGCCCTGGCAGCGCAGGGTCAACAGCCGGCCAATGCAGCGCAGGACAATGCGCCGGCCCGCACCTATCTGCCGGCCAGCGCCGGTGCCGTGCCTGACGACGCCGACACTGGCGACGCCACCGCGACCGGCAGCCTCTTCGACCCGCCGGCAGCCACTGACGACACGTCCGCCGACACTGCGGCGCCGCCCAAGCCTCGCCGCCGCTCATCGACCGCCAGGCAGAATGCGGCTGACCAGGCCAAGGACAAGGCTGCCGACAAATCGAAAAAGAAGAAGAAATCGACGGCCGGCGCCTCCGACATCACCGCTTCCACGACGGCCTCCACGACGGACGCTGCCGATGGTGAAGAGACCGATGCGGACACGGCCAACCGCCGCGCCCTCACCATCGACAGTGCCGACAGGCAGAAGCTTGACCCAGGAGCGGAGCGCACGGACGCCATCGAAGGCCAGAAGAAGAAACCGGAGGATGATCCATTCGCCGCCACCGGCGTCAAATGGGGTTCCTTCGTCATCCGGCCGACGATCGAACAGGGCCTGACCGCCACATCGAACGGCGATTCGAGCAGTGCCGGCACGTCGGCGCTGCTGTCCGAGACGGCGCTGCGCTTTTCCGCCGCCTCCGACTGGCGCGAGAACTCAGCCACGATCGACGGCTATGGCCTTTTTCGCGAGACCGTCTCGGGTTACCCGGTTCACGACGAGCAAGGGCGCATCGAAGGCCAGCTCAATGTCGACCTCGACAATGAGTTGCGCGCCATCGCCAAGCTCGGCTACGAGGCCGTGCCGGAATCGGCATCATCGCCGGACGCCATCGCCGGCGTCAGCAAGCAGCCGTTGCGGCAGACCATCGATGGCAGCCTCGCCGTCGAAAAGCATCTCGGCAAGATGCAGTACACGTTGACCGGCGCGGTCTCGCACGACTTCTACGGCGACGCCAAGCTCTCGGACGGTACCTCGCTGTCGCAGAAGGATCAGGACTCCACGCTCTACACGGCGACGCTGCGCACCGGCTACGAGATCTCCCCTGCCCTGACCCCTTTCACCGAAATCGAGGTCGGCCGCCGGACTTATGATCAACGCATCGACAATGAGGGCTTCGAGCGCTCGTCGACGCGGCTCGGCGCCCGCGCTGGCCTTACACTCGACATGGGTGAGAAGCTGTCGGGCGAATTCTCGGCCGGCTGGCTCAGGGAAGCGATCGACGACAAAAATCTTGATGCGATCTCCGGTGCCACCGTCAACGCCGACCTCAAATGGTCACCCGAGCGCGGCACAACGATCGGCCTGACCGGGCGGACTACCGTCGAGCCCACGACCACATCGGGCGAAAGCGGCGACATCCTCTATTCCGGTCGCCTGACAGGCGAACGCCAGATTCGCGCCAACCTCACCGCCAACGCGGCTCTGGGCCTCGACTGGCGTGATTACATCGGCATCGACGGCCATGACAGGGTGTTGAGCGCCGAGGCCGGACTGACCTGGTGGCTGAACCGCTACACCGGCCTGACCACAAGAGTGAGGACCGAGAAGCTGACCAGCAATCTGCCGGGCCGAGACTACACTGCCAACAGCATCTTCCTCGGCGTGAAGGTGCAGCGCTGAACGGCCGCACCAACATCCGGCCGCTCGCTATAATACCTTAAAACGCAGCGCCGCGGCGCTCAGACGGCTTCAGCTCGTCGAGAAGCGTGCGGATGACGCCAGCCATGTTCTCGTTCATGTCGCTGCGCCACAGCGCGAAGGCGACGTTGGCCTCGACGAAGCCTTCCGGCGATCCGCAGTCGAACGTGCGGCCCCGATAGTGGTAGCCGTAGAAAGGCTGCTGCTTTTCCAGCTTCAGCATGGCGTCGGTGAGCTGGATCTCGTTGCCGGCGCCTTTTTCCTGGCCTTCGAGGATCTTGAATATCTCCGGCTGCAGGATGTAGCGGCCGTTGATGTAAAGGTTGGACGGCGCGGTGCCGGCCTTCGGCTTTTCCACCATCTCGGTGATGCGGAAACCGTGATGCGTGTCCTCGCCGCGGCCGACGATGCCGTATTTGTGGGCTTCGGCGGGAGCGCATTCCTGCACCGCGATGATGTTGTTGCCGGTCTCCTCGTAGAGCTCGACCATTGCCTTCGTGCAGCTCTTCTCCGACTGCATGATCATGTCGGGCAGCAAAAGCGCGAAGGGCTCGTCGCCGACGAGCTCGCGGGCGCACCAGACGGCGTGACCAAGTCCCATCGGTACCTGCTGGCGTGTGAAACTGGTCTGCCCCGGCGCCGGCTGCAGCCGTTGCAGGCGGGCGAGCTGGTCGTCTTTGCCGCGCTGGGCCAGCGTGTCATAGAGTTCGAACTGGATGTCGAAATGGTCCTCGATGACGGCCTTGTTGCGGCCGGTGACGAAGATGAAATGCTCGATGCCGGCCTCGCGCGCCTCATCCACCACATACTGGATCACCGGCCGGTCGACGACGGTCAGCATTTCCTTGGGGACAGCCTTGGTGGCCGGGAGAAACCGTGTGCCGAGACCGGCGACCGGGAAGACTGCCTTGCGAACTCTCTTCATGCTTTCAATTATCCGTTTGAGGGCCAGCTCCGCAATCCCCGTTCCAAGACATTTTCACGCCGGAATTGGGGACTACTGGGCAACTGAGAGGAATGTCCACCGGTAAAGCTTCGAAGCGTCTTTTCGTTCCCGGTGGCGCCTATGGTAAACTAATTCCTAACCTGGTTCGGCGATGAATGGTCTTTCCTGAGACAGAGAAGGAGGAAAAGATGTCCGTTCGCAATGCCGCAAAACGTTTTACCAGCGTCATAGCGGCAGCCAGCCTATCGCTCGCTCTGCTGATGCCTGGCCCCGCTTTCGCCGATGCCGGTTTCCGGCAGTGGGTCGCCGGCTTCCGCGCCACCGCCGTGCAGAGCGGCGTTTCCGGCGCCCTCTACGACCAGGCCTTCAG
Organism: Mesorhizobium sp. M0011; assembly: GCF_040324155.1. Classification (NCBI taxonomy): domain Bacteria; kingdom Pseudomonadati; phylum Pseudomonadota; class Alphaproteobacteria; order Hyphomicrobiales; family Phyllobacteriaceae; genus Mesorhizobium; species Mesorhizobium sp. M0011. The sequence goes on along the minus strand of NZ_JAMYVQ010000014.1, from coordinate 10,532 downwards.
GAACATCAGGGATATAGATCCGGTGGTGCTGGAAAAGGCGCGTACGCAGCCTGAATTCACGGCCCCTGCCTGGGACTATTTCGACAACCGCGTCCATGACCAGTCGGTCGCCGTCGGCCAGCAGATGGCCAGGAAATGGAAGCCGTGGCTGGACCGGATCGAGGCCAGGTTCGGTGTCAACCGCTACATCCTGCTGGCCATCTGGTCGATGGAATCGAACTATGGCGAGATCCTCAAGCGCGACGACATCATGCGCAACGTCGTGCGCTCGCTGGCGACCTTGGCCTATGCCGATCCGAAGCGGGCGAAATTCGCCCGCACCCAGCTGGTCGCCGCACTGAAGATCCTGCAGACCGGCGACATCGACGAAAGCCATCTGAGCGGATCCTGGGCCGGCGCCATGGGCCACACCCAGTTCATTCCGACCAGCTATCTGCACTATGCCGTCGACATGGACGGCAATGGCAAGCGCGACATCTGGAATTCGATCCCCGATGCGCTGGCGACATCAGCCAATTTGTTGAAGAAGAATGGCTGGCAGGCCGGCAAGACCTGGGGCTATGAGGTCGCCTTGCCGGCCGGCAAACTTCCCGCCGGGTCCAAGACGCTGTCGCAATGGCAGGCGCTGGGCGTCGTCAGGGCCAACGGCAAGCCGTTCAAGAAGGGCTCAGACAAGGCGACGTTGAAGGTGCCGGACGGCCGCAACGGGCCGGCCTTTCTGATGATCAAGAATTTCACGGTCATCAAAGCCTACAACAATGCCGACAAATATGCGCTGGCCGTCGGCCTTCTTGCCGACGAAATCGCCGGCTCCAGCGGTCTCGTGCAGGACTGGAAGCGGCCTTTCACCAAGCTCACTTTCGAGGAACGGCAGGAGCTGCAGCAGCGGCTTTCCCAACATGGCCTTTATGACGGCAAGTTCGACGGCAAGATAGGCGACGGCTCGAAATCAGCCATCTTGGCCTTCCAGGCCAAGGCCGGCTTGACCCAGGACGGTTACCCGAGCATGGAAGTGCTGAAGTGGCTCCGGCAGAAATAGAGCCGCCTGCGGTGCCGCGCGGCCTTTCGGCCGCGCAAAGGACGCTGTAGCAATCTGGTTGGCGCGGCATTTGTCGAGAAACCGATGCGGTTTTCGGCAGGACCGCGCCAAGGGATGGAGGAAACGATTGGCTTCGGCTGCGCGCATCGCAGGGCTTGTTCGTCGCATGCCGGTGCTCATCCTGGCCGCGATCGTGCTCACCGTCGGTGTGGCTGGCGCCTTTCATGCGCCCGCCATGGCGCAGGAGCAGCAAAACCGCGGCTGGTCGTTGCGCGACCTTCTGTTCCCGCGCCGCAGCGAGCGCATCGAGCCGCCGCAGGACATCCAGAAAGCAAGGCCCAGGCCCAAGGCGAAAAAACCCCGCGCCCCTCGCCCGCCCGCGGAACCGGAAATCCCGGTGGTCGACAAGGCACCGGACGCCCGCACCGTCCTGGTAGTCGGCGACTTCATGGCGGCCGGCCTCGCCGAAGGCCTCGACACCGCCTTTGCCGAGAATACCGGCGTCAGGATCGTCGTTCGCAGCAATGGCTCGTCCGGCTTCGTACGCGACGACTTCTACAACTGGCCCGAACAGATCAAATCGCTGATCGAGACCGAAAAACCCGCCGCCGTGATCGTCATGCTGGGTTCCAACGACCGCCAGCAGATGAAGGTGGGTGACGTGCGCGAACAGCCCCGCTCTGAAACCTGGACCAAGGAATATGAGCGCCGGACCGAGGCGTTCGGCAAAGCTATCGCGGAGGCAAAGGTACCTTTCCTATGGGTCGGCATGCCGGCGTTCCGGGTGCCGAAGATGACCTCCGACATGCTGGCCTTCAACGACATCTACCATCAGGCCGCTGAAAGCCATGGCGGTGAATTCGTCGACGTCTGGGACGGCTTCGTCGATGAGAACGGTGCTTTCGTCACCAGCGGCCCCGACATCAACGGCCAGCCGGTGCGGCTGCGCGCCGATGACGGCATCAACGTCTCGAGGGCGGGCAAGCGCAAGCTCGCCTTCTATACCGAAAAACCGCTGCTGAAGATCCTCGGCCTGACCGCGCCGGGAAGCGTGGTTACGCCGTCCGCTCCGGCGGGCGCCCCTGTCGAGGCGCCGGCGCCGGCCGCGGCACCCATCGTCATCGACCGCACCGCGCCGATGCTGCTCAGCGATCCGGCACTCGACGGCGGCTCCGAGCTACTTGGCGCGGCCCCGCCGGCGAAAGCAAATCCGGACCTGCCCGGTGAAAAGCTTGTGGTCGAGGGCAAGGCACCGATTGCATCGCCCGGCCGCGCCGACGATTTCTCCTGGCCGCCGAAGGCCGCAGCCACCACCGACACCACGACCGCGATCAATCGTTAGCATCGCAAAGCGGCTCTGAGGCCATTTCGAAACTTGCTCCTGCGAGTCATATGATGGTGTTTGCAAGAACCGGAGTGGAGCGTACATTTGAGTACGCGAGCACCGGAAGCGCAGAAAACGCCTTCAGATGGCCGCAGGAGTAGAGTTTTCAAATGGGCTCAGCGGGGTAGGACGCTCGACCCCATCAGCGCCTCGTCGATCGAACGCGCCGCCTGGCGGCCCTCGCGGATCGCCCAGACGACCAGCGACTGGCCACGACGCACGTCGCCGGCCGCATAGAGCCTGTCGACGCTGGTCCTGTAGTCGCGGTCATTGGCCTCGACATTCCTGGAACGGCGGCTGTCGGTGGTGATCTTCATCTCACCCTCCAATTCCTTCGCCACCCCGGCCGCGGCCGGCCCGGCAAAGCCGATGGCGATGAAAGCGAGATCGGCACGAATGACGAATTCGGTACCGGCGATCGGCTTGCGCTTGTCGTCGACCTCGCAGCACTTGACGCCGGTCAGCTGGCCTTCCTCGCCGATGAATTCGAGCGTCGCCACTTGGAATTCGCGCTCCGCGCCTTCGGCCTGCGAAGACGAGGTGCGCATCTTGGTCGCCCAGTAAGGCCAGACCGAAAGTTTGTCTTCCTTCTCCGGCGGCTGCGGGCGGATGTCGAGCTGGGTGACACGCACGGCGCCTTGGCGGAAGGCCGTGCCAACACAGTCGGACGCTGTATCGCCGCCGCCGACGACGACCACATGCTGGCCGCCGGCGATGATCGGATGCGACGGCCACGCCACCGACTGGATCGGTTCGCCGCCGACTCGCCTGTTCTGCTGCACCAGATAGGGCATCGCGTCATGCACGCCGCCGAGATCGTCGCCGGGAATGCCGGCCGCGCGCGGCGTTTCCGAGCCGCCGCAATAGAGCACGGCATCATGTTCGGCGAGCAGCTCGGCAACCGGCTTGTCGACGCCGACATTGACGCCGCAATGGAATGTCACGCCCTCACCCTGCATCTGCTCGATGCGCCGGTCGATATAGTGCTTCTCGATCTTGAAGTCGGGAATGCCGTAGCGCATCAGCCCGCCGGGCCGGCTTTCGCGCTCGTAGACATGGACATCGTGTCCGGCGCGGCCAAGCTGCTGGGCGGCCGCCATGCCGGCAGGGCCGGAGCCGATGACGGCGACGCGCTTGCCGGTTTTCTTCTCCGGTGGATAGGGCCTGATGTGGCCGGTTTCATAGGCCTTGTCGGCGATCGCCTGCTCGACCGTCTTGATGGCGACGGGAATGTCCTCCAGGTTCAGCGTGCAGGCTTCCTCGCAGGGCGCGGGGCAGATGCGGCCGGTGAACTCCGGGAAATTGTTGGTCGAATGCAGGTTGCGGATCGCGTTGTCCCAGTCGCCATTGTAGACGAGGTCGTTCCAGTCTGGGATCTGGTTGTGGATGGGGCAGCCGGTCGGCCCGTGGCAGAACGGAATGCCACAATCCATGCAGCGCGCGGCCTGTTTCTCGACCTCCTTGTCCGACATCGGCAGCGTGAATTCGCGGAAATGCCGGATGCGATCGGAGGCCGGCTGGTACTTGTGCACCTGCCGGTCGATTTCGAGAAAGCCTGTTACCTTGCCCATAGTCCAGTTCCTGCTGTCCAGATGGTACGGTTTTCGCCGCACCCGTTAACCCCTTGAGGCAGCCATGGCAACCTTTCGCACGAGGTCAAACTATCGATGAAGATGGGCCGGGAAACCTGGGCCTCCCGGCAATTCCAAATCTATTCCGCCGCCACGCCCATGCGCATGCGTTCCATCTCGATCAGCGCGCGGCGGTATTCGACCGGCATGATCTTGCGGAATTTCGGCCGGAATGTCGTCCAGTCGTCAAGGATCTCGCGACCACGCACCGAGCCGGTGTAGTGCACATGGTTCGAGATCAGCTGGTAGAGCCGCTCCTCGTCATGGCTGGTCATGTCGCCGGACACGTCGACGCGACCCTTGTGATCGAGGTCGCCGCCATGGTGCAGCAGCCTTTCCATCAGATCGTCTTCTTCCGGAACCGGCTCCAGCTCGACCATCGCCATGTTGCAGCGCTCGGCGAAATCACCCGCCTCATCGAGCACATAGGCGACGCCGCCAGACATGCCGGCGGCGAAGTTGCGGCCGGTCTGGCCGATGACGACGACGATGCCGCCGGTCATGTACTCGCAGCCATGGTCGCCGACGCCTTCGACGACGGCGGCGACGCCCGAATTGCGCACGGCGAAACGCTCGCCGGCGACGCCGGCGAAGTAGGCCTCGCCCTCGGTCGCGCCATAGAGCACGGTATTGCCGACGATGATGGATTCGGCCGCGACGATCTTGGCCTCTTCGGGCGGCCGGATGATGATGCGTCCGCCCGACAGGCCCTTGCCGACATAGTCGTTGCCGGCGCCGACAAGCTCGAACGAGATGCCGCGCGCCAGGAAGGCGCCGAACGACTGGCCGGCGGTGCCGGTCAGCTTCACCTGGATCGTATCCTCGCGCAGGCCTTTGTGCTTGAAGCGCTTGGCCACTTCACCCGACAGCATGGCGCCCGTCGAGCGGTCGACATTGCGGATATCGACCTCGATCTTGACCGGCAGCTTGCTCTCGAGCGCCGGCTTTGCCAGCTCGATCAGCTTGCGGTCGAGCACGTCGTCGATCGGGTGCTTCTGCCGCTCGGTCCAGTGCACCGCTTCATGCGGCGCATCCGGCTTGAAGAACATCTTCGAGAAATCGAGCCCGCGTGCCTTCCAGTGCACGATCAGGTCGCGCTTTTCCAGAAGATCGGTGTCACCGATGATCTGGTCGAGATGGGTGTAGCCCATCTCGGCGAGCAGCTCCCTCACCTCTTCCGCCACGTAGAAAAAGAAGTTGATGACATGCTCGGGCGTGCCCTTGAAGCGCTTGCGCAGCACCGGATCCTGAGTCGCGACGCCGACCGGGCAGGTGTTGAGATGGCACTTGCGCATCATGATGCAGCCGGCCGCGATCAACGGCGCGGTCGAGAAGCCGAATTCATCGGCGCCGAGCAGCGCGCCGATGATCACGTCGCGCCCGGTGCGCAAGCCGCCGTCGACCTGCAGCGCGACGCGCGACCGCAAGCCGTTCAGCACCAGCGTCTGGTGCGTCTCGGCAAGGCCCATTTCCCAAGGGCTGCCGGCATGCTTGAGCGAGGTCAGCGGCGAGGCGCCCGTGCCGCCGTCATAGCCCGAAATGGTGATGTGGTCGGCGCGTGCCTTGGCGACGCCCGCCGCAACCGTGCCGACGCCGACTTCCGACACCAGCTTGACCGACACGTCGGCCGCCGGATTAACGTTCTTCAGATCGTAGATCAGCTGTGCCAGATCCTCGATCGAATAAATGTCGTGATGCGGCGGCGGCGAGATCAGGCCGACGCCCGGCGTCGAATGCCGGACCTTGGCGATGGTCGCGTCGACCTTGTGGCCGGGCAACTGGCCGCCCTCGCCGGGCTTGGCGCCCTGCGCCACCTTGATCTGCATCATGTCGGAATTGACGAGGTATTCGGCCGTGACGCCGAAACGCCCCGAGGCGATCTGCTTGATCGCCGAGCGTTCGGGGTTCTTGCCGCCGCCGGGCAGCGGCAGATAGCGGTCGGCCTCTTCGCCGCCCTCGCCGGTGTTCGACTTGCCGCCGATCTGGTTCATCGCGCGCGCCAGCGTCGTGTGCGCTTCGCGCGAGATCGAACCGAACGACATCGCCCCGGTCGAGAACCGCTTGACGATGTCGGCCGCTGACATGACGTCGTCGAGCGCCGCCTTCTTGCGGCCGGTTTCTCCGGCCAGCTTGATCTTGAACAGGCCGCGAATGGTCTGGGCGCGGGCCGTCTCGCTGTCGATCTGGGCGGAATAGTCCTTGAACGTTTCCCACGATCCCTGGCGCACGGCGTGCTGCAAGGTGGCGACAGCGTCGGGCGACCAGATATGGGCCTCGCCGCGCATGCGGTACATGTACTCGCCGCCGACCTCGAGGCTGTTGCGCAGCACGGGGTCGTTGCCGAAACCGTCATTGTGGCGGCTTAGCGTCTCGGCCGCGATCTCGTCCAGCCCGACGCCTTCGATCAGCGTCGCGGTGCCGGTGAAATATTGCTGCACGAAATCGGTCTTCAGGCCGATGGCGTCGAAAATCTGCGCGCCGCAATAGGACTGGTAGGTCGAGATGCCCATCTTGGACATCACCTTGAGGATGCCCTTGCCGATCGACTTGATATAGCGCGTGACGACTTCGTAGGCGTCCACCTCCTTCGGCAGTTCCCCGCGCTTGTGCATGTCGAGCAGCGTGTCGAAGGCAAGGTAAGGGTTGATCGCCTCGGCGCCATAGCCGGCAAGGCAGCAGAAATGATGCACTTCGCGCGGCTCGCCGGATTCGACGACGAGCCCGACCGAGGTGCGCAGCCCCTTGCGGATGAGGTGATGATGGACCGCAGCCGTAGCCAGCAGCGCCGGTATGGCGATGCGGTCCGGCCCGACCTGGCGGTCGGACAGGATGATGATGTTGTAGCCGCCGGCGACCGCCGCCTCCGCCCGCTCGCACAACCGGTCGATGGCGCCCTGCATGCCCGCGGCCCCTTCGGCCGAGCCATAGGTGATGTCGATCGTCTTGGTGTCGAAGCGGTCCTCGGTGTGGCCGATGGAACGGATTTTTTCGAGATCGCCATTGGTCAGGATCGGCTGGCGCACCTCGAGCCGCTTGCGGCGCGAATTGCCGACCAGGTCGAAGATGTTGGGCCGTGGCCCGATGAAGGACACCAGGCTCATCACCAGCTCCTCGCGGATCGGGTCGATCGGCGGATTGGTGACCTGGGCGAAATTCTGCTTGAAATAGGTGTAGAGCAGCTTCGACTTGTCCGACATCGCCGAGATCGGCGTGTCGGTGCCCATCGAGCCCACCGCCTCCTGGCCTGTTGTCGCCATCGGCGACATCAAAAGCTTGGTGTCTTCCTGGCTGTAGCCGAACGCCTGCTGGCGATCGAGCAGGCTGACATCCTTGCGCAGCGCGCGCGGCTCGACCGGCTTCAAATCTTCGAGGATGAGCTGTGTGTTGGCGAGCCAGGTCTTGTAGGGATGCTTGGTCGCGATCTCCGACTTGAGCTCCTCGTCGGAGACGATACGCCCCTTCTCCAGGTCGATCAGCAGCATCCGGCCTGGCTGCAGCCGCCACTTCTTGACGATCTTCTCCTCGGGCACCGGCAGCACGCCGGCTTCCGAGGCCATGATGACGCGGTCGTCGTCGGTGACGATGTAGCGTGCCGGGCGCAGGCCATTGCGGTCGAGCGTGGCGCCGATCTGGCGTCCATCGGTGAAAACCACCGCCGCCGGCCCGTCCCACGGCTCCATCAGTGCCGCATGGTATTCGTAGAAGGCCTTGCGATCGGCATCCATGAGCTTGTTGCCGGCCCAGGCTTCCGGGATCAGCATCATCATGGCATGGCTGAGCCTGTACCCGCCCTGGAACAGGAACTCGAGCGCATTGTCGAAGCAGGCGGTGTCGGACTGGCCGTCATAGGAAATCGGCCACAGCTTCGAGATGTTGTTGCCGAACAGTTCGGAATCGACCGACGCCTGGCGCGCGGCCATCCAGTTGTTGTTGCCGCGCACGGTGTTGATCTCGCCATTGTGGGCGACCATGCGGTAGGGATGCGCCAGCTTCCAAGACGGGAAGGTGTTGGTCGAGAAGCGCTGGTGGACGAGGATCAGCGCGGTCTCGAAGCGCGGATCGATCAGGTCCTTGTAATAGGCGCCGACCTGGTAGGCCAGGAACATGCCCTTGTAGACGATGGTGCGCGCCGACAGCGACACGCAATAGGCGCCGATGTCCTTGTTGTCGTTCTCGGCGTAGATGCGGCCCGATATCACCTTGCGCAGCAGATAGAGCCTGGCCTCGTATTCCTCGTCATCGGTAATGTCTGGCGTGCGGCCGATGAATATCTGCCGATGGAACGGCTCGGATGCCACGATGTCAGGCGCCTTCGACAGCGACGAATTGTCGACGGGCACGTCACGGAAACCGATGAGCGGAAGCCCCTCGGATTGCGCCGATTCGGCAATGATGTCCTCGATATGGGCGCGAAGGGCCGCGTCCTGCGGCATGAACCAGTGTCCAACGCCGTACTGGCCGGCCGGCGGCAGGTCGATGCCCTGGGCCGCCATCTCCTCACGGAAGAATTGGTCGGGAAGCTGCACCAGCACGCCGGCGCCATCGCCGACCAGCGGATCGGCGCCAACGGCGCCGCGATGCGTCAGGTTTTCGAGCACAGCCAGCCCGTCCTTGACGATCTGGTGCGACTTCACGCCCTTCATATTGACGATGAAGCCGACGCCGCAGGCGTCATGCTCGTTGCGAGGATCGTAAAGGCCCTGGGCGGAAAGGCCGTTGGCGGTTCGGCCAATATCGGTCCGGGACATGGTTTTGACGGTTGCCGCTTTCGTCTGCGCGGCCTGGCCGTTCGTCGCAGAGTGCGTCATGTCCGTCATCTCCTGTCCTCCATTCCCAGCCATTCAGGCGCTGGTTTGCCTCGGCAAGCGCTTGGCTCACCCTGATCCTTGTGGCACGTCTTGCGAAATCCTTGCCGAACCAGGCGGCTTTCCGCATGGATCGCATCTGGTAATCGTACAGGCCAGAGTCTGGCTGTCCACCTGTCGCTCGCGGCAACAGCCGGAGAGGCCCAAATGATACGCCAATCCAGCTCGTTTTGTGCGACAAAATAAGACAGCACTACTGTCCTAAATTTTTATCGCAGAAATCTGGGACGCACACAAGACCGATTCACAAAAAACTTGGGCTTTCCGCGACAGAAAATGTCGTGAAGTTGAGGAAAAACGTAAGCTTCAGTCTTCGACCTGGGCTTTGTCGGTTGGCTGGCTTTACCATTTTTCCGGCGCCTGGCCCCTTGCGGTCCGCTCGCGAAACCGGTCAACTTCAGGCTGATTTCCCCAAAGCCCCGATCTCCCAAGACATAGGCAGATGCATGTTCTTCGCTTCCGACAATTGGGCAGGCGCCCATCCCAATATTGCCGCCGGCCTGTCGGCCAATGCCGGCGGCTTTTCCACCGCCTATGGCGACGGTGCGCTCGACCGGGCAGTCTACCAGCGCTTCAGTGAGATTTTCGAACGCGAGGTCGCGGTGTTCTTCGTCGCCACCGGCACGGCCGCCAACTCGCTGGCGCTCACCGCTTACAACAAGCCGGGCGGCATTTCCTTTGCTCATCGCGAATCGCATGTCATCGAGGACGAATGCGGCGCGCCGGTGTATTTTTCCGGCGGCTCTCGCCTGCATGACATCGATGGCGCGCTGGGCAAGATCGATCCGCCCAATCTGGAAAGGACCATCGGCCGTTTCGCACCGGAAATCGTCCATTGGGGACGGCCGATGGCCGTTTCGATCACCCAGTCGACCGAGGTCGGCACCATCTACGGCCTGGATGAGATCGAGACGATCTCCGCGATCGCCAAACAATATTCGGTGCCCCTGCACATGGATGGCGCCCGCTTTGCCAATGCGCTGGTCGCACTCGACACGACACCGGCCGAAATGACCTGGAAACGCGGCGTCGACATCCTCTCCTTCGGCGGCACCAAGAACGGCTGCTGGTGCGCCGAGGCGGTCGTGCTGTTCGATCTTGATCGTGCCAGGGAATTGGCCTTCCTGCGCAAGCGCGCCGCCCAGCTGTTTTCGAAATCGCGCTTCGTCGCGGCGCAGTTCGAGGCCTATTTCAAGGATGGACTGTGGCTGGACACCGCCCGCCACGCCAACGCTATGGCCGCACGCCTTGCCGCCGCGATCGAGGATTCGGCCACGGCCAAGCTGGCATGGCTGCCGCAGGCGAACGAGGTTTTCGCGGTGATCAAGAAAGCCGAGGCCGAGGGGCTGCAGGCCGCGGGGGCCGCCTTCTACGACTGGCACAAGCCGCATGGCTTTGACGGCCACATCGGCGAGGACGAGTTGCTCTACCGCTTCGTCACCAGCTTTGCGACGACAGCCGATGAAGTCGACCGTTTTGGCCAGCTGATCGCCTGATAACGGATATCCCGGACAACAAAAAAGCGGGGGCGTGGGGGGGCGCGGGCGGCGCGGGGGGGGGCGAGTTTTTATTGAGCGGGGGTGGGGGGGGGGGGGGTGGGGGTGGGGGACGAC
>NZ_JAMYVQ010000013.1:0-158747 GCF_040324155.1 Mesorhizobium sp. M0011 | reverse complement strand
CGACCTCAACCTCTGCAGACGATAAGTGACAAAACTGTTCGCGATGTCCTCGCACACCTGTTCGCGATGTCTCCGGTCCAAACACCCCCTTGCGGGGGAGATGTCCGGCAGGACAGAGGGGGGTGTGAAGGATTGCTAGCGCCTGAGATTTTCAAACCTGAAAACTGCCGCTACCCAAATTTCCCCGTCCTCGGGAATCCCTTCGGCACCATGCGTCCGGCTGAGGCGCGGGCGCCGATCCACTCAGTCAGTTCCTCACGCGACCGGATGAAAGTGCGGTCGGCCGAATCCTGCCAGGATAGGCCGGTCTCCAGCGTGAACGGCTTGAGGTCGAGAAGGCCGCCATCCTTGTATTTCTGCAGGCGCACGCCCTTGCCGCGGCCCATCTCCGGAATCTCGGCGAGCGCGAACACCAGCATCTTTCGGTTCTCGCCGACGATGGCGAGATGGTCGCCGGTGACCGGGATGCAGCGCTTGGCTTCGTCCGGCGCCTTGACGTTCATCACCTGCTTGCCCTTGCGGGTGTTGGCGACGACTTCCTCCTCCGGCACGATGAAACCGTTGGCGTCGTGCGAGGCCAGCAGCAGCTTGCGCTTTGGGTCGTGAACGAAGGCGGTGACGATGTCCTGGTCATTGTCCATGTCGACGATGATGCGGATCGGCTCGCCATGGCCTCGCCCGCCAGGCAGCCGGTCGGCGCCGATGGTGTAGAATTTGCCGCCGGTGGTGAAGACCAGCACCTTGTCGGTGGTCTGGGCATGGAAGGCGAGCTTGAGGCTGTCGCCCTCCTTGAAGGTCAGCGTCGAGAGATCGGCCAGATGCCCCTTCATCGCCCGCAGCCAGCCCTTTTCCGAGACGACGACGGTGACCGGCTCGCGCTCGATCATGGCATGTGCGATGTCGGTCAGATCATGCTCGGGCGCGTCGGCGAACTGGGTGCGGCGCTTGCCGAGTTCGGTCTCCGGACCGAACTTGTCGCGGATGTTGGTGACTTCCCATTTGATCGTCGCCCACTGCTTCTCGTTCGAAGCAAGCAGTGCCTCGATCTGCTTCTTCTCGGCGCTCAGTCCGTCGAATTCCTTGCGGATCTCGAATTCTTCCAGCTTGCGCAAAGCGCGCAGCCGCATGTTGAGGATGGCTTCGGCCTGGGTGTCGGTGAGCGACCAACGGGCCATCATGACCTGCTTTGGCTCATCCTCCTCGCGGATGATCCTGATCACCTCGTCGATGTTGAGGTAGGCGATCAGGTAGCCAGCAAGTATCTCCAGGCGTCTTTCGATCTCGCCAAGCCGATGTTTCGAGCGGCGGATCAAAACCTCGCGGCGGTGCTCGAGCCATTCCTGCAGTACTCCCTTCAGCGACAGCACGTTGGGCACCTTGCCGCGCGACAGGACGTTCATATTGAGCGGGAAGCGGCTTTCGAGTTCGGTCAGCTTGAACAACGATTCCATCAGGATGCCGGGATCGACCGAACGGCTCTTCGGCACCAGCACGACGCGGACGTCCTCGGCGCTTTCGTCCCTGATGTCCTCGAGCAGCGGCAGCTTGCGTGCCATCAGCAGCTCGGCGATCTTCTCGATCAGCCGCGCCTTCTGCACGCCGTAGGGAATTTCGGTGACGACGATGCTCCAGGTACCCCTGCCCTGGTCCTCCTGGAACCACTTCGAGCGCACGCGAAAGCCACCGCGGCCGGTTTCGTAGGCTTCGAGGATCGAGGCGCGGCTGTCGACGATGATGCCGCCGGTCGGGAAATCCGGCCCCTGGACAAAGTCCATCAGCTTCGCCACCGGCGCGTCCCGGTTTTCGATCAGGTGAAGTGCGGCATCGCAAAGCTCCGCGGCGTTGTGGGGCGGGATCGATGTCGCCATGCCCACCGCGATGCCGGACGAGCCGTTGGCCAGCAGATTCGGAAAGGCGCCGGGCAAAACCACCGGCTCCTCGTCTTCTTCATTGTAGGTCGGCCGATAATCGACGGCATCCTCGGTGATGCCGGACAACAGTTCGGTCGCCACATCGGTCATGCGCGCTTCGGTGTAGCGCATGGCGGCGGCGTTATCACCGTCGATGTTGCCGAAATTGCCCTGCCCGTCGACCAGGGGATAGCGCATCGAAAAATCCTGCGCCAACCGCACCAGCGCGTCATAGATCGACTGGTCGCCATGCGGGTGGAACTTGCCCATCACCTCGCCGACGATGCGGGCGCATTTGGCAAAGCCCTGGTCGGGGTTGAGCCGCAGCAGGCGCATGGCGTGCATGATGCGGCGATGGACCGGCTTCAGTCCGTCGCGCACGTCGGGCAGCGCCCGGTGCATGATGGTCGACAGCGCATAGGCGAGATAGCGCTCTTCCAGCGCCTTCTTCAGATCGACCGGCTCGATATGATCGCCACCGCCATTTTCAGGCGGCAAAAGCCTTTTTCCCATGGGCTCGGACTAGCCGAGCGGGTGATTCGCGGCAAGAGCCCGACAGAGATACCGGCCCTTCTGCAACATGAAACCGCACCGCGGGGGATGTCGGCCAACATCAGGCTGTTACATGCGGGTTCTATGGCCAAGCGTGACGATATCCGGCTATCGGCTCTTCATGACAAATTCACCGGTTTGCGCAAAGACGGCGGGATCAGGTTTGCCTTTCACCGCGATTTTTGACCATTGTGCCGGGACACGCCTTTTTCCGGTCCAGTTCGTCACGGAATGGTGATGGCGCAAATAATTGAAAAACAATTTCAGGACACTCTCAGGGACCTTGCGATGACAATCAAACGCTCAACTCTTAGGAAATTAGCCCTTTCGACCTTCTTGCTCACGCTGCCGCTGAATGCGGCCCTCGCACAGGATACGGCAGTGGCCGACCGGCTGAAGGCCGCGCTTGTCGCACAAGGTGTCGACATCACCTGGACCGGCGTGACCGGCGACAACACCAGCATGGTGCTGCAGGGCGTTGCCATCAAACCGGCGGCGGAGAAGGAAGCGCTTCCCATCGGCGACGTCAAACTCGAAGGTGTGACCGAGGCAAATGGCGGCTATGACATCGCCACCGTATCGACGGCTGCCTTCACACACAGCAAGGACGGCGTCACCCTCGACCTCAGCCCCTTCGTCATCCATGACATGACAGTTCCGGCCGACGGCGCCACCGGCCCGCTCGGCTCGCTGATGATGTACAAGTCCGCCGAACTCTCGAACATGACCGTCAAGGTCGCCGACAAGACCGCCTTCTCGATGGACGGGCTTGCCATCGAAATCACGCCGCCGGCGGACGGCAAGGCAATGGAATTCACCGCCACCACGGAGAAATTCAACGCCGACCTGACGCTGGTGGACGATCCCAAGTCCAAGGAAGTCATCAACGCGCTCGGCTACCAGAACATCGCGGGCAATCTCGAAATGGCCGGCACCTGGCAGCCCACGGACGGCAAGATGGAACTGTCGAAATACGACATCTCGGTCGAGAATGCCGGCACGCTCGGCATGACCTTCAATCTCGGCGGCTACACGCTGGATTTTATCAAGTCGCTGCAGGAAATGCAGAAGAAGATGGCGGCACAGCCTGAAGGCGCCGACAATTCGGCGCAAGGCATGGCCATGCTCGGCCTGTTGCAGCAGCTTTCGTTCAACAGCGCCTCGATCCGCTTCGACGACGATTCGCTGACCAACAAGGTTCTGGACTATGTCGGCAAGCAGCAAGGCATGTCCGGCAAGGACATCGCCAACCAGGCCAAGGCGATCGTGCCGTTCGGCATGGCGCAGCTCAACAATCCGGAACTGACGGCGCAGGTTACGGCCGCGGTCAGCAAATTCCTCGACGATCCGAAGAGCCTCGAAATCTCGGCCGAGCCGCCGGCATCCGTGCCGTTCGCACTGATCATGGCGGGCGCCATGTCCAACCCGCTCGACCTGCCGAAGACGCTCGGCGTCACCGTCAAGGCCAACGAAGACTGATCGAAGCGATCTCAGTATGCGAAAAGCCCGGCAGCGATGCCGGGCTTTTCGGGATTAGCGAATCGAAAGAATCGGTTCGGGCGGTTCTTTAAAGCATCGCCCGAAGCGCGATCAGGCGTCCTTCTTGGGCACGGCAACGCGCAGCGCCAGGTCGCGAAGCTGCTGCGGGCTCGCTTCCGACGGTGCGTTCATCAACAGATCGTAGGCCTGCTGGTTCATCGGGAACATGGTGATCTCACGCAGGTTCTTGGCGCCAAGCAGCAGCATGACGACGCGGTCGACACCGGCGGCCATGCCGCCATGCGGCGGTGCGCCATACTGGAAGGCACGATAGAGGCCGCCAAAGCGCTCCTCGACCGTGGCGCGATCCAGCCCGACCGTCTCGAACGCCTTGACCATGGTTTCGGGCAGATGGTTGCGGATACCGCCTGAGGCGATCTCGAACCCGTTGCAGACCATGTCGTACTGGAACGCCTTGATGCCGAGCAGGTCCTCGCCATTCAGCGCATCGATGCCGCCTTGCGGCATCGAGAACGGGTTGTGCGCGAAGTCGATCTTCTTCTCTTCTTCGTTCCACTCGAAGAACGGGAAATCGACGATCCAGCACAGTTCGAAACGCTCGCGGTCGACAAGGTTCAGCTCCTCGCCGGCGCGCGTGCGCGCCGCACCCGCGAAGGAAACGAATTTCTTCGGATCGCCGGCGACGAAGAAGGCAGCGTCGCCATCGGCAAGGCCGAGCTGCTGCCGGATCGCTTCGGTCCGCTCCTCGCCGATGTTCTTGGCGAGTGGGCCGGCGCCTTCGAGCTTGTCGCCCTCCTTGCGCCAGAAGATATAGCCCAGCCCCGGCTGGCCCTCGCCCTGCGCCCAGGAATTCATGCGGTCGCAGAAGGCGCGGCTGCCGCCGGTCTTGGCGGGAATGCCCCACACCTCGGCCTTCGGATCGTTGGCCAGGATGTTGGCGAACACCTTGAAGCCGGAATCGCGAAAATGGTCGGAAACGGCCTGCATCTCGATCGGGTTGCGCAGGTCCGGCTTGTCGGAACCGTATTTGCGCATGGCCACATCATAGGGAATGCGCTGGAAATTCTGCGTCACCGGCTTGCCGTTGGCGAAGGTTTCGAAGACCCCGCGCATGACAGGTTCCATGGTCGACAGCACGTCGTCCTGTTCGACGAAGCTCATTTCGAGGTCGAGCTGGTAGAATTCGCCGGGCAGACGATCGGCGCGCGGATCCTCGTCGCGGAAGCAGGGCGCGATCTGGAAATAGCGGTCGAAGCCCGACACCATGATCAGCTGCTTGTACTGCTGCGGCGCCTGCGGCAGCGCGTAGAAGGTGCCGGGGTGGATGCGCGACGGCACCAGGAAGTCGCGCGCGCCTTCCGGCGACGAGGCGGTGAGGATCGGCGTCGAGAATTCGGTGAAGCCGACATCGCCCATGCGCTTGCGCATTTCGGCGATGATTTTTGTCCGCGCAATGATGTTCTTGTGCAGCGTCTCGCGGCGCAGGTCGAGAAAACGGTATTTCAGCCTGATATCCTCGGGATAGTCGGGCTCGCCGAACACCGGCAGGGGCAATTCCTTGGCCGCCGACAGCACCTCGATCTCGCGGGCGAATATCTCGATCTCGCCGGTCGGCAAATTGGCGTTGGTGGTCTCGGGCAAGCGCGCCTTGACCTCGCCGTCGACCCGAATGACCCACTCGCCGCGCACGGTTTCGGCGACCTTGAAGGCAGGCGAATCCGGATCGGCGACGATCTGGGTCAGGCCATAATTGTCGCGCAGGTCGATGAAGAGCAGGCCGCCATGATCGCGCACGCGATGCACCCAGCCCGACAGGCGAACGGTCGAGCCGACGTCGCTCTTCCTCAACTGGGCACAGGTATGGCTGCGGTAACGGTGCATTGTCATTGGTAAAGTCCGGGGTGCTGGGGCCGAAGCATCACCGCCCAGCCTGAAATTTGCGCGAAAAGCGCATGGGAGGCCGGATTTGTCAAGGCAAGCGGACACTCGATTGCCTCTTGGTCCGACCTTCAGAGTTCGCGCCAGGGCCGACCGTCGGGCATTGCCGCTGGCAGTGCTACTTGCGACCATACGGCCATCACACGATTTGGAGATGATTTGTGCCTGAACGTGCTCGCCCAAAGGGGATCGGACCACACAATGGCCCCGAGTTGGAATTGATGCTTCGAGGCGACAAGCCAATGGCTGCATTCGCGGCCGAGCCGAACATGAGCGCCGAAGATATCGGTGACGCGGATTTCGGGCCGTTTGTCGAGGAAGGCCGCATCCTTAAGTTTTCCCAGGTTGACCCCAAAACGTCCGTGGAAGAACGCTGCTACTGCCTGCCGACGGAGGAATGGCGCTGCAAGCTCAGCCTACTGATGTCCCGGATGTGCCGCAGCGGAGAAGCCTTCGACGCGTTCACATCGAACGATCTGGCGAGACTTGAAGGCACGCTTCTCGGCTACTCAAAGGAAGATATTGAAGCGTTCGTCATCCATGCCGCATCGCGGAAAATGCAAAATTCCAGCCGGGATTGACCGACTGCTTCCGAGTTCGGATAGCCCTATGAGCCCGGCGCCGATAGAAGGAGGCGATGAGCAAGGTGATCGATTACCAGCACGGCGCTGGCGGAAGACGTTTCGGCCCGATGAAGGCGGATCTCCGCTCCGGGCAGCGGCGGCAGATATCGGCCGGGATGGATGCCGCGCAGGCCGGGCGCCAGCATGCTGCCTTTGACCACGGTGATCGCAAGGCCCTGCTCGACGATCGCCTCCGTGGCTGAAAGGCTTGGACTGACATAGGCCAAACGCCATGGCCGCCCTGCCTTGTCGAGCGCCTCAATGGCCCAGGAGCGAAACAGGCAATCGGGGCTCGACAGAGCGACGGGCAGCGGATCAAGTTCCTCGACGGCACGGGTCGCCGCCGCTGCCCAAATCGCCCTTTCGCGGCATATCAGATCCCCCTCGGTTGTGCCTTCCGGGTGCATGGCGATGACGGCGTCGAACGACGACCCAAGCCGTTTCAGGAGCCGGGCGGTGAGACCGATCTCCATTTCGACCTGCACCAACGGAAATCGCTCGGCGATGCCAGAAAGGAGGCGCGGCAGGATCTTGGTGCCATAATCTTCCATGACCCCGATGCGAACCTGTCCGGCCACCTGCTGACCGGAAACACGCGCAATCGCCTGCTCATTGAGAGCAAGTATGCGGCGGGCATCGATCAGAAAGCCCTCCCCGGCGGCGGTGAGTTCAACGCGGGCTGTCGAGCGCCGGAACAAGATGGTCTCGATGCGCTCCTCAAGACGTTTCACCTGCAAGCTGACGGCCGCCTGCGTTCTATTGAGCTGCTCGGCGGCTCGCGTGAACGAGAGGCGCTCGGCAACGACGACGAAGGCCCGCAGAAGGTCCGGATCGAGATTCGGGATGCTCATAGTGGAATGTTATCAAACTTATTGAGCTTATTCGATTCCTTATGGCCCGCCTGCCCGATATCGCTGGTTCAGAGTTGGCAAGGTGAGGGCCATGGAAATCACAGGAGTGCTCGCCGCGATTCTCTCCAGCGCTTTTGGGGGCACCGCCGTTGGCGCAACGCGATATCTCGCGGGCACGCTCGATCCTCTCGCTATCGGTGCGGTCCGGTTCGGCGGCGGCTTTCTGGTTTTGGCCGCCGTAGCTCTCTGGCGACGAGACAGGTGGCCGCCGAAGAGCGACTGGCTCGGCACTGGTGCATTGGGTCTGCTGTTCTTCGGGCTGTTTCCGGTGCTCTTCAATGGAGCCCTTGTCTACACAACGGCCGCGCGAGGTGCGCTTGCGCTTTCGACACTGCCTCTGCTCACAATGCTTGCCGCGGCAGTTCTGAGGATCGAGCCGCCGACCATCCGCAAGATCGTCGGTGTCCTGATCGCAATGGCAGGGGTGGCCGTAGCGCTCGGCACGAGCCTGACGACTGCTCCCCCAGATGCCTGGCGCGGAGATCTTCTCATGGTCGCGGCCGCTTTCTGCATGGCGCTCTACAACGTCTGGTCGAGACCATTTCTATCCCGCACCGCGCCAATCCCGTTCGTAGCGTTTGGCATGGGCGTGGGCGCGGTCTGCCTATCGGTCCTGGTGGTTTCGAACGGAGGCTTCGCGCGACTTGCCACTCTCAGCGCACCTCAGTGGATCGCGAGCGCATATCTGGCCATAATTTGCGGCGCCTTCATTTTCTTCCTCTGGGCATTCGCGCTCGAGCGCGCGTCGCCGACACTGGTTGCCGTCTCCGTGGCGGTTAATCCGGTGACGGCATCGATCTTTGGTGTTGTCTTCCTGGGCGAACAGGTAAGCGCGAACCTGATTGTCGGGCTGGTGGCAGTCCTCGCAGGAATAGGCATCGCAACGGGAGCAGCCGAGCGGCTCAGCCTGTGGCCCGACGATCGGCAGTCACGTCGCCGGCAGCCTTGAGCACTGACCAAGCAAAACGCGGAAACGAATCCAGGCGAATACAGCGATCATCCCTGTTGGCGCAGGGAATTGCTGCTGGCGTTGGCCAGGGTGATGGTTCAAGAAGGGATCACCGACACGTGATCGCCTCTTCATGTCCTCCATCCGCCCGATGATCCCGCTCCTTCTCGCCGCCGGCATTTTGCTCGGCGGCAATGGGCTGCAGAGCACGCTGATCGCGCTGCGCGGCGCGCAGGAAGGGTTTTCGGCTTCCGACATCGGCCTGATGGGCACCTTCTACTTCGCCGGCTTCCTGCTCGGCTGCCTGGCCATCACCCGCATCATGAAGGCGGTCGGCCATATCAGGGCGTTTTCGGCGCTGGCGGCAATCGCCTCGGTCGGCACCTTGCTTCTGGTGCTGGTCATCGATCCGGTGATGTGGTGCGCGGTGCGCCTTGCCGGCGGCTTCTGTTTCGCCGGGCTGTTCACCATCGTCGAAAGCTGGCTGAATTCCGGCGTCGGCAATCACGACCGGGCACGCGTGCTGGCGATCTACCGGATGGTCGACATCGGTTCGGTGACATCAGCGCAGTTCCTGATCCCGGTCTTCGGCGCTGGCGGTTTCGCCATCTTCGCCATCATGTCGATGATGATCACCTTGTCGCTGGTGCCGGTGTCGCTCGGCGACCGCTCCAACCCGGCGCCACCCGAAGAGGTCAAGCTCGACCTGGCGCGCGTCTGGCGGATTTCGCCGCTGGGCTGCTTCGGCTGCATCGCCGTCGGCGTCACCAACAGCGCCTTTCGCACCCTGTCGCCGGTCTATGCCGAGCAGATCGGCATGTCGGTCGCCGATGTCGTCACCTTCGTCAGCGTCGGCATTTTCGGCGGCGCCATCATCCAGTATCCGCTGGGTTACCTCTCCGACCGCTGGGACCGGCGCCGGGTGCTGCTGATGACGACGTGCTGCGCGATGTTCTCGGCGCTGGCGCTGGTGTTCATCGCCGGCAGCAATCCGGCGCTCAACTTCATCTTCATCTTCATCTTCGGCTGTTTCGCCATGCCGCTCTATTCGCTGTCGGCGGCGCATTCCAACGACCGCGCCGACACGGGCGAGTTCGTGCTGATCAACGCGGCGCTGATGCTGTTCTATTCCTTCGGCGCGATTGGCGGCCCGTTCGCCGCCTCGACGGCAATGCAGTATTTCGGACCGGGCGCCCTGTTTGTATTCAGCGCGGTGGTCTATGCGATCTTCATCGCCGTCATCCTTTACCGCATGCAGGCCCGGTCCGGTGTGCCGGCAGGCAGGCGCGGCCGCTTCACCGCGCTCCTGCGCACCTCGACGATTTTCGCACGGCTGGCCAGAAGAAACGGCGATTCCGATGGTCCGGGAACCTCATGATGGCGGTGCCAAAGCTTGACGAAAGCCCCGGCGGCTGAAATCTAGGAAGACCTTACTCCTGCCAAAAGCGATTTGATGCACGTCATCACCACCCAGAAAGAACTCGAGACCGTTCTCGCCGCTTTCGAAAAGTCGGATTTCGTCACCGTCGACACCGAATTCATTCGAGAAACGACGTTTTGGCCGATCCTGTGCCTGATCCAGATGGCCGCCCCTGGCGTGACGGCGCTGATCGATCCGCTGGCGCCCGATATCGACCTGAAGCCGTTCTTCCATCTGATGGCCAACGAGGCGGTGGTCAAAGTCTTCCACGCCGCGCGGCAGGACATCGAAATCATCGTCCATCTCGGTGATCTGGTTCCGCATCCGGTGTTCGACACGCAAGTGGCGGCGATGGTCTGCGGCTTCGGCGACAGTGTTTCCTACGATCAGCTCGTGCAGCGCATTACCGGCGCGCGGCTCGACAAGTCATCGCGCTTCACCGACTGGCGCCACCGGCCGCTTTCCGACAAGCAGCTCGACTACGCGCTGGCCGACGTCACCCACCTGATCGAGGTCTATCAGCACCTCAGCGCCGAATTGGAGCGGGAAAACCGCGCCCATTGGCTCAATGAGGAAATGGAGGTCCTGACCTCGCGCGAGACCTATGACCCGCATCCCGAGGACGCCTGGAAGCGGCTGAAGATGCGGCTGCGCAAGCCGCAGGAACTGGCGATCGTGCAGGGCGTTGCGGCGTGGCGCGAGCGCGAGGCGCGCGAACGCGACGTCCCGCGCGGCCGCGTGCTCAAGGACGACGCGATCTACGAGGTGGCGCAGCAGGCGCCGCGCGACACGGCAGCCCTCGGCAAGCTGCGCACGACACCGAAGGGCTGGGAGCGCTCCTCGACGGCAACGGCGCTGCTCGGCGCGGTCAACACCGCACTTGCCTTGCCCAAGGAGCAGATGCCGAAATTGCCAAAGAGTTTCCAGCCGCCCGAGGGCTCGAGCGCCGCGGCGGAACTGTTGAAGGTGCTGCTGCGGATCGTCGCCGAAAAGGAAGGCGTCGCCTCGAAGGTGCTGGCCTCCAGCGACGACATCGACCGTATCGCCGCCGAGGGCGAGGAAGCCGACGTACCGGCCCTGCAGGGCTGGCGCCGCGCGGTGTTCGGCGAGGCCGCGCTCAAGCTGGTGCGCGGCGAGATCGGCATCAAGTTCGACAAGCGCAAGATTGCGGTGTTCGATCTGTAGACGAGCGTTCTTTCCTTCTCCCGCAAATGGGGAAGGGAGAACTGCTCTGCTCAGACCGCGCCGAGCAGGTGCAGTGCGAACCAGATCCATCCCAGCAGGAGAATCACCGCACTGACGAAGAAGGACCGGCTGCGCAGCAGCAGATTGTTGCTGGTCAGGTGAACCCAGGCATGGAAATAGCGCGACGCGACGAAAATCCACATCAGCGCCAGGGTCAGATAGTTGACGCCGTTGGTCAGGTGCAGCGTCAGGCACAGCACATAGAACAGCACCGGCAGTTCGAACTGGTTGGTGAGATTGGCGGCAACGGTGACGCTGGAGGCCGGCTCGGTCGAACGCACCTTGAACTGACCGGGTTTCGCCTCGCCTGACCTGACTGCGCCGTATCTGCGGCGACCCAGGACGCAGTAGACGATGTAGATCAGCAGCACATGCGCTAGAACGGGCCAGAAGATCGTGGTCTGGTTCATCAAGTGCCCCCTGCCCGGTTGGGCTTCGCGTGCGGCATCAGGCCTGGCGTTTCTGGCCTGCAAGCCAGAAGGCCGCAATGACGATCACCGGTATGGCGAAAAGCGCGAATTTGGTGACGGTGAGCGCCGAGGCGAAAGACAGCGAGTCCGGGTTGGCCGACAGGAAATCGGACAGAAGCCGCGCCACCGCAAAGTTCTGAACGTAATGTGCAAGCGTGTAGGGAAGCACCAGGACCAACGCGAAAATCGACTGCAGCTGCGCCGGCAGCACGCGGAAAGCCTTCAATCGCCGGCCGGTGGCCAGGATGAGGCTGACCAGCGTGACCGACAGCAGCGCCGGGAACAACAGATCGAAGGTCAGATAATGCCAGACGAGAATGATCTCGCCGCCGCGCCGGCCGAGCGCCGTCAGCCAGGCCATGCCTTCGTCCGGCGTAAACCCTAAAATGCG
Source organism: Mesorhizobium sp. M0011 (assembly GCF_040324155.1). Lineage (NCBI taxonomy): Bacteria > Pseudomonadati > Pseudomonadota > Alphaproteobacteria > Hyphomicrobiales > Phyllobacteriaceae > Mesorhizobium > Mesorhizobium sp. M0011. The sequence goes on along the minus strand of NZ_JAMYVQ010000013.1, from coordinate 146,838 downwards.
CATGTCGAGTGACGGCAAGCCGCCGCTCAACTGGCGGAAATAGAAGAATTCCAGAGCCGTCATGGCGATGAAAACCACCACCGACAGGAAACAGAGCGCGCCTGCGTGGCGCGATAGCCGCAGGATCGTTGCCGTCAGGTTCCGCCCGAGCCCGTACTGGTCAGGCTCCGCCGGGATAATTCGGGCTTTCGCGGGTAATCGTGACGTCATGGGCGTGGCTTTCACGAAGTCCGGCATTGGATATGCGCACAAAAGTGGCGCGCTCGCGGAAATCGGCAAGATCACGGCCACCAACATAACCCATAGCGGCTTTCAGCCCGCCTGCAAGCTGGTGCAACACCCCAGACACAGGTCCTTTGTAGGGAACCTGCCCCTCGATGCCTTCAGGGACCAGTTTCAGCGTGTCGCGCACCTCGGCCTGGAAGTAGCGATCGGCGGAGCCGCGGGCCATCGCGCCAACCGAGCCCATGCCCCGATACGCCTTGAAGGAGCGGCCCTGGTGCAGATAGACCTCGCCAGGGCTTTCGTCGGTTCCAGCCAGCAGCGAGCCGATCATGGCGGCACTGGCGCCAGCGGCCAGCGCCTTGGCAAGATCGCCGGAATATTTGATGCCGCCATCGGCGATCACCGAGACGCCGGATTTGTGCGCCGTCTCGACAGCCGACATGATGGCGGAAAGCTGCGGCACGCCGACGCCGGCAACGATGCGGGTGGTGCAGATGGAACCCGGACCGATGCCGACCTTGACGGCGTCCGCCCCGGCGTCGATCAGCGCCTGCGTGCCTGCGGCGGTGGCGACGTTGCCGGCCAGGATGCGGACCGAGTTGGATAGTTTTTTCGCCCGCGTGACAGCGTCGAGCACGCGCTGCGAGTGGCCATGCGCGGTGTCGATCACCAGAAGGTCGACGCCGGCATCGATGAGGCGTTCGGCGCGCTCGAAACCGTCATCGCCAACGCTGGTGGCGGCGGCGGCACGCAAGCGGCCCTGCGAGTCCTTGCTGGCGTGCGGGTTGAGCTGCGACTTCTCGATGTCCTTGACGGTGATCAATCCGACGCAATTGCCCTGCCTGTCGACGACCACCAGTTTTTCGATGCGGTGCTGATGCAGAAGCCGCTTGGCCTCGTCCTGGTCGACATTCTCCTTGACCGTGATCAGGTTGTCACGGGTCATCAGTTCATGGACTTTCTGCGCCGGATCGGACGCAAAGCGCACGTCGCGATTGGTCAGGATGCCGATCAGCCGTCCGATCTTGTGACCGCCGCTGCCGCCGTTCTCGACCACCGGAATGCCCGAGATCGAATAGCTGCGCATCAGGCCCAGCGCGTCGGCCAGTGTCGCGTCGGGGCCGATGGTAACGGGATTGACCACCATGCCGGACTCGAATTTCTTGACCTGCCGCACCTGCTCGGCCTGTTCGGCCGGCGAGAAATTGCGGTGGATGACGCCAATGCCGCCGGCCTGGGCCATGGCAATGGCAAGCCGCGCCTCGGTGACAGTGTCCATCGCCGCCGAGAGGATCGGCACGTTGAGGTCGATGTCGCCGGCGATGCGGGTGCGGACATCGGTTTCGCCGGGCATGACCTCGGAATGACCGGGCTGCAGCAGCACGTCGTCAAAGGTCAGCGCCAATGCGCCGGTGGACGTTTCGATGATTTTTGCCATAGCCAGTCCTCGGAATACAAAAAAGCGCTGGACCGGAATGGACAGCGCCGACTCGTTTCTTCCCTTTCAGGATTGGCGCTGGCTGGTACCACGTCCGGGCGCCGATGAAAAGCCGATGATTTCACGCTCCCGGAAAGGTGACTTTTCGGCGAAGGGATGCGACCTGTGGTTGCCGGTCGCACAAAAGTGACAGCAAATTAATGCGACATGCCGGCGAAGGCATGGTAACCGCCCGCCTCAAGGCCGACATGCAACCGGCGACGCAACATTCAAGTCTGGACGCGTTCCTTGAACCGCACCATTCCGCTTATACTGGCGGTCGCCCTTTTCATGGAAAACATGGATTCGACCGTCATCGCGACATCGCTGCCGGCGATCGCCGTCGACATCCACACCAGCCCGATCGCGCTCAAGCTGGCGCTGACTGCCTATCTGGTATCGCTGGCGATCTTCATTCCGATCAGCGGCTGGATGGCAGACCGTTTCGGCGCCAAGAATATCTTTCGCGCCGCGATCGCCGTCTTCATCGTCGGGTCGATCGCCTGCGCCCTCTCCGGTTCACTGCCGGCTTTCGTGGTGTCGCGCTTCCTGCAAGGCATCGGCGGCGCCATGATGACGCCGGTCGGGCGGCTGGTGCTGGTGCGCGCGACACCGAAAAGCGAACTCGTCGCGGCGATGTCCTGGCTGACCGTTCCGGCGCTGGTCGGGCCGTTGGTGGGCCCGCCGGTCGGCGGCTTCATCACCACCTACTTCACCTGGCACTGGATTTTCCTGATCAATGTGCCGATCGGGCTGATCGGCATCTGGCTGGCGACGCGTTTCCTGCCGGAGACCGAACCCGCGCAGACCCCACCACTTGATTTCATCGGCTTCGTGCTGAGCGGGCTGGCGGCATCCGGCGTGGTGTTCGGCCTGTCGGTGGTCAGCTTGCCCTATCTGCCGCCAATCGTCGGCGTCCTCACCGTGGCGGTCGGCCTCGTATCGGGCGCGCTCTATCTGCTGCATGCGCGCCACGCCAAAAACCCGCTGCTGGCGCTCGAATTGTTCCACAACCAGGTGTTCCGCTCCTCGGTGCTTGGTGGCGGGCTGTTCCGCATCGGCATTGGTGCTGTGCCGTTCCTGCTGCCGCTGATGTTCCAGATCGGCTTTGGGCTGACGCCGTTCCAGTCCGGCATGATCACCTTCGTCTCTGCAATCGGCGCCATCGGCATGAAATTCGTCACCGCGCTGATCTTCCGCGTCGCTGGCTTCCGCCGCGTTCTGGTTGTCGGTTCACTGGTCGCCGCGGCCTCGATCGCCATCAACGGCCTGTTCACACCCGACACACCCTATCTCTTGATGCTGGCCATGCTGCTCGTCGGCGGCTTCATCCGCTCGATGTTCTTCACTGGCGTCAATGCGCTCGCCTATGCCGAGGTTTCGGCTGAAGACACAAGCAAGGCGACGCCGATTACCGCGGTCTTCCAGCAGTTGTCGGTCGCGCTCGGCGTGGCGCTGGCCGGCGGAATCCTGGAAGTATCGACGTCAATCCATGGCGGCCCGCTGTCGCTGGACGACTTCCACATTGCCTTCTTCATCGTTGCAGCGGTCTCGGCGGCGGCATCGCTATCCTTCGTCCGGCTGGCGCCCGAAGCCGGCAACGCCATCTCCGGTCACGGCCGGCTGACAACACCCAAGACGCTGGAAACGGTGAGCCCGCCCGGCAATTGATGCGGCTGGCTTTACGTTTCGTCGTCCTCCGGCCCCTCGCTATGGCTCCGGGCGCTCGAGTCCTTCGGAACGTCCACTGGACGTTCCGATCCGCCTGGCGGCGGACCGGCCTCTCGCCCTTTAAAATCCTTGGCCAGCAAATAGAGCTCGACCGATTCATCCCGCGACGCCGGCGGCTTGACGTGATGCACGGAGCGGAAGTTCTTCTTGAGCATGGAGAGCAGTTCGTTTTCGGCGCCGCCCTGGAAGGTCTTGGCAAGGAAATGCCCGCCCGGCTTCAGCACCGACAGCGCGAAATCGGCTGCCACCTCGCACAGATGCATGGTGCGGATATGGTCGGTCCGCTTGTGGCCGGTGGTCGGTGCCGCCATGTCGGACAGCACGATATCGGGATCCCCGCCCAACGCCTCGGCCAGCTTTTGCGGCGCCAGCGGATCGAGGAAATCCATCAACAGCACCGGCGCGCCGGGCACGGCGTCCATTTCGAGATAATCGATGCCGATGACATGCGGCTTGTCGGCCGTCGATTTCGTCCGCGCTGCCGCGACCTGGCACCAGCCGCCGGGGGCGGCGCCGAGGTCGATGACCTTCATGCCGGGTTTCAGCAGATGATGCTTGTCGTCGATCTCGATCAGCTTGTAGGCCGCGCGCGAGCGATAGCCGTCAGCCTTGGAGCGCTGGACATAGGGATCGTTGATGTGGCGCTGCAGCCAGCGGCGCGACGATTCCTTCAGCCCGCTCTTCTTCTTGATCCGCGTCTTCAGCACACGAATGCTGGCGGACCCTGGTTTTTCCGGTTTCTTGGTCATTGCTTATTTCTTCGGTTCGGGCTCACGCTCTGCCACGCCCATCGTTGCGCCAGACGCCATCATCGGCCATCAGTTCGCTCAAAATACCTTCGCGCAGGCCACGATCGGCGACTCGCAGCCGCTCGGACGGCCACACGGCGCGGATCGCCTCGAGGATAGCACAGCCGGCCAGCACCAGATCGGCGCGATCGGCACCGATGCAAGGGTTGGCGCAGCGCTGCTGGAAATCCCAGCCAACCAGTCTTTCGACCATGCGATCGACGCTGTCGCGGTCCATCCACAGCCCATCGACACGGCGGCGATCGTAGCGCTCGAGCTCAAGGTGGACGCCGGCCAGCGTCGTCACAGTGCCTGACGTACCCAGCAGATGGAAATTCGGGCTGGCCTTGAGATGGCTCAGCCGATCGCGACCGTCGAAGCTGGCCAGCCGGCCGGCAACGTCGTCGACCATGGCGGCGAAGATCTCGCGCGTCACCGTGCGGCCGCCAAAGCGCTCGGCCAGCGAGACGACGCCGACCGGCAGCGACGTCCACGACACGATATGATTGGCCAGCCTTGGCGAACGGCGGCCAGCGAGATCGATGAGCGCGATTTCCGACGAACCACCGCCAATATCGAACAGGACGACGCCTTGGGTGTCGCGCTCGACCAGCGAGCCGCAGCCGGACACCGCCAGCCGCGCCTCGGTCTGGCGGTCGATGATCTCAAGCTTCAGGCCGGCCTCGCGTTCGACGCGGTCGATGAACTCGACGCCGTTTTCGGCCGTGCGGCAGGCCTCGGTGGCGATCAGCCGGGCTTTTCTGATCTTGCGGTTGCGCAATTTGTCGCCGCAGATTTTCAGCGCCTCGACCGCGCGGTCCATCGCCGGCTGGCCGAGCCGGCCATTGGCGGTGAGCCCCTCGCCCAGCCGGACGATGCGAGAAAAAGCGTCGATGACGCGGAACTGGCCATGCCGCGTCGGCACGGCGACCAGCAGCCGGCAATTGTTGGTGCCGAGATCAAGCGCCGCAAACACCGGAAGCTCCTGGACCGGCGGCCGACGGGCGCTCTGTTCCGGCCGTGGCACTACAGCGGCGGGCGAGGCCACCGATTCCGCCGGTCTGTGGGACTCCGCCGCCGGGACACCGGCTTTGCCCGGCGCCGGCGATCGATTCTCCGTGGGACGCGCTTCGTCGCGCGCAAAAACCTTGCGCCCGCGCCTTCGCTTGCGCCGCTTCTTGGGCTTGCCTTTGTGGGGTGCGTCGCCCGCCTGCCCGTCCGCGGAGCGGAGCTCCGTCGGGCGGCGTTGCTGCCAGCTTGCGTTCCCCGGGCCAGCCGACCCCTGGGAAGCGCTGGACACGCCCACCTCCGGCGCGCCGGCGCCGGTGTCGTGGTCTTCCACTGTCGTTCCTTCCGGCGCCGCGCGAACCTATGATGGACGCAGCAGGCGCTTCAGTGTTTTAAGTTGCCGCCAGACTAACAGCGCCGCGCCCGATCACCAAGAGCCGCATGCCGAATTTTGCCGGCAGGCCGCAAACCGCCGTTCCGGCGGCCGCGTAATGAACCCGCACGCCGCAGTTGCCGGCGCAACGCCTGCCGGCGTCTCTTCGGCCGCTCACGCCGGACAAATCTTGCCGGCCGCCGCTGCGACAAGGGTTCGCGGTTGAATAGCCGGCTTCGATGAGGCATTTCTGAAATGAGCGGAAGAATCCGGCACAGCCGGCCTCCCACCAGCCACGAAAAAGGAAGCGGACCCGCAACGCATGGCATTCCGGCAATGAATTGGCAGGCAATGAACTGGAGACGCTATTTCTGGCCGGTTGTCGGCATCGCCGCCGTGATCTTCTCGCTGCTGCTGCTCTGGCACGAACTGCGCGGCGTTTCACTCGACGACGTCTGGGACGGTATCACGGCCATTCCGACCCGGGGTTGGGTCCTTGCCGCGCTGTGTTCGGTCATCGCCTATGCCTCGCTTGCCGGCTACGACCACATCGCGCTCCTGCATATCGGCAAGCGCGTGTCGTGGCTGTTCGTCACGCTGTGCTCCTTCACGACCTATGCGCTGTCGCACAACATTGGCGGTTCGGTGTTTTCGGGCGCCGTCATCCGCTATCGCGCCTACGGTACCAGGGGCCTGACCGGACAGGATGTCGGCGTGCTGGTGGCGGTCTGCTGGATCACCTTCGTGCTGTCGACGATTTTTGCCTCGGGCCTCGTTCTGGTGTTCGAGCCCGAGATACTCGACCGGTTTTCCGGCATCGCCCATCATGGCCTGTCGGAAGCGGCCGGTATCGCGATGCTGCTGCTCGTCGCCGCCTATGTCTTCGGCAGCTGGCTGCATCTGCGCCCGCTGAAGATCGCCAGCTTTCAGCTCCACTATCCGGCGCTGCCGATCGTCGCCCGGCAGCTGCTGATCGGCCCGATCGAACTGCTGGCCGCCGCCGCGATCATCTTCTTCGCCCTGCCCGAAGCCCACAATCCTGGTTACTTCGTCATATTGGGCGTCTTTCTCGTCTCCTTCTCGATCGCGCAGATCTCGCATGCGCCGGGCGGCCTCGGCGTCTTCGAAGTGGTGTTCCTGGCGGGGCTTTCCGACATGGATCCGGTCGGCGTGCTGGCGGCGCTGCTGGTGTTCCGGCTGTTCTACCTGATCATCCCGCTGATTCTGGGCCTGGGGGTGGTGCTGTTCTTCGAACGCTCGCAGTTCAGCCGGACGGAACCTTGAGGCGTGGGATTGGACTGGGAGCCGCGCGCCGGCATCTGAAGTGTGGCGTCTGAATCACCTGACGAAACCTGCCATTGAACCACAGAGCAGGCTTGACTATTTTCCGCTGGCGGCTACAAGGCAGCGCTCACAGCGGCTTAGCCGCTCGGCCCGCACGGTTCATGACCGCGCCTGCTGGGGAATAGGTTAACGGTAGACCCACGGACTCTGACTCCGTTAGTCCTGGTTCGAATCCAGGTTCCCCAGCCAAAATCCCACAAGCAAACCAATGATTTAGCACGCCAATTTGGCATCGTTTTCATCTGCATCGCTATGTCAGTAACGCACAGTACCGGGCTTTTACGGGCGCTACTCGCAGTTGCCCGCAATTGAGCCGGTCGAGATTCCCGGAGCGAAAAAGATCGTTGCCGCCGGCGCGTGCTACTCGCTAAGCTTCATGAAGGTTCCAGCACAATGCCGCGTCATGCTCACTGACAGCCAGTACATTTTCGAAAGCATCAAGGAGGGCTGCTTGACGCTCTCCGATGACGAGTTCGTCATCGACAGGCTGGTGAAGTATTTCGGCAATGGGAGGATCCGGTGGCACGTCGAATTCCGTGGGCATCGCGTCGAGCTGACGACAGGCCAGCTCAAGAAGCAGCCGACCTTCCGCAGGAAGATGCTCGAACAGGCTGGGGTGCTGCCGCCCCAGCGTGCCGGGACCGACTACAGGCGATGGGCACTGGATCTGAGGAAGAATGCCATCGAGCTTCCGTGGCGGGATAGGCCGGTGGACGTCGGTTTCGCCATCGACAGGCTGACCAGCCATGGCGATGAGCGCTGGACGGTCGAATACCAGGGCAAGGCCATCAAATTCACGACGACCAAACTCCGCAGGCAGGTGAGTTTCCGCAAACGCATGCTGGCCAAGGCCAAGGTGTTGCCACCTCAGTTGGACCCGGTTGCCTATCGGAAGTGGATGGACTGGCTCATTCAAAACGCCACTGAAGCTGCTCCGCAGGCCGGCGATGCCCCGATGACGGAAAAAAGCTGGCTGGACGAATTGCCTGAGCTGGCCGGCTGGCAGAACGAAACGCTGGCCAAACGACCAGCCGGAGGTGGCGGAAATATGTAAGCAAAGCCGCAATGGCACTCGTTGCGTTTGCCACGCCTGCGGATTTCGGCACACATCGATGGCGAGGACTCTGCGACAGCTTGGGTCGCACCCCACAGGATTGAGTGAGACCCCATGGACCGCTTCGACCTCGGCACCTACCGCCGCCCCATCTCCACTCGCTCCACAGAAACCCAGCGTTGGTTCGATATTGGCCTCAACTGGTGCTACGGCTTCAACCATGAGGAAGGCATCAAGTGTTTTCAGAAGGCGCTGGAGACGGATCCTCACTGCCCGATGATCCATTGGGGCATCGCCTATGCCGCCGGCCCTTTCTACAATCTGACCTGGAAAGAGCATGGCGCGGCCGAGGCCGACAGCGCGACCAGGCGCTGCTTCGAGCATGTCCAGCTGGCGCGCGCCAATGCGGCTTCCGCCAGCAAGATCGACAGGCGGTTGATCGAGGCTCTGGCCGCCCGCTTTCAGAAGCCGCACCGGGTGACACCGGAGGAATTCGAACGGTGGGACGATGCCTATGCCGCCGAGATGCGGCAGGTGTATCAGGACTTTCCCAACGACCATGATCTGATGGCGCTGCTGGTCGAGGCGCTGATGATGCGCACCGTGCGGCGGCTGTGGAACCTCAAGACCGGGGCGCCGGCGCCGAATTCGGATGTCGTCGAGGCGCTCGACGTCTGCGAGCGGTCGATCCGGCTTGCCGACGAGGCCGGCGCAGCACAACATCCGGCGATCGTCCACCTGCACATCCATCTCCTTGAAATGTCCACCATGCCGGAGCGCGGCATGCGGTCAGCGGATCTGCTCAGCGAAATGTGCCCCGATGCCGGGCACATGAACCACATGCCGGGGCACATCTATGTGCTGTGCGGTGAGTATGAGGAAGCAAAACGTGCCAGCGAAAAGGCGGTGCGCGCCAACGACCTCTATCTCGCCTATGCCGACGAGCCGACCTACTATTTGCTGGGCTGCTGCCACGATCTGCACCTGATGATGTTCACCTGCATGTTGTCGGGCCAGTACCAGCCTGCACTGTGGGCCGCCGACAGAGTGCGCAGCCTGGTCGCGCGCGACGTGGTCGCCATCCAGGGCCGGCCCAAGCTCACGCAGACGGTGGAAGGCTACCATGCGATGAAATCGCATGTGCAGGTGCGCTTCGGCCGCTGGCAGGAGATCATCGACGAACCGGTGACCGACGAGCCGGGCCTCTACGTGCTGACGGCGGCCATGCAGCACTACGCCAAGGGTGTGGCGCATGCGACGCTGGGGAATTTCGCTGAAGCCGAGCGCAAGCGCGAAGAGTTCCATCGGCATCTGAAAGGCATTGCGCCCGAGCGGCGCTTCCTCAGCAACCCGGCGCAGGCTTCGCTGGCTGTCGGTGTCGCTCTGCTCGACGGCGAGCTGGCGTACCACCAGGGCCGGCATGACGAGGCCTATGGCCATTTGCGGCAGGCGGTCGAGCTTGACGACAATTTGTCCTACACCGAACCGTGGGCCTGGATGCACCCGCCGCGCCATGCGCTGGCGGCGCTGCTTCTCGACCAGAGCCACGCGCAAGAAGCAGAACAGGTCTATCGCGACGATTTGGGCCTGAGCGGCACGGTGCAGCGCTGCGCCCAACATCCGAACAATGTCTGGGCACTGCACGGGCTGGTGGAATGCCTGAAACGGCGCGGCGAGACTGATGAATTGCCGATATTGCAGACAAGCCTTGCCGCGGCGATGGCCAAGGCGGATGTGCCGATCACCTCGTCCTGCCTGTGCAGGACGAGCGCGCAGCAAGGCTGCTGTCACTGACGCGAAGTCAGCCTGTCGCCACTGTTGCGGCCGATCGGCTCGCCAAACAAATTGTCGGCCGATCGTCGTTGGCGGTGGAAACCTCGCCGCCCGGTCGTGTCACCTGCCGATCGGCCAAGGCTCCATACCGCGTCGTTCCACGCCTTCCTCGATCAGCACGGAGCAGTCTATCTCATCGTGAAGTTGAGCGTTTGGGTCAGACGAAAGCCAGGAAGCATAGGACCGAAGCTGTTTGAGCCTGGCTGTTTTCTCAAGCCGTGCCTGGCGCTCGTCCTCGGCAGGTTGAGCAGGTCTTTTGTTCTTCTGGGCAGGAAATTGCATCCTGGCTCTCCTCGATCACCGAGCCTATGGAGACAGACGCTCAATGGGACCTTGGCCTATTGCCAACACATGCGCTGACGAGAGTCGCCATCCATCTTGATGATGGCGGACCCTTATCAACAATGCACCCGCGCCACCGCCGGGTGCTCCTGGTCCGGGTTCGCTGCGGCGCATCGGCACTCGGCAGCCGGACTCAGCTGCAGGGGAATGGAACCAGATCGGCCGTGCGACGTCATAGAAGCAGGTGCTCATACAGGAGTGTGACCTCCATGATCAGGCTCGTTCTTGCCGCTGCCGCTATGCTCGTCATGGCATGCGGCGCAACGGTTGCGGCAAAACTGGACGCGGCCACCGTCAACAACGCCCAATTTGACGGCAGCGAAGCGAAAGGCGTCAGTGTGACCGTGCTGAAGGCGCAAATCCTCCTGGATCGTGCACGCTTCTCGCCAGGCCTGATCGACGGCCGCCAAGCAGAGAACTTCACCCGGGCAGTCAGTGCGTTTCAAGCGGCCAACGGATTGCCTGCCGACGGCAAGCTTACCCGCGAGACATGGGACAAGCTGGTCGCGACCTCCTCGCGCCCCGCGCTTGAGACCTACGAGTTGACGCGCAAGGATGTGCGTGGACCGTTCACCAAGCGAATTCCGGCGCGCATGGAGAGGATGGCCCGCCTGCCCCGGCTCGCCTATCACAATGCCTTGGAAAAGATGGCGGAGCGCTTCCACATCAGCGAGCAGCTGCTTGAACGGCTCAATCCCGGCATCGGCTTCAGAAAGGCGGGGCAAAAGCTGCTGGTACCAGCTGTCGCCCGAGGTGATCCGCCGCAAGACATTGGGAACGTTGAGGTCGACAAGAGCGCTCGCCAGGTTCGCGTGCTCGACCCTTCCGGCAAAGTGCTTGCGACGTACCCCGCCTCGATCGGGAGCCAGGAGAAGCCCGCGCCGAGTGGCGAGGCAGAGGTCAAACGCGTGGTGCGCCACCCAACCTATCACTACGATCCGGAGTTTGCCTTCAAGGGGGTGAAGACCAAGCGGCCCTTCACGATCGCTGCCGGACCAAACAATCCGGTGGGATCGGTCTGGATCGATTTGTCCATCGATAGTTATGGCATTCACGGGGCGCCGGACCCAGGCAAGATCGGAAAGACCTTCTCGCATGGTTGCATCCGCCTGACCAACTGGGATGCCGAAGACCTCGCCTCCAAAGTGCAAAAAGGCACAAAGGTCGTCTTCAGGGACGAAGCGGCAGGATCGGTCGAACAAGGATCGCAGTAGGTAGGCGCTACCGGCTAACCCGCTTTCGATCGTGGGGCTGGCGTCACCGAAGGCATGGGGCGGCGCCCCCTACCCCAGCCACTTCTCATAGTCGGACACCAGCAGGTGGATCGGGGCAACGTCTTCGTCGATGTTGGAAAAACGGCCGATCGGTTCGCGAAACACATTGTCGGTGAGATCGTCATTGACGGTCGAGACCTCGCCGATCAGCACGTCCTTGCCCTCGGCCCAGAAGGCATGCCAGACGCCAGGCAAAAGCGTGACGCTCTGGCCCGGGTCGAGCTTCAGGAGCCCACCCGCAGGCAGCCTGTGGATGGTTCCGTCGACCGGCACCGAAACCTCCGCCTTGGGATCGATGCCGCCATCGCGGTCATGCATGAACAGTTCCAGCACCAGCTTGCCGCCGCCACGGTTGATGATGTCCTCGGCCTTGATGTTGTGGCGGTGCATCGGCGACAGCTGGTCCTTGCGCGAGATCATGATCTTCTCGGCATAGAGCATGCCCATGCCCTTCTTCATGTCCTCGTAGCGGCCGTTGCGAACGGTGAACAGGAACAGGCCGAGTTCCCTGAACTTCTCTTGCCCGTAATCGGTGATGTCCCAGCCAAGCCGCGAGGTGAATACGGCCGACGAGTCGACCTGACGCGCCTTCGCCTCCTGCGGCGACCAATAGGCGAAGGGCGGCATGATGTAGCCGAACGAGCGGATGAAAGCGTCGGCTTCGCGGATGATGTCGTTGATGGCGGAGCGCTTCATGATCATGATCCCTTCGTATCGATTTGTCTGGCAAATCGCATAGCCGAACGTCGATGCGGTGTCGATCCATCTCGCCGTCCTGTCCGGCGTTGCGCTTAGGTGCATGGACCACAGATCCGCTTCGCTGGCCGCGTGACATCACGGATTTTCAGGGCCATAAAACCCGCGGATTCCTCATGGGGTGAAAGATGATGCCGACCGTCCACGATCTCGATACGCCATCCATCCTGATCGACGCCGCGCGCGCGGAAGCCAACATTGCCCGCGCCCAGGCGCATGCCGACAAGAACGGGCTGAAGCTCAGGCCGCATATCAAGACGCACAAATTGCCCTACTGGGCGAAGAAGCAGGTGGCGGCCGGCGCCGTCGGCATCACCTGCCAGAAGATTGGCGAGGCCGAGGTGATGGCGGATGCCGGGCTGACCGATATTTTTCTTCCCTACAACATCCTTGGGCGCGCCAAGCTGGAGCGGCTTCTGGGGCTACACGGGCGCGTCACCCTGTCGGTGACAGCGGACAGCATGGAGACGCTCGAAGGGCTGGCAACCACCTTCACCGATGCCGGTCATCGCTTGCAGGTGCTGGTCGAATGCGACACCGGCATGGGCCGCTGCGGCGTGCAGTCGGCTGATGAAGCGGTCGCGCTGGCAAGACGGATCGACAGAGCCGGCGGCCTCGCCTTCGGCGGACTGATGACCTACCCGGCCGCCGGGCGGGCAGCGGAGGCCGAAGCCTGGCTCACCGAGGCCAAGCAGGCACTTGCCGCGTCGGGCCTCGCCTGCGAACGCATCTCCAGCGGCGGCACGCCGGATATGTGGCGCTCCAGCGATACATCTGTTGTCACGGAGTATCGTCCAGGCACTTACATCTATCTCGACCGCTATCAAGTCGCCAAAGGCGTCGGCGGCCTCGACGACTGCGCGCTGACGGTGCTGTCGACGGTGGTCAGCCATCCCACAGCGACGCGCGCTATCCTCGATGCCGGCAGCAAGGCGCTGTCCAGCGACACGCTGGGTCTCGCCGATTTCGGCGAGTTGCTCGGCGTGTCGGGAGCGCGGGTGACGGGCTTGAGCGAGGAGCACGGCACCGTCACGTTTTCGGGCGACGGCAAGCTGCGCATCGGCGAGCGCGTGCGTGTCGTGCCCGACCATTGCTGCGTCGTCACAAACCTGTTCAACGAGGTCAATCTGGTCGACGGCGACAAGGTGCTGGAAACGTTGCCGGTGGCGGCGCGCGGAAGGATGGGGTGAGGGTCATCATCAAGGCCAGCGAAACGCCGCAGTATCTTCAGCACGCCGGCGGGACAGCGCCCCCTCTGGCCTGCCGGCCACCTCCCTCAAGTGGGGAGATCAGCAGCTTCAGCGCCCCACTCACTGCTCAGAGATAGACGTTGGCGAAAGCGAAAATTACAGTCGACGCGCGTCAGTTGGCGGACCGCTCGGCCTGCCGTGCCGCAACCCTGCGCATGGCAATCACCCGGCGGCGGCGGATTTCGGTGCGCATCGCCATCAGGTGCAGCGCGAAGAACAGCACGGTAAAGCCGAGCGCCATCACCAGAAGCGGCCATAGCAGGCTGGGGTCGATAGTCGAGCCGCCCATGCGGAACACCGAGGCTGGCTGATGCAGCGTGTTCCACCAGTCGACCGAGAATTTGATGATCGGGATGTTGATGAAGCCGACCAGCGTGATGATGGCGGCGGCCCAGGCGGCGCGGCTTGCGTCGTCGAGTGCGCGGGTCAGCGCGATGATGCCGAGATACATCAGGAACAGCACGAAGACCGAGGTCAGACGCGCATCCCAGACCCACCAGGTGCCCCACATCGGCTTACCCCAGATCGAACCGGTGATCAGCGCCAGCGCGGTGAAGACAGCGCCGATGGGGGCTGCGGATTTCAGCGCGACATCTGCCAGCGGGTGCCGCCAGACAAGCGTGCCCAGCGCCGAGACCGCCATCAGCGTGTAGCACATCATGGCCAGCCAGGCGAAAGGCACGTGGATGTACATGATGCGGACGGTTATGCCCTGCTGGAAATCCTCAGGCGCGGCGAAGCTCATATAGAGCCCGACGGCGAGGATGAGTGTGGCGATCGTGGCCAGCCACGGCACGACCTTGTCCGCCAGCCCGACGAAGCGCGTCGGGTTGGCGAGATCCATCCAGCCGGTCAGGCGTGAAGTCGTGTCGCTCATGCGTTTCTACATAAACCGCCGTGGCGTTCGGGGCAATCGAGCGGTGGTGTCGCAGACGCAATTGGGGCGGCCGTGCCTGTACTCTCACCTGGACCTATGGTCCGACCTCCCACAAGGGGAGGTCGGAGAAAGAAGCTCAGGCGGCTGCTTCCTGCTGTTGCTGTACGGTGCGGCTGAGGCGGCGGACTTCCTCGTCGTTGAGCAGGCCGCCGGCGCGCAACAGGCTGGCAAAGCGGCCATTGCGCAGCGACAGCTCGGTGAAGCCGCCCATCTCGACCACCCTGCCCTTGTCCATGAACACGACCAGATCGGCGTCGCGAACGGTGGTCAGGCGGTGGGCGATGATGAAGGTCGTGCGGTCGCGGCGCAACTCGTCGATCGCTTCCTTGACGCGGTCCTCGGTCTCGACGTCCAGCGCGCTGGTCGCCTCGTCGAGCACCAGGATCGGTGCGTCCTTCAGCACGGCGCGGGCAATGGCGATGCGCTGACGCTCGCCGCCCGACAGCTGGCCGCCACGTTCGCCAACCACCGTGTCGTAGCCATTGCTCTTGGACAGGATGAAGTCCTGTGCGGCAGCCGCATTGGCGGCGGCATGAATCTCGTCATTGCTTGCATCGGCGCGGCCAACACGGATGTTGTCCTCGATCGAGCGGTTGAGCAGCCCGGCATCCTGGAATACGGTGGCGATCGAATGGCGCACCGACTTGCGGGTCACGGTACGGGTGTCGATGCCGTCGATCAGGATACGGCCATGGGACGGCGAGAAGACACGCTGCAGCAGGTTGATGAGCGTGGTCTTGCCGGCGCCCGTCGGGCCCACAATGGCGACGGTCTGGCCCGCCTGCACCTCGAAGGACACGTCGTCGATGCCTTGGCCGGAATTGGCGAACTCAAAGCCGACATTCTCGAAGCGGACATGGCCGGTGACGTTGGCAAGATCGCGCAAGCCGTCCGGCTCGGCGGCATCAGCCGCGGAGTTTTCGAGGTGGTAGAAATCCTCGAGCTTGGCACGGGCCTCCGAAATCTGGTTGGCGAAAGCCGACATCTGGTCGAGGCGAGCGATCAGCATCGTGGCAAAACCGGTGAAGGCAATGACGTCGCCGACACCCAACTGACCATGAGTGACGAGATAGGAGCCGATCGACAACACGATCAGCATCGAGATTGCCGATGACAGACGGTGCAAGGCATTGGCCAGCGCCCACCAGTCGAGCACGGGGTTCTGCGCGTCGAGCAGGTTCTTGACGTAGCGGCGCAGCGTATCGGCCTCGTGGCCGAGGCGATTGTAGCTCTGCAGCACCGCAACGTTGCTGACCGAGTCGGTCACATGCGCGAACACCTTGTGGTAGTGACGCTCGACCGCAGCCTGGCCCGCCTTGGTGCGGCGCATGACCATCCGGCCGATGCCGACATAAAGCAGCCCGAGGCCAAGCAGCACCAGCGACATGCGCAGGTCCATGCTGATCGCGGTCGGAACCAGCAGCACGAGGGCGACAGCCGTGGACAGATGCTGGCGCATGAATTCGAGCCAAAGGCTGAACAGGGTTTCGACGGCGCGCAGCATCGTGTGCAGCGCATTGGAGGTGCCGTGCTGATGGTGCCAGGCGAGCGGCATGGTGATCACACGCTCGAAGGACTGGCACAGCACTTCGCTGCGCCGAGCATGGGCGAAGCGGTCAGCGCCGCGCGCCACCATGACGAAAGCAACGATGTTGAAGGCGCCGAGACCGGCCCACATGACCAGCGTGGTGAAGACAGAGCCACGCTCGGAGATGGCGCCGATGACGCGACCGAACATAATTGGCTCGAGAAGCGCTACGATGGCGAGAGCCACGTTGGCCGAACAGATCAACGCAACGCGTTTCCTGTCCGCGGCCAGATAACCGAGAGCTCGCCAGTAGATTTGCAGAAGGGTCACCCCAGTTACTCCGCCACGCTGTTTATTGTGCACTGCATCATTTTATTCGTACCGGTTGATACGTCGCAAAACAATGGCCGTGTACCCCTTCAGTTCCCTTAGAGCGAACAAAAGATGGCGACGTTCCGAAATCTGCCGTGATCACCTAACGGTTTGAGAAGACAGGTAAAATGTCAGGCATGCGGCGAAATCATGGCAGTTGGCACGTGCTGCCACAATTTTAATCAGCAACAATGTCGGGCGGATGACTAAGGCCGAAATCGCCTTTTGCGAAGTATAGAGCGAAACAAAGCTGCAGGGCGCCCTTCCAGGTGAAGGGAGGCCAAACTCTCACTGCTCGTGGCGCCCCTGTCGGACGCCTCAAGCCTTTGATTTCATGCACTCCTCGGTGGCATGTCCTTCAATCGGCAGGCGGCAACGCCAGGCGGGACGGCCTCTCATCCCGCCGTGGCGGCAAAAGTCGCGCCCCGGATCCCAGGCCCGAGCGCATAGTTTTTGAGCAACATTGCATTAAGCCGGGATCCGGATGACCACCTCGGCAACTTCGCCGTCCTTCAGTTCGACTGCCGAAACCTTGGTCTTTGTCCCATTCACCTCCAGCGACACGGCCTTGGCCTTATTGTCGCGGATGACGCGAACCCTGAGTTCCGCTCCCAGCATTTTGAGATTTGCCGAGTACCCATTCCAGTGGCTCGGCAGCTTCGGCTTGAACTGGACACGTTTGCCGCGCCGTTCGATGCCCAGAATGCCCTCGACCGCAGCCCTGTAGAGCCAGCCGGCAGAGCCGGTGTACCAGGTCCAGCCCCCACGGCCGCCCTTGCCGTTGCCGGCATTGTCGTCGCCGGCATAGATATCGGCCGCCACGACATAGGGCTCGACACGATAGTGCTCGGCCGTGGCCTCGTCGGTCGCATGGTTGACGGGGTTCAGCATCGAGAAACAGCGATAGGCCTCGTCGACCTGTCCCATCTCGGCAAGCGCGATGACGAACCATGTGGCGGCATGGGTGTACTGGCCGCCATTCTCGCGCACACCGGGCGGATAGCTCTTGATGTAACCCGGGTCCTTCTCCGTCTTCGAGAAGGGCGGCGTGAACAGCTTGACGATCTTCAGCTTGTCGTCGACGAGCAGCTTCGTTGCTTGCTCCATCGCGGTCGTCGACCGTGCCGGATCGCCCTCTCCCGAAAGCACGCTCCAGGACTGGGCGATCGAGTCGATCTTGCACTCCTGCGAGTTGCGAGACCCCAAAGGGGTGCCGTCGTCGAAACTGCCGCGCCGGTACCATTCGCCGTCCCATGCGGTGCTCTCAAGCGCCCGCTTCAGAACATCGGCATGCTTTGCCCAGGCCTGTGCTCGCTTGGCGTCGCCCTCGGCCTTGGCGACGGGGGCGAAGTCGCCCAGCGTCTTCAGCAGGAACCAGCCGAGCCAGACGCTCTCGCCCTTGCCCTGCTCGCCAACGCGGTTCATGCCGTCGTTCCAGTCGCCGCCGAGGATCAGCGGCAGGCCCGCGGGGCTGCTGCGCTTGATGGCGAGATCGAGCGCACGCGCGCAATGGTCGTAGAGCGACGCTGTCTTCTTCGAGATTTCCGGGGTGAAGAAGGCATCGTGCTCGCCCTCGCCCAGCGGCTGTCCATCGATGAAGGCCAATTGCTCCTTCAGGATGGTGGCATCGCCGGTGACCAGCAAATAGCGCGCCGTGGCGTGGGCAAGCCAGACCACGTCGTCGGAGATCAACGTACGCACGCCAGCACCCGTGCGCGGCAGCCACCAGTGCTGCACGTCGCCTTCGGGGAACTGCCGCCGCGCCGCGTTGAGGATTTGGTCGCGCGCCAGTTGCGGGTCATGCGCCAGCAGCGCCAGCGTATCCTGCAACTGGTCGCGGAAGCCGAAGGCACCGCTGGCCTGATAGAAGGCGGAGCGGGCACGGATGCGGCAGGCCAGGCTCTGATAGGGCAGCCAGTGATTGACCATGGCGTCGAGCGCCTTGTCAGGCGTCTCGACCTGGATGGTGTCGAGAAAGCCGCGCCATTCGCGCTCATTGTCGGCCAGCCGCTGGTCGAAATCCTTGACCCGGTGCTCTTGCACCAGCGCGCTCGCCTCCCCGACCGACTCGGCATCGCCGAGCAGCCAGAGCAGCGTCACGTCGCCGCCAGCCGGAATCTCGACGTCGCGGGCGATAGCCGCGCACGGATCGTCGCCGGCCTCGACACGGCCAGACAGCGCTGCACCACTCAGCACCGCCTGCGGCAGCTCGCTGGAGCCATGCCGGCCTAGGAACTCCGACCGGTCTGTCGTCACCGAATGGACGCCGCCGTCTGCCGCGAGGAACGCAACCCGCTCGCCAAAATCCAGCCCGTAGGGGTTTTGTGCCAGCAGCGCCCCACTGGCGGCATCCCGCGACGGGACGATGGTTGCCGCAGTGCGCGACCGATGCCCGCCGAGCACCCATTCGGCATAGGCATAGACACGCAGCCGCGCCGGCACCGAGCCGGAATTCTGGATGCGCAGCCGCGAAATCTTCAGCGGATCGACCGGATCGACGACATGGGTGAGATCCATCGACAATGGTCCGCGCTTCGAGCGGAAGGTCGAGAACCCCTGGCCGTGCCAAGCCTCGTAGGTCATCG
The DNA here is from genome assembly GCF_040324155.1 of Mesorhizobium sp. M0011. NCBI lineage: Bacteria > Pseudomonadati > Pseudomonadota > Alphaproteobacteria > Hyphomicrobiales > Phyllobacteriaceae > Mesorhizobium > Mesorhizobium sp. M0011. The sequence continues at coordinate 127,961 of NZ_JAMYVQ010000013.1, read as the reverse complement.
TGGGATCGCGCACCACGGCGGCGAGCGGCGAGAATGCCTTGCCGCTGGCCTGATCGTAGATATAGAGGCCCTCGCCCGGCCGGTTCGAGACCGGATCGTTCGACCACGGCGTCAACTGGTAGTCGCGGCTGTTTCGGCTCCAGGTGAAGGCAGCGCCCTCGGCCGAGGTGTGGAAGCCGAACGAGGCGTTGGAGACGACGTTGATCCAAGGCTGCGGCGTCGTGCGCCGGCCGGCCAGGCGCACGACATAGTGCCGCCCGTCGCCGTCGAAACCGCCAAAGCCGTTCCACTGGCTGAGTCCGCTTCCATCGGCGCCGGCATTGGCCACCGCCTGCGAGGCAGGGGTATGCGTCGTGGGTGTCGGCGATGGCAATTCACGCGGAATCGGCAATGCTGCCAGGGCGTCCCGCGCCTGCAGAGCCGCGGCCTCGGCGCGCTCGATCTGGTCGAAGATAGTGCCGTTGCGCGTGTGCAGGACCACCCGGGCGACAGCGAGCAGCGTCTTGTAGGTGGTCTCGTCCATGAGGTCGCGGCGCACCGCGAAAATGTGCTGGCGCGGTCCGAGCTCCTTGCCGCGCAGGCGGCTGTTTTCGCACAGCGTCTCGACCGCCCGTTGCAGGTCCTGGACATAGGAGGACGCCTGCTCGTTGACGACGACGAAGTCGATCATCATGCCGCGGGTGCGCATATATTCCTGGAAACGCAGCGCCTGGGCAACGATTTCGAGATCGGCGACATCGCCGATCCTGACCAGGAAGATCGGGAAATCGCCGGAAATGCTTGTCGGCCACAGGCTCGACTGCTTGCCCAGCCCCGTGGCGATGGATTCAGCGGGAAGACGCAGGAACGGATCCGGATAGATCAGGTATCGCGCCAGCTTCTGCACATTGGCGGCATCGGTCAGGCTGAGGCCCATATGGCGGGTCTGCACCTGGCTGCGCGTCCAGGCAAGCATGGCCTGGCGGGCAAAGCTCTCCGGATGGTCGAGGCGGGCGATGGCTTCGTCCAGCTCGGTGCGGCCAGCGCCGACGACGGTCCAGAAGGTCAGCGATATCTTCTTGTTGGCCGGCACGCGCACCTGGCGGCGCAGCGACGCGACGGGATCGAGCGTAAAGCCTGAATGGCCGCCCAGCCTGGCGCCCGGGTCGAAAGCGGCTGCGTCGACGATGGTACGGCCACGGCCGATGAAGGCGCGCCTGTCGGTCTCGGCCTCGGCATCGCGCGCCGATCCGGACGGATCGGTGACGAAATGCACCATGGCGATATCGGGCTCGCTGGTCTCGCGCTTGCGCCGCGTGGCGAAGATCGCCGCGTTGTTCGCAGAGATTTCGGTTTCCACGAACATCTTCGAGAAGGCCGGATGCGCGTTGTCGGACGCCTCCAGGCCGAGCACCAGTTCGGCAAAGGAGGTCACTTCAATGTGACGGTCGGACGGACCGTCATTGTAGAGCGTGACCCGACGGCCCTCGCCATTGCCTTCCGAGATGACGATGCATTCGACCTCGGAGCGCAACGTGCCCACCGATTTGACGAAGCTCGCCTTGTCGTCGGAGAACAAGGTCTGCGCCTTTTCCTCGGCGGCGCGCTTCGGTTCGGCTGTAGCCGACCACCAGTCACCTGAGCCTGCGTCACGCAGGAAGATGTAGGAGCCGAGCCGGTCCTCGGTCGGATCCGGTTGCCAGCGTGTGACGGAGAGATCGCCCCAGCGGCTGTAGCCCGAGCCGGTCGCGGTGACCATCACCGAATAGCGGCCGTTCGACATGACGTTGGTCGACCGCAGCGACTGCAGCGGATTGAGCACGATGCGGGTGTCGGGGCTGTCGACTTCGGTCTCGTCCTTGGAGCGTTCGTCGGCCTCGGTCCTGACGGTCGCGGTCGGGATGTCGCGCGGCGCCCTCTCCTGCAGCAAGAGTTCGGCCGATTCGATGACCGGGTCGCTGTGAAAGCGGTCGCGCATGCGACCTTCGAAGATGGCGTCGGCAACCGCCGCGATCGACATGCCCGAATGGTGGGCCATGTAGTTCTGGACGACGACGTGATCCGTGCCTTCCGGCACGCGCTGCGGCGTGAAGTCGACGGCATCGTAGTAACCGTGGCGGCCGAGCGCCCCGATCTCCCGCAATCGGGCGAGATTCAGCACGGCTTCACGCGGGTTGAACTGGGCCGCGAGTATGGTGGCGTAAGGCGCGATCACCGTGTTCTGGCCAAGGCCGCGCTTCAGCCCGAGACCTGGAACGCCGAAATTTGTGTATTGGTAGGTCAGTTCGCGGTCGCGCGCATTGTAGGCGGCCTCCGAAATGCCCCACGGCACGTTCTTCTGGCGGCCGTACTGGATCTGGCGCTTGATGATCAGCTTGCTGGTCTGGTTGAGGATCGAGCCCTGCGGCTCCTTCATCACCAGCGGCGGCATCAGGTATTCGAACATCGAGCCGGACCAGGACATCAGGGCGCCCTGGAAACCGATTTCGACGATCGGCCGGCCAAGCCGGAACCAGTGCTCGGTCGGCAGGTCGCCCTTGGCGATGGCGAACAGGCTGGTCAGCCGCGCTTCGGAAGCCAGAAGGTCGTAGCAGCTTTCGTCGAGCTGGTGCTCCTCGACCCGGTAACCGATCGACAACAGCTTGCGCTCCGGCCGCATCAGGAAGGAGAAATCCATCTCGAAGGCGTAGCGGCGCGTGCGCTCGCGCAAGGTGAGCAGCTTGGCACGCAGCGCCTCGACGGCATTGTCGTCGCTGTGCGCGTCATGGACGTGCGCTTCGCAGGTGGCTTCCAGCCTTGCCGCCCAGTCGACGATGACGTCGCTCTGGGGCGACACGGCCTCGGTATGGATGGCGGTGGCCAATTTGCGGATCTCGCCGGCCAGCACAGCCAGGTTGATGGTGCGGATCGACGCCATTTCGGGCTGCGCCTTGATGGTGTCGACAGCGCGCCGCATGCCGTCGAGACGGTCCGCGAGACGCTGGCGCAGCGGGCGCAACTGACGGCGGTCGTCGGGCAAATCATCGAGGCTTTCGCTGAGGATGGTGACCGTGTCGAGAATGCCTTCGAAATCGCCCTGGAGATGGACGGAGGGCGCTTCGGCCCATTCGGCGCAGGCCGCCGCCACCGCCACCAGATGGCCAGCGAGATTGCCGCTGTCGACAGCCGAGATGTAAAGCGGATAGAGCGGCTTCAGTGTCGTCGTGTCGTACCAGTTGAAGAGGTGACCGCGCTCACGCGGCATGCCCTCGATCGTCGCCATGGTGGCGTCGATGCGGGTGATGGCGTCGGACAGGCTGATCCAGCCGAAGTCGCGGGCGGAGACGACGGACAGCAGGTAGACGCCGATATTGGTCGGCGAGGTGCGTGGCGCCACCACCGGCGCCGGGCTTTCCTGGAAATTATCGGGCGGCAGATGGTGGTGTTCTGCCGTCACGAAGCTTTCGAAATAGTGCCACGTGCGCCGCGCCACCGTGCGCAACGTGTGGATGTCGGCCTGCGATATGCGCAGCCGATCCTCGGTTTCAGCCGAACGGCTGATCCAGCTGGCGATGGCCGGCGAGCCAATCCAGAACAGGGCGAAGAAGAAGGCGACGAAGGCGCCGGTCGAATCGGCCAGCACCGGAATGGCAAGGCCGACGAAGCCGATGATCACGGCGCCATACATCATGCCGTAATACGACCCGACATCGTTGTCGCCCGCCTTATGCGCCTGCGAGGCGGTGCGCCATTCCAAAAGGTTCTGGCGGCTGACGAACAGCCGGTAGAGGGTACGCACGATGGCATCGCCCATCATCCAGGCGTTATGCGCCATCAGCACGATTTTCAGCGCCACCATAGCGGTGCCGAAAGCGACGTCGCGCGCCAGGGCCGAGAAATGGCCGCGCGGCGTCTGGTCGCCGCTCTTGGGCAGGATGGCGTTGACGATGTCGAATGTCGGCGCCATGAACAGGCTGAGGATCAGCAGGGCCTGCCATTGCGCGGCCTGCGTGAAGGGCAGCAGCGTCCAGCCGGCGATCGCCGCCATCACCCAGAAGATCGGCGTCAGCGAGCGGCGCAGATTGTCGATCATCTTCCAGCGCGACAGCGCCGGCACGCCGGAGCGCGGATCGAGCATGAAGCCGAGCAGCTGCCAGTCGCCGCGCGCCCAGCGATGGTGGCGCGAGGCGTCGACCGAATATCGGGTCGGATAGTCCTCGACCAGTTCGACGTCGGTGACCAGCGCCGCGCGCGCGAGCGCGCCTTCCAGCAGATCGTGGCTGAGGATGGTGTTTTCCTCGATGCGGCCCTGCAGCGCGGCCTCGAAGGCGTCGACATGATAGAGGCCCTTGCCGGTGAAGGACCCGTCGCCGAAGACGTCCTGATAGAGATCGGACACGGCAAAGACATAAGGGTCGAGGCCGCGATTTGCCGAAAACACCCGCTGGAAGAACGACGCATCGTCGCCTGATGTCAGCGACGCGGTGATGCGCGGCTGCAGGATCGCGTAGCCGGCCGTGACGACGCGCTTGCTGGCATCGAAATGCGGCCGGTTGAGCGGGTGGCAGAGCTTGCCCACGAGGGTGGCGACCGCGTCACGGGTGGTGCGCGTGTCGGCATCGAGCGTCATCACATGGACGACGTTCTCCGGCAGCGGCACGTCGAGCGGCAGGAACGTGGTGTCGCTGTCGCCGCGCAGCAGAAGATCGAGCTCGTGCAGCTTGCCGCGCTTGCGCTCCCAGCCCATCCAGGCCCCTTGCGCCGCGTTGAAAAGCCGGCGCCGGTGCAGGATGTAGAAACGGGGCGCGCCTTCGGAGGGATAGCGGGCGTTGAGACGAGCGATTTCGGTACGGGCGAATTCGAGGATTTCGGTGTCCGCCGCATCAATCTCGGTCTTCGAGTCTGGCCAGTCCGACAGCAGCGCGAAATGGATTTCATCGGCCGTGTTGGCGAGATGATGCACCTCGATGTTGCGGATGTTTTCCTCGACATCGTCGCGCGAGCCGATCAGCGACGGCACCACCACCAACGTGCGCGCCTCGGGCGGCACGCCGTGCCGGTAATCGTAGCCGACGAGGCGCGTCGGTTTCAGGAACAGCGATACGACCGTGTTGAAGAAGGCGAGCGCGCCCTCGCTGGCCGGCACGGCAAAAAGCGCCAGCATGAGGACGATCGAGGGCACCGACAGGCCAAGATTGGCAAGCGCGTTGCCGGACAGAACGAGAAGCAGCGCCGTCAGCGCAAACACGGGCACGACGATGCCGAGCCAGCCGGTCTTGCGGAAGGCACGCTTGACTGTCTGGCTGATGGTGGGCCGATAGCCGATCGCCTTCTCCAGCTCCAGCCGGCGTGGGCCGACGAGAAAGAAGCCGACATCGGTGTGGGCGGACCCGGTTAAAACGGCGTCGCCGTCACCATCGCTGGCGGCGTGGCCGGCCAACTCGATGGCCATCTCGGCAACGCGATATTCCGAAAGGTTCGAGCGGCGCGCCAATTCCTCGATCGCGGTCCGGTACTGATCGCGCGAGAAGAAGTCGAGCGCGGCGAAATCGGTGCGCTCGCGCAGCACGGTGTCGATGCGGCTGACGCCTTCGAACCACACCGTCCAGTCGACGTCGTTGATGAGGCGCAGGCCGCGGATGATGTTGCCCGTCGTCACATTGCCGCTGGACAGCGTGTGATGTTCGGAAATGATGATTTCCTCGGCATCGGAGCCGGTCTTTTCGAGCTCGCCTTCCAGCCATTCCAGAGCCTTGCCGGCATTCTGCGATCCATCGCGCAAGCGATAGAGCAGTTGGGTGGCGAAGGTGGTGTCCTGCGCGTGGGCGCTGAAGTTGGACAGGATCGACTGCCGGTCGGCGCTGTCGTCGGTGGCCAGGACCTTGTCGGCCACATCGTTGGCGATCTGGCGCATCTGGCGGGTGCGATTGACCCTGACGGCCAGCCGGCGGAGATTTTCGATCAGGACGAAGCGCAACAGCGAAGGCAGCGCCCAGAGTTCGCCGATCTTCAGCGGCTCGACCGACTGGAAACCCTGGACGATGGACTTGAACATCGTCGCCGAAACGGAACTGTCCGAATGCGCCACATAGGTCCAGGCCAGCGCCAGCGCGCGCGGCACAGTGCCGTTGTCAGGCAGTTTCAGCGTCGGCAACTGACGATAGAATCGGCGCGGCAGGTCGCGCTTGACCTGGAAAATGGTCTCTTCGACCAGGTAATTGTTGTCGAGCAGCCATTGTGCCGCCGGCGTGATCGTCTCGCCCCTCGCCTGCGCAGCATTGGTCGACCGGTAGACTTCCAGGATCTTCTTGGCGCTATCCCGGATACGGGCCTGGAAATCAAAGGGCGTCAGGCCGAACAGGTCCGTGAGGTCGCCTTTTGCCAGGCTTTCGCCAAGCAGCCGAAGGCGCTCTTCGGGCAGGTAATTGGAACGGATCGGCTCTTCGGTAATGGCCGGGAAGCTTGCGCTTGTCTTCTCGATTTGGGCAGGATTCGTCTGAATATTCATTGAAAATTCCGTAAGCGGGCACTGAGCGGCGTCACCGCCACGGCAATGGCCCTAAAACCGGTTCAAATGCAATTGGTTGCATAAACCCCACTTGGCGAAAGTTTGTTTCCGCACCGCGACAGGGCGTCATCTCTCAGCAAGACTCAAAGACAAGCACCCTACTTCCCCGCCAAGCCAGATCGGCGGAGAGGATTCAGGCTTTTTCGTGATGCCGCCAGCAGCTTACGCTATATTTCGCCGGTACCGCGATCATGTTTGGAAACAAGCGTTAATCGTTGCCGGCGACGGCGCAGATCCGGATCACGAACAGCGTTGCCTCATGGGCGGGCTGGACAAGCAGGCCGGTGCTGACCGGACCGGACCGCAGCGTATCGAGCGGTCCGAGGCGAACCGGTTCAGCGGCGGGCACGCTGACGTCGCCGTTCAAGCACAGGATGAGCGTTGTGCCGGCTTCAGTCCGGATTTCCACGGGGGCCGAAATCACCAGGCGTTCGACCGAATGCGTCATCCGGCTTCGGCGGGTCATGACATTGAGATCAGTGATCGGTCCGCCGATCAGCGCGGCCGAGGTCTGCACGTCGGCAGGGAAAGAAAACAGGGCAGTCGTCCTGTTTATGGATGTCGGCGGGTGGCCGGCGATCTCGAGGACGATGCCCTCGCCTTCGAGCACGGCAAGGGTGCGATCGATCCCGGCAAATTGCGAGAAAGGACCGCTCAATTCGACGCGCGCCATCGACACGCGCCAGTCGAAATCGTCGAGCCCGGCACCCCCAGGCGAAACGGCGATTTCCGTCGTCACGCCGCCGCCGTTCTTCCACGGCATCGACCGGTATTCGGCTGCCCGCAGGATGCGCATCGGCTCAGCCAATCAGCCGAGAATGCCGGGCAAATTGAGCTGGTGCTCCTTGGCGCATTCGACGGCGATCTCGTAGCCGGCATCGGCGTGGCGCATGACACCGGTCGCCGGGTCGTTCCACAACACCCGCTCCAGGCGCCTGGCCGCTTCGCGCGTGCCGTCGGCGACGATCACCATGCCGGCGTGCTGCGAGAAACCCATGCCGACGCCGCCGCCATGGTGCAGCGACACCCAGGTGGCGCCGGACGCCGTGTTGAGCAATGCGTTGAGCAGCGGCCAGTCGGATACCGCGTCCGAGCCGTCCTTCATCGATTCCGTTTCGCGGTTCGGCGAGGCGACCGAGCCGGAATCGAGGTGATCGCGACCGATGACGACAGGCGCCTTCAACTCGCCCTTGGCCACCATTTCGTTGAAGGCGAGCCCGAGCCGATGCCGGTCGCCGAGGCCGACCCAGCAGATGCGCGCCGGCAGACCCTGGAAGGCGATGCGCTCGCGCGCCATGTCCAACCAGTTGTGGAGGTGGGTGTTGCCAGGTGTCAGTTCGCGCACCTTGGCATCGGTCTTGTAGATATCTTCCGGATCGCCCGACAGAGCTGCCCAGCGGAACGGCCCGATGCCACGGCAAAACAGCGGACGGATATAGGCCGGCACGAAACCGGGGAAGGCGAAAGCGTTCTCGAACCCCTCCTCCTTGGCCACCTGGCGGATGTTGTTGCCGTAGTCGAGCGTCGGCACCCCAGCGTTCCAGAACGCCACCATCGCCTCGACATGTTCGCGCATGGAGGCGCGGGCTGCCTTCTCGACCGCCTTGGGGTCGCTGACGCGCTTCTCGCGCCACTCGGCCATCGTCCAGCCCTTCGGCAGGTAGCCGTTGATGGGATCATGCGCCGAGGTCTGGTCGGTGACCATATCGGGGCGAATGCCACGCCTGAACATCTCCGGCACGATGTCGGCCGTATTGCCAAGCAGGCCGACCGACTTCGCCTCGCCGGCCTTGGTCCAGCGTTCGATCTTTTCCAGCGCCTCGTCGAGCGTGTCGGCGCGCTCGTCGACGTAGCGGGTGCGCAGGCGGAAATCGATCGAGTCCGGATTGCATTCGATCGCCAGGCAGCAGGCGCCGGCCATGACGGCGGCGAGCGGCTGGGCGCCACCCATGCCGCCGAGACCGCCGGTCAGGATCCATTTTCCCCGGAGATTGCCGCCATAGTGCTGGCGGCCGGCCTCGACGAAGGTCTCGTAGGTGCCCTGCACGATGCCTTGCGTGCCGATGTAGATCCACGAGCCGGCCGTCATCTGGCCGTACATCATCAAGCCCTTCTTATCGAGCTCGTTGAACTTTTCCCAATTCGCCCAGTGCGGCACCAAATTGGAATTGGCGATCAGCACGCGTGGGGCGTCGGGATGGGTGCGGAACACGCCGACCGGCTTGCCGGACTGGACCAGCAAAGTCTCGTCATCGGCCAGCGTCCTCAGGGAGGCGACGATGCGGTCAAAGTCGTTCCAGGTGCGCGCCGCCCGGCCGATGCCGCCATAGACGACCAACTCGTTGGGATTTTCTGCAACATCCGGGTCGAGATTGTTCATCAGCATGCGCAGCGGCGCTTCCGTCAGCCAGGAGCGCGCGCTGATTTCGGTGCCGCGCGGGCTGCGGACTTCGCGGATGTTGTGGCGAGGATTGTTCATGGCGTCACTCCATAAAGGACCTGATGTCAGACGCGCGCCCAGGATGTCGCGGTCTCGAGGATTTTCCGCAGGGTGGCGCGGATCGGTGCTGCGAACTCTGCATCGTAAGGCACCGGCCAATTGTCCGGCGTACCCTTGCCATCGGGCTCGCGCATATAGCCGCGGTTGGAGAGTTCCATCTGCAGCGCATGCACACCTTGCTGCGGCTGGCCGAAATGGCGTGTGATCCAGCCGCCTTTGAAGCGGCCGTTGATGACAGAGGTTTCACCGGTTTCGGCCATGATCTGGCCGACCATCGCCTGCAGCGTCGGATCGGCGCTCCTACCGTCATTGGTGCCGAGATTGAAAACCGGCAGCGTGCCTTCGAAGAGGCGCGGCAGCACTGAACGGATCGAGTGGCAGTCATAGAGCACGATCTTTTCGTGCAAGCCACGCAACCGGTCGATCTCGACCTGCAAGGCGGCATGGTAGGGCACGAAGAATTTCTCGCGACGTTCGTCGATCTCCGACGGCCCCGGTTCTTCGCCCTCGCGGTAGAGCGGATCGCCATCGAAGGTTTCGGTCGGGCAGAGGCCGGTCGTCGCCTGGCCGGGGTAAAGCGAGGCGCCGGAGGGATCGCGGTTGACGTCGATGACGGTGCGCGAGATCGCCGTGTGCACGACAGTTGCCCCCAGGCTGCCGGCGAAATCATAGAGCTTGTCGATCCACCAGTCGCAATCGCGGCGACCGAGCCAGGGCGACATCAGCCGGTTCTCGAGGCCGGCGAGATCGATACCGGTGTGCGGGATCGACACCAACAACGGGGCCATGCCGGGCGTGACGGTGAGCCAGGGCGTGCCTGCCATCATGCCGCTCCAGAAATCGACGGCAGCGTTATCGCGCCGGCGGCCTTGATGGTCGCGCCGCTGCGCACCATGGCGATGGCCTTTTCCATGTCGGGATGGAAATGCCGGTCATTGTCGAGATGCGGCACCTCGGCCCGGACCAGCTTGCGCACCGCTTCCAAGGCATCGCTCGACGCCAGCGGCGCATGGAAGTCGCAGCCTTGCGCGGCGGCCAGCAATTCGATGCCGATCACTGCCGTTGCATTCTCGACCATGCCGATCAGCCGGCGCGCACCGTGCGCGGCCATCGAAACATGGTCTTCCTGGTTGGCCGATGTGGGAATCGAATCGACGCTGGCCGGATAGGCTTTCTGCTTGTTTTCCGAGACAAGCGCCGCCGCCGTCACCTGCGGGATCATGAAGCCGGAGTTCAGACCGGGCTTCGGCGTCAGGAAGGCCGGCATGCCCGAAAGTGCCGGATCGACAAGCATGGCAATGCGGCGTTCCGACAGCGAGCCGATCTCGCAGACCGCGAGCGCGATCATGTCGGCGGCGAAGGCCACCGGTTCGGCGTGAAAATTGCCGCCGGAAAGCGCGGTGTCATCCTCGGCGAAGATCAGCGGATTGTCGGTGACGCCATTGGCTTCGGTGCCCAGCGTGTCGGCCGCCTGGCGCAGCACGGTGAGTGCGGCGCCCATGACCTGCGGCTGGCAGCGCAGGCAATAGGGATCCTGCACGCGTTCGTCGCCAACCCGATGCGATTCACGGATGGCGCTGCCGGCCATCAGATTGCGCAGGGCGTCGGCCGTCTCGATCTGGCCGGGATGCTTTCTCAGCACATGGATGCGCGGATCGAAGGGGGCGTCAGAACCTTTTGCCGCGTCGGTCGATAGGGCACCAGCGACCAGCGCCGATTGATAGAGCACTTCGGCCTCGAACAAGGCGGCCAGCGCATAGGCGGTCGAAAACTGGGTGCCGTTGAGCAGCGCCAGGCCTTCCTTGGCGCCCAGTGTCACCGGCTCCAGTCCATGTGAGACGAAGGCGACCTTGGCCGGGAAACGGCCATGCGGGGTAAAACATTCGCCGACGCCGATCATCACCGCGGTCATGTGCGACAGCGGGGCAAGGTCCCCGGAGGCGCCGACCGAACCCTGCGCCGGCACCACCGGGATGACGTCGTTGGCCAGCATTGCTTCCAGCAATTCGATGGTTTGCGGCCTCACGCCGGACGCGCCCTGCGCCAGGCTGGCGAGCTTCAGCGCCATCATCAGCCTGCAGACAGCAACCGGCATCGGCTCGCCGACGCCGGCGGCGTGCGACAGAACGATGTTGCGCTGCAAGGTCTCGAGATCCTCGGCCGGGATGCGGACGCTGGCCAGTTTGCCGAAACCGGTGTTGATGCCATAGACCGGTTCGCCCTTGGCGACGATCCTGGCGACGGCCTCGGCGCTCGCCTTGATCTTTGGCCGGCAGGCGTTGTCCAGCTTGGGCACGGCGCCACGATAGATGGCGCGCCAGTCCGCCAGCGTCGCATTGCCGGGCTTCAGGGTCAGTTCGGTCATTGTCCTCTCCAAATGCGGGCATGCAGCGGGTTGAAGCCCATGCGGTAGACGAGTTCGGCGGGGCGCTCGATGTCCCAGATCGCCAGGTCGGCGGATTTTCCGACCTCAAGCGTGCCGGTTTCACCCAGCAAACCAAGCGCGCGGGCCGCCTCGCGGGTGACGCCGGCAAGGCATTCATCGACGGTCAGGCCGAACAGGGTCGCGGCCATGTTCAGGGTCAGGAGCAGCGAGGTCAGCGGCGAGGTGCCGGGGTTGTTGTCGGTGGCGACAGCCATCTTGACGCCGTGCTGGCGAAACAGGCCGATCGGCGGCTTCTTGGTTTCGCGGATGAAATAATAGGCGCCTGGCAGGATCGTCGCCACGGTCCCGGCCTTGGCCATCGCCACAGCACCCGCCTCATCGGTGTATTCGAGATGGTCGGCCGACAGCGCGCCATAGCGGGCGGCGAGTTCGGCGCCATGCAGGTTAGACAGCTGGTCGGCATGGAGCTTGACCGGCAGGCCGGCCGCTTTGGCCGCATCGAAGACGCGCGCCATCTGTTCCGGCGAAAAGGCGATGCCCTCGCAGAAACCGTCGACGGCATCGGCCAGCCCCTCGGCGGCAACCGAAGGAAGAATCTCATTGGCGACCAGATCGATAAAAGCGTCCTTGTCGCCCTTGGCTTCCGGCGGCAGCGCGTGAGCGCCGAGGAAGGTCGTGCGGATCGTCACCGGCCGTTGCTCGCCCAGTTGGCGGGCGGCACGCAGCGACTTCTTCTCGTTTTCGAGGTCGAGGCCATAGCCGGACTTGATCTCGACGGTGGTCACGCCTTCGGCGATCAGCGCATCGAGGCGCGGCAGCGATTGAGTGACCAGTTCGTCTTCGCTGGCGGCGCGCAGCGACTTGACCGAGGAGACAATGCCGCCGCCGGCCCGGGCGACCTCTTCATAGGTGGAGCCGGCCAGCCGCATCTCGAATTCGTTGGCGCGGTTGCCGGCATGGACCAGATGGGTGTGGCAGTCGATCAGGCCGGGTGTGATCCAGCGGCCCTCGCAATCGATCGTCTCGACGCCCTGGGCAAGTGTTGGGGGCAGCTCCGACTCGGGGCCGGCATAGACAATGCGGCCGTCACGCGAAGCGACCGCGCCGTGTTCGACGATGCCAAGTCCGGCAGACCCTTCGGCCATGGTCGCGAGCCGCGCATTGCGCCACAGACGAATATCCCCTGCCCGGCTTTTGCTCTGTCCAGCCATCATCTTTTCCGTTTCAATCGACGACGATTATGTATATACATATCGAAACGCACTGCAAGTGCCATCATCGCATGAGAGACAGAGAACCGGAGAGAAAAGTGGCAGCGATCTTTGCGGAACAGGCGCTCCTTCCCAATGGCTGGCGCGATAATGTGCGGATCACCCTGGCCGAGGGGCGCATTACAGCCGTTCAGCCTGGTGCCGCTGCGACAGCCGACGACGAACGCCACGCGATCCTGTTGCCCGGCATGCCCAATTTGCACAGCCACGCCTTCCAGCGCGGCATGGCCGGCCTTGCCGAGCTTCGCGGCCCCTCCGCCGACAGTTTCTGGAGCTGGCGAGAGGTGATGTACCGCTTCGCCCTGTCGATGACGCCCAATCAGGTCGAGGCGGTTGCAGCGCAGCTCTATGTCGAGATGCTGGAGGCCGGTTTTTCCCGCGTCGGCGAATTTCACTATCTGCATCACGACCGCGATGGAAAACCCTATGCCAACCTCGCCGAGATGGCCGAACGCATTGCGGCCGCGGCCGGCGAGACGGGCATCGGCCTGACGCTGTTGCCGGTGTTTTATGCGCACTCGTCTTTCGGCGGTGCCGTGCCAAACGAAGGCCAGCGGCGATTCATCAACGATGTGAATCGCTTCTCGCGGCTTGTTGAGAAATGCCGCGAATCGGTTCGTGCACTGAATCAGGCTGTCGTCGGCGTCGCTCCGCACAGTTTGCGCGCCGCGACGCCGGAAGAACTGATTGAGGTGACTGCCATAGCACCGGATGGGCCTATCCACATCCACATTGCCGAGCAGGTGAAAGAGGTCGAGGATTGCCTTGCCTGGTCGGGCGCGCGGCCGGTGGAGTTTCTGCTTGGCCATGCCAAGGTGGACAAGCGCTGGTGCCTGATCCACGCCACGCACATGACCGATGCGGAAACCGTTGGTATGGCCAGGAGCGGCGCCATCGCCGGCCTGTGCCCGATCACCGAGGCCAATCTCGGTGACGGCACTTTTGCCGCGCCGCTGTTCAGGGAACATGGCGGCCGCTATGGCGTCGGCTCCGATTCCAACGTGCTCATCGGCCTCCCCGACGAGTTGCGCCAGCTCGAATATTCGCAGCGCCTCGCCCACCGCGCCCGCAATGTGCTGGCGGTCGCCGGCGGCTCGACCGGCCGCGCGCTGTTCGACGCCGCACTCGACGGTGGCGGCGTCGCGCTTGGCGCCGGTGCTTCCGCGATCGCCGCCGGCGCCTCGGCCGATCTCGTCTCGCTCGATCCCAAAAATCCCTCGCTGGCCGGCAAGACCGGCGACGCAATTCTCGACGCCTGGATCTTCGCCAATGGCAGCAAGGTCGACTGCGTCTGGGTGCATGGGCTCAAACAGGTCAGCGGCGGCAGGCATGCGAAGCGAGAGGCCATCGCTGAGCGTTTTCGAAACGTGATGAGGGCGCTTTCGGCATGAGCATGGCCGGCACAGTGGAAGCGGAAGGCGGCGGCTCGCTGCACCAGCGCATCCTCTCCGACATCAGCGAAAAAATCCTATCCGGTGCCTGGGCGCCCGGCCATCGCATCCCGTTCGAGCACGAATTGAGCACGCAATACAATTGCTCGCGCATGACGGTGAACAAGGCGCTGTCGCAGCTTGCCAAGGCCGGGCTGATCGAGCGGCGCCGCCGCTCCGGCAGCTTTGTGCGCCGGCCGCAGTCGCAGGCCGCGGTGCTGGAAATCCACGATATCCGCATCGAGGTCGAAGCGCTCGGCCTGCCCTACCGCTATGAGCGCGTCGCGCGACACAAAAGGCGCAGCAGCGCCGGGGATCGCGCGCTGCTGGAGCTGGGCGTGGCCGGACCGGTGCTGGCGCTGGAGTGTGGGCATTTCGCCGGCGAGCGGCCGTTCGCGCATGAACAGCGGCTGATCAACCTCACCGCCGTGCCTGAAGCAGCCGATGAGGAATTCCTGGCCATAGCGCCAGGGCCATGGCTGATCGGCCGCGTGCCGTGGAGCGAAGCCGAGCACCGGATTCGCGCTGTCGCCGCCGACAGGCATATAGCGGCCGCACTCGACATCGAAGCCGGCGCGCCATGCCTGGTGGTAGAGCGACGGACATGGAGCGCCGAACATCCGGTCACCCATGTGCGCTTTACCTACGCGGCCGAGAGCCACACGCTGGTGGCAAGGTTCAGGCCCTCGCAGGGGTGAGGCGTGTCCAGCCGCAGGCTGGCGAAAAGCCAACGATTTGGCTTTTCGAACGCCGAACGCCCGGAGCCATAGCGGAGGGCAGCGGCGCCGACCCCCACCCGGACCTTCAGTCCGACCTCCCCACAAGGGGGAGGTAGAAGGCCGCCGATCAAATCGCCGCGGTAATAATAATCTCGACCAGATAATCGGGGGTGGCGAGCTTTGCTTCGCCGGTGGCGCGGGCCGGCGTGTTGCCTTGCGGCACCCACTTGTCCCACTCAGCATTCATCTCGGCAAAGGTGCTCATGTCGGCCAGCCAGATGATCGCCTGCAGTATCTTGGTCTTGTCGGAACCGGCCTTGGCCAGCAGTTCGTCGATGGCCGCCAGGATGTCCCTGGTCTGCGAAGCGACGTTGCCGGTTGGCTGGCCAACCTGACCAGCCAGATAGACGGTATTGCCATGGATGACGATCTGGCTCATGCGCGGGCCAACATCGATGCGACGAATGCTCATTGGATGGTTCCTTCCTGTGGCGGTTGCGCTTCTTTAGAGTCGCGACCGGCTTCGGGCAAGATCGTCAGGTCGAATCCCCTTGGGCCAATGGCATATGGATGTGCAAACACGGCAAGTTGACCCTGCGGCCGCAATTCCGCCGGATTGGCTTGTTGACTAATGTAATAACATCACATATCCAGTCGGCCGCTGCCAGCAGCCGGATTTCGCCGCCTACGGATCGCAGAATGACAAATACCTGCCTGACATTCCGCGACCTGACGCTTGGCTACGGCAGCCATCCGGCGATCCATCATCTCGACGGCACCATCCGCAAGGGCTCGCTGACCGCTGTGGTCGGCGCCAATGGCTCCGGCAAATCGACGCTGATGAAAGGCATTGTCGGCGTCCTGAAGCCGATGGCCGGCGAGGTTATCCGCGCGCCCGGTGTACGTGCCGCCTATCTGCCGCAGCAATCGGAGCTCGACCGCTCCTTTCCGGCACGGGTGGTGGATCTGGTTTCGCTCGGCCTGTGGCCACGGCGCGGCCTGCTTGGCCGCTACACCAAGGAAGATCGCGAAGACGTCAGCAAGGCGCTGATGGCGGTTGGCCTCGGCGGTTTCGAGAAGCGGCCGATCGACACGCTGTCGGGCGGCCAGTTGCAGCGCACGCTGTTTGCGCGTGTCCTGCTGCAGGACGCCGACCTCATCCTGCTCGACGAACCCTTCAATGCTGTCGACGCCAAGACGGTCGGCGACCTCATTGCCCTGATCAAGCACTGGCATGGCGAGGAACGCACCATCATGGTTGTCGTGCACGATCTGGACCTGGTGCGGCAGAATTTCCCCGAAACGCTGCTTCTCGCCCGCCAGCCGATCGCCTGGGGCGAAACCAGGGAAACGCTGAAGCCTGATAACCTGTTGCGCGCCCGCCGCTTCCACGAAGCCTGGGAAGAAAATGCACCCTGGTGCGAGCCGGGCGAGGACGCTCATGGTCACGATCACCATGGCCACGATCACCATGGCCACGATCACCATGACCATCAACACGGCGTCGGACCGAGGGCTGCCTGATGGACATGCTTTACGGTCTTGTCATCGCGCCCTTCGCCGATTTCGGCTTCATGCAGCGGGCTTTGATCGGTTCGCTGATGCTGTCGCTCGGCGCCTGCCCTATCGGCGTCTTCCTGATGCTGCGACGCATGAGCCTGTCGGGCGACGCGATGGCGCACGCCATCCTGCCCGGTGCAGCCGCCGGCTTCCTGTTCTATGGACTGGAGATCCTGCCGATGACCATCGGCGGCCTGATCGCCGGCGTCATCGTCGCGCTCGGCGCCGGCGCCGTCTCGCGCTTCACCATCCAGCGCGAGGACGCCTCGATGGCGGCGTTCTATCTGATTTCGCTCGCCATCGGCGTGCTGATGGTGTCGATCCGCGGTTCCAGCGTCGATCTCATGCACGTGCTGTTCGGCACCGTGCTGGCGCTCAACGATGAGGCCCTGACGCTGATCGGCGGCATCGTCGCGGTGACGCTGGTCAGCCTCGCCATCTTCTGGCGGGCGCTGGTCGCCGAATGCCTCGACCCGCTGTTCCTGCGCTCGGTCAGCCGGCTCGGCAGTCCGGTGCATTTCATCTTCCTCGGCCTTGTCGTGCTCAACCTTGTCGGCGGCTTCCAGGCACTCGGCACGCTTCTGTCGGTTGGGCTGATGATGCTGCCGGCCGCAGCCGCCCGCTTCTGGACAGTTCGCGTCGAGCCGATGTGCGTGCTGGCGGTGCTGATCGGCTTCGCGTCCTGCGTCGCCGGGCTGCTTTTGTCCTATCACGCGTCACTGCCGTCCGGCCCGGCCATCATCCTGTCGGCCGGCGTCGTCTATTTCGCCTCGATCCTGTTTGGCACGCGCGGCATTCTGCGCGCGCGCATCATCCATCACCGTCACAGAACGGCCTGATCCCCGCCCCTAGAAGGAGACCCGTCTATGCTGAAATCGATCCATGCCGCCTTGGCTATGAGCGTTATAACATTAACCGCCTTTGGCGCATCGTCGGCCTTGGCGGCACCGCTGAAAGTGGTCGCCAGCTTCACCGTCATTGCCGATTTCGCCAAAAATGTCGGCGGCGACCGCATCGACGTCACCACCATTGTCGGGCCGGATGGCGACGCCCATGTCTACGAGCCGAGCCCGGCCGATGCTGTGGCCATGGCCAAGGCCGACATCGTGCTGGTCAACGGCCTGCATTTCGAAGGTTTCCTGCGGCGGCTGGTCGATGCCAGCGCCACCAAGGCGTCTATCATCACCTTGACCAAGGGCGTGACGCCGATCGATTTCAAACCTGAATTCGCCGATGCCGACGCGGCCGAAGGTGCCGGCACCGGCGGCGGCAAGACGGTCACCGATCCGCACGCCTTCCAGTCGATCGCCAATGCCAGGATCTACGTGAAGAACATCGCCGAGGCTTTCTGCGCGGCGGATGCGGACGGCTGCGTCAGCTACCAGACCAATGCCGCCGCCTACACGAGGAAGCTCGACGCGGTCGAAGGTGAAGTGAAAACTGCGATTGCCTCGATCCCGGAGAGCAAGCGCGTCGTCATCACCTCGCATGACGCCTTCGGCTATTTCGAACACGCATATGGCCTGACCTTCCTCGCCCCGCAAGGCATCTCGACCGACTCCGAGCCATCCGCCGCAGACGTCGCCAAACTGGTCAATCAGGTGAAGCAGGACAAGGCGGCTGCGATCTTCGTCGAGAACATCACCAATCCGCGCCTGATCGAACAGATCGCCAGCGAAACCGGCATCAAGGTCGGCGGCACGCTCTATTCGGATGCGCTGTCGCAGCCCGACGGCCCGGCTGCGACCTATATCGACATGATGCACAACAACATCCGTCAGATCAAAGGCGCCATTCTCGGCAGCTGAGTATGAAGGATTGTCCAGCCGGGCCGCATCGGCCCGGTTGGATTTTCCGGTACGCAGTGTCTATTTGGCAGAGAATTCCTTCGGTACGGATTGCCGCCCATGTCGGGGAGTGGCAAGACTGCCGCCTGACCAGTTTGCGAGGATACTGCCATGGAATACCGCGAAATCAGCGAGGACTATTCGGTTTCGGGCCAGATCCAGCCTGAGGACGTCGCCGCCATCAAGGAAGCCGGCTTCAAGAGCGTCATCTGCAACCGGCCCGATGAGGAACAGCCCGGCCAGCCTTCTGCCGACACCGTCAAGGCAGCAGTCGAAGCCGCAGGGCTTGCCTTCCGCTACATCCCCGTCATCAGCGGCCAGATCACCGCCGAGAATGTCGGGGATCAGGCCGAAGCGCTCGACGAGCTCGACGGCCCGGTCTTCGCCTATTGCCGCTCCGGCGCCCGCTGCACCAATCTCTATGGGCTGATCCAACAGTCGAAGGATTGATCCGCCCAACATTTAAATCGGTAGCGCACCCGTCTCCTTGAGCGTCTCAAGCACGATCGCCGTCTTCACATGCTGAACGGATTCGTGCGGCAAGAGTACGCCGTTGACGAATTCCGACAGCGACTTCAGGTCGGGCGTCACCACTTTCAATATATAATCCATCTCGCCGGTCAGCGCGTGCGCTTCCTGCACCTCGGGCAGCCGCGCCACCAGTTCACCGAAGCGCCGCGCATTGTCGTGATTGTGCGTGGCGAGTGTGACCGAGATGACGTTGACCAGCGAAAAACCGAGTTTGTCGCGGTCGAGCACCGCCCGATAGCCCTTGATAAAGCCATCCTCCTCGAGCCGCTGGCGGCGGCGCGAGCATTGCGACGCCGACAGGTTCACCCGCTCCGAAAGATCGTTGTTGGTCAGCCGCGCATCGCCCTGCAAAAGCGCCATTATCTTGCGGTCGAACTGATCAATCCGCGTCTCATCCATGGCTTTTTCTCATATCATGCACGCTTCACGCATGACATCATCATTTCAAGCGTTTGAATGCAAGCACCGTGCGCCTCCTCCGCGTTATGATCGTGTCAAATGGCCTTTTCAGGCCAGGCCAGCTTTCGGAGGAATATGATGGGTCCCTTCCCGCACGACGCCCCGCCCGCCAAGATCAGCAAGGACAACCCGGCCGGCACCGACGGCTTCGAGTTTGTCGAATTCGCGCATACGGAGCCGCGGAAGCTCCCCGAATTGTTCAGCCGCATGGGCTATGTCGCGGTGGCCAAGCACCGCACCAAGGACATCACGGTCTGGCGCCAGGGCGACATCAACTATGTCGTCAATGCCGAGCCTGGCTCGCACGCGATGAAGTTCGTCGACAGGCATGGGCCTTGTGCTGCCTCGATGGCCTGGCGGGTTGTCGATGCCAAGCACGCTTTCGATCACGCCGTTGCCAAGGGCGCCACGGCTTACGAAGGCGCCGACAAGGCGCTCGACGTGCCGGCAATCGTCGGCATTGGCGGCTCGCTGCTCTATTTCATCGAGACCTATGGCAGGAAGGGTTCGGCGTATGATGCCGAGTTCGAGTGGCTGGGCGAGCGCGACCCGCGGCCGCAAGGCGTCGGCTTCTACTATCTCGATCACCTGACCCACAATGTCTACCGCGGCCAGATGGACACATGGTGGGATTTCTACCGCAATCTGTTCGGCTTCAAGCAGATCCATTTCTTCGACATCGACGGCAAGATCACCGGCCTGGTCAGCCGCGCCATCACCTCGCCCTGCGGCAAGATCCGCATTCCGCTCAACGAGTCCAAGGACGAGACCAGCCAGATCGCCGAGTATCTGAAGAAGTACAATGGCGAGGGCATCCAGCACATCGCTGTCGGCACCGACGAGATCTACGCCGCCACCGACAGGTTGGCCGAGAACGGCCTGAAGTTCATGCCCGGCCCTCCGGAGACCTACTACGACATGTCGTATGACCGCGTGAATGGCCATGACGAACCGATCGAGCGGATGAAGAAGCACGGTATCCTGATCGACGGCGAAGGCGTCGTCGACGGCGGCACGACCAAGATCCTGCTGCAGATCTTTTCGAAGACCGTGATCGGCCCGATCTTTTTCGAGTTCATCCAGCGCAAGGGCGACGAAGGTTTTGGCGAGGGCAACTTCCGCGCGCTGTTCGAATCCATCGAGCAGGACCAGATCAAGCGCGGGGTGATCAAGGTTCAGGCTGCGGAGTAGGTAGATTCGAACCGGGCTTCTTGCGGCGCGACCAATTATGACCTAAATTATGGTCATAAGGATCGCGCTATGAATGTTTCCATCGCCGAGGCCAAGGCCAAATTGTCGGAACTCGTCAGCCGCGCGGAAGCCGGCGAGGAGATCGTTCTCACACGCCACGGCAAGGTGGCCGCGCGCATCGTACCGCCGGCAGCGGCCGAACCACTGCCGCGTATTGGCGCCTTGAAGGGCAAGATTTGGATTGCGGACGATTTTGATGAACTCGGTCCCGAATGGGACGAGTACGTGAAATGACGGTCGGCCCGTTTCTCGCCGACACGCATATCATCCTGTGGTCGATTTCAGACGATCCACGTCTCAGCCAGCACCACCGCGCTATCTTGGCTTCGGAAGCGGTGGTGTTCGCGAGCGCGGCAAGCGTCTGGGAAATTGCCATCAAACGCTCAATCGGAAAACTCAACGCGCCGGACGATCTGCCAACGCTGCTTCCCAGAATGCAATTTCAGCCACTTGCCGTCACTTTGCAGCATGCGAACGCCGTCAGCAGCCTACCCCACCATCATGGTGATCCATTCGACAGACTGCTGATCGCGCAGGCGCAAATGGAGAACCTAGCAATCCTTACATCCGACCCGTGTTTTGCCCGTTATGATGTCGCTCTGGGATGATTAGCGAGACAAGTCGCTCTCACAAACCCAACCGCTCGACCTCTCTCTCCCTCAGCTTCGCATCATAACAGAGCAGAAATTCATCCAATTGCGGCGGCTTGACCGACGTGCCCGAAAGCATTGCGTGCACCTGGCCGCGGTGATGGATGTCGTGCAGAAAGACATGGGCGAGGATATCGCCGATGCGCTCGGGGATCATGCCGTCCTCGCGCCGGTCGGTGATGACGCGGCGATCGAGATCGTCGGCCGACAGCCTATCGCAAAAGGCGATCAGCCGCCGGTCGGCTGCGACCTGCGCGGCAAACAACGCCGCCGGCTCGTCGAGGGGCACGAAGTCGTCATGGGCGGCAGCACCGAGACCACCCTCTTCGAGAAAATCGAGATAGAGAAGATCGACCGCAAGGATGTGGTTGAGCGTTGCCTTGATCGACGGAAAGAAGCTGGTGCGTTCGGCCTCGAACTCACCGGGCTGGAGGGACAGCACCGCGCGGTAGAGCCGGTCGTTCGACCACAGATTGTTGCCGGCCATACGGCGCAGATGGTCGAGCAGGTTCACGAGATCATCCCCCTGCCCGCACCAGATGCAAGCCTGCCCCCATGATCGCGAATCCGGCAAGAACGATCAGCAGCAGCCCGTTCATGCGCCGACGCATGGCTTGCGTCTCCTCATCCCGCGCGACTTTCATGTTGGTGATGGTGTGGAACATCATCGCCTTGCGCGGAAAGCCGCCGCGGTTGGTCAGGTCAGGCGAGCGCGCCTCGATGCGGTAACTCAGCCGGATCGCCTGGATGAAGACCGCCAGTATAGCGAGTGCCCAGACACCGGCCAGCAGATAGACCCCGGTCATGCCCTTACCTCTCGTATTTCTCGACCTTCTGCTCGATGGCGCCGAATATCGAATGCCCGGTCTTGTTCTTCATCTCGATGCGCACCGTGTCGCCGAAGCGCAGGAACGGCGTTTTGGGTTCGCCTGACACAATGGTCTCGATCATGCGCAATTCGGCGATGCAGGAATAGCCGGCGCCGCCGGCCGAGACAGGCTTGCCCGGCCCGCCGTCGAGCTTGTTGGAGACGGTGCCGGAACCGATGATCGTGCCGGCGGCTAATGGCCGTGTCCTTGCCGCGTGAACGATCAGCGCCGGAAAGTCGAAGGTCATGTCGACACCGGCATTGGCGCGGCCGAACGGCTTGCCGTTGAGATCGGCAAGCAGCGGCAGGCTGACCTTGCCGCCGTCCCAGGCGTCACCCAGTTCGTCCGGCGTCACCGCGACCGGCGAAAACGCCGAGGACGGCTTTGACTGGAAAAAACCAAACCCCTTCGCCAGTTCCGGTCCGGTGAGCGCGCGCAGCGTGACGTCATTGACCAGCATGACCAGCCGGATCGCAGCGCGCGCTTCTTCGAGAGTGGCGCCCATCGGCACGTCGTCGACAATGACGGCGACCTCGCCCTCCATGTCGATGCCGAAGCCTTCGTCAGCCATGCGGATCGGGTCACGTGGCGGAATGAAGGCGTCCGAGCCGCCCTGGTAGATCAGCGGGTCGGTCCAGAAGCTTGCCGGCATCTCGGCGCCGCGCGCTTTGCGCACCAGTTCGACATGATTCACGTAAGCCGAGCCGTCGGCCCATTGATAGGCGCGCGGCAGCGGCGAGTGGGCGTCATGCTCGTGGAAGCGCTCCGCCGGCACCGCATTGTTCTCAAGCGATTCCGCTATTGTCGCGAGATGCGGGGCGATGCGGCGCCAGTCGTCGAGCGCCGCCTGCAGCGTGCGCACCAGGAACGAGGCGTCGGTGAAGCGTGTCAAGTCGCGCGAGACGACGACGAGTTTTCCGTCGCGCGTCCCGTCCTTCAATGTGGCAAGCTTCATGCAGTTTCCTCTCCTTGTGCAGCTTTCTCGCTGCTTAAGCCCACAACAAGGCCGTCGCGGGCGATCGTCAAGTCGCCGGCCCATGTTTTCCTGACAGCGTCAGTCCAGTCGGCCTCGCCGATCCCGGGATCGTCGGCCGGAATGAGGTGGTTGAGCACCAACCTCTTCACGCCGGCATCGCTGGCGATGCTGCCGGCCTCTTCGGCAAAGCTGTGGCTGGCGAGCAGGTGGCCTTTCAGCCGCGCGCCATTGCCGGTCCTGGCCACCAGCCGCTCGATGCCTTCCTCCAGCATGGCTTCATGGACCAGGATATGCGCACTCCGGGCGAACTCCGCGAGCGGCGGATAGAAGGCCGTGTCAGCGGAGAACACCACGCTTTTCCCGCCGTGTTCGAAGCGCAGGGCAAAACAGTCGGTCACCGGCGGATGCTCGACGCGCAGCGCCGAAACCGTCAAGCCGCCCTGCTCGAGCACCTGGCCTTCGCCGAATTCGACGATCGAAACCAGGTCTCGAATATCCGGCCGGCCCTCGTCGACGATGCGGATTTCGATATCGAACTCCATCGCCTGGCAAAAGCGCTGCCAATAATGATCCGTGCCGGGCGGACCGAACACGTGGACCGGCGCCGCCAGACCCGCCGTCCAGGCGGTGTGGATCAGCGGCCCCAGTTCCAGCACATGGTCGGAGTGCAGATGCGTGATGAAGATCAGGTCGAGTCCCTTCAGGCTGACACCCGCGTTGACCAGACCACGCGTGACGCCAAGTCCGCAGTCGACGACGATGCTGCGGCCGCCGATCTGCAGCAGCGACGAACTTGGCCATGGGCCACCCGGCCGCAGTGCCGGGCCGCCCTTCGAGCCAAGAAGCACCAGCCGATCCGGCATTGGCTCGGTGCTCAAGGCCAGTCGCCCTCGGGCGTGCCGTTGAAACGCTTCTTCAGATCCGCCCAGCAGTCGATGTAATTGTCCTGCCGGGTTTCGAGTTCGGCGCCGTAGCGGGTCAGCATCTGCGGAAATCGGGTCTCGAACATGAACGCCATGGTGTTGTCGAGCTTGACCGGTTTCAGGTCCGCGCGCGAGGCCTTTTCGAAGCCAGGCGCATCCGGCCCATGGGCCAGCATCAGATTGTGCAGGCTGATGCCGCCGGGCACAAAGCCTTCTTCCTTGGCGTCGTACTGGCCATGGATCAGGCCCATGAACTCGCTCATGATGTTGCGGTGATACCAGGGCGGCCGGAACGTATCTTCGGCCACCAGCCAGCGCGGCGGGAAGATGACGAAGTCGATATTGGCGGTACCCTCCTCGCCGCTCGGTGCGGTCAGCACCGTGAAGATGGACGGGTCGGGATGGTCGAACAGCAGCGCTCCGACCGGCGAAAAGGTCGCCAGATCATATTTGTAGGGCGCGTAGTTGCCGTGCCAGGCAACGACGTCGAGCGGCGAATGGCCGATCTCGGTGACATGGAAATTGCCGCACCATTTCACCGTCAGCCGGCAAGGCGTTTCCTTCTCCTCGAACCAGGCGCAAGGCGTCTTGAAATCGCGCGGATTGGCCAGGCAATTGGCGCCGATCGGGCCACGGTCGGGCAGCGTCAGCTTGGCACCGTAGTTTTCGCAGACATAGCCGCGCACTTCCTTGTCGACCAGCTCGACCTTGAAGACCAGACCGCGTGGCAGCACGGCGATCTCGCCGGGCCGAAGCTCTATGACGCCCATCTCGGTGACGAAGCGCAAGGCGCCGACCTGCGGCACGACCAGCAACTCGCCGTCGGCGTTGAAGAAATGATCGTCCGCCATCGAGCGGTTGGCGACATAGACATGGGCTGCCATGCCGGTCTGCCCGAGCACATCGCCTGATGTGGTGATGCTGCGCATGCCCTTGATAAAATCGGTAGGCTCCTTCGGCATCGGCACCGGATTCCAGCGATACTGGCCAAGCGCCAGTTCATGATCGCCGACATGGGGAGCGGTCTTCCACAAGGGATAGCTGGCCGCCTTGAAACGCCCAGTGTGCTTGACGCTCGGTCGGATGCGGTACAGCCAGGAGCGCTCATTGGTGCCGCGCGGCGCAGTGAAGGGAGAGCCGGAAAGCTGTTCGGCGTAAAGACCGTAGGCCGGCCGCTGCGGCGAATTCCGTCCCTGCGGCAGCGAGCCGGGCAGCGTCTCGGTTTCGAAGTCGTTGCCGAAGCCCGGCATATAGAAAAAGGCCATTGCTTCCTCCCAAAATGGATGTCAATTGACCAAACTGGTTTCATTTGTAACCATTGAAAATGTAACCATCAATGGCGGCTTTGAAAAATGGTGATCGAAGCGTCCGACGCGCCTGAAATTCTCAATCTGGAAAATTTCCTGCCCTACCGGCTGCACCGGCTTGCCGAGGCCGTCAGCCGGGAATTCTCGAGGATATACAAGGATCGTCACGGCCTCACGCGTCCCGAATGGCGCACGCTGGCCGGGCTCGGACAGCGTGGCACGATGACGGCGACGGCGCTGGGCGAACAGTCGGCCATGCACAAGACAAAGGTTTCGCGCGCTGTCGCCGAACTCGAACGGCGTCGCTGGCTGACGCGAAAACCGGACGAAAAAGACCGCCGTATCGAACATTTGACGCTGACCGGAACGGGGCTTGCCGCCTATCGTGAGATGGTGCCGCTGGCGAAGGCGTTCGAACGGGATTTGCTGGCAAGACTAAGTGCTGAAGAGCGCGCGGCGATCACCAGCGGACTGGCTGCATTGGAGACCAGCCTGGTCCCGAGCTAGTCCAAGATCAAGCCAATCACTCTGAACGACTGAGTTCGAGCGAGACTGCGTCGGAGCTCCCACCACACCCAAAACATAGCATTGCCTTCGATTTGATCGTGATTTGCGTTGTCAGGCCGCGTATAATGCCCATCACACCGACGGGAGGACTACGATGAGCATTCGCACATTAAGTGTCCTGGTGACGCTGCTTGTAGGCACCTGCACATTTGCGCAGGCCCAGCAGACAAAGCCGATGTCGATTGAAGTGTTCCCTTTCGAATTGGAGGATAAGAGCGCCGGGGCGGGAATAATTCCCCCGGATGAATATGACAGGCGCTATCTGTCGGAATCGGCACAAGTTGCGAGGGACATGCTCTCCAAGTCTGGGCGTTTTACAGTAATTGATGTGCCGGCGAGGGATACACAGGCTGCTGCGCCGCACGGATTGCGCAACTGCGCTGGTTGTGAAGGCCCGATTGCCAAGGAGCACGGCGCGTCGCTTGCCTTGCTTGGCGTCGTAACGCGCGTCAACCGAACAGAACATACTATGTTCATTCGCATCCTTGACGCCGAAACCGGGAGACATGTTTCGGAGGGGTTTACCGATCTTCGCATGGGTGCGAACCACGCGTGGCCCCGCTCCGTGAAATGGCTGATGAAAAACAGAATTCTGCGGTAGGGCGGCGGCATCTACCAGTCCATCACCACCTTGCCGGAACTGCCGCTGCGCATCGCATCGAAGCCGGCCTGAAAGTCGTCGATGCCGATGCGGTGCGTGATGAGGCCGGAGACATCCAGCGGGCCCTGCACAAGCGCGATCATCTTGTACCAGGTTTCGAACATCTCGCGGCCGTAGATGCCCTTGAGATGCAGCATCTTGAAGATGACCTTGTTCCAGTCGATCTCGAAGCCGGTCGGCGCGATGCCCAGAATGGCGATCTTGCCGCCATTGTTCATGGTGTCGATCATGTCGCGGAAGGCGGGGGCGGCGCCCGACATTTCGAGGCCGACGTCAAAGCCTTCGGTCATGCCAAGCGCCGGCATGACGTCGCGCAGCTTTTCCTTCGAGGCGTCGACGACGTGCTGGACGCCGAGTTTCTTGGCCAGCGCCAGCCGCACCGGGTTGATGTCGGTGATGACCACTTTGCGCGCGCCGACGCATTGGGCGACGAGCGCGCCCATGATGCCGATCGGCCCAGCGCCCGTGACCAGCACGTCCTCGCCGACCAGATCAAAGGACAACGCGGTGTGGACGGCATTGCCCAAGGGATCGAAGATGGCGGCGATCTCGTCGGGCACATCATCGGGGATCGGCACGACATTGTGCTGCGGGATCGCCAGATACTCGCCGAAGGCGCCCGGACGGTTGACCCCGACGCCGAGCGTGTTGCGGCACAGATGTCCCCTGCCCGCCCGGCAGTTGCGGCAATGACCGCAGACGATGTGGCCTTCGCCCGACACGCGCTGGCCAACCTTGTATTCGGTGACCGCAGCGCCGAAATCGGCAACGGTGCCGACGAATTCATGGCCGGTGACCATCGGCACCGGCACCGTCTTTTGCGCCCACTGGTCCCAATTGTAGATATGCACGTCGGTGCCGCAGATCGCCGTCTTCTTGATCTTGATCAGCACGTCGTTGGGACCGATCTCCGGTACCGGCACCTCTTCCATCCAGATGCCTGGCTCGGCCTTGGCCTTCACCAGCGCCTTCATCATGTTCGACATGCTTTTGTCCCTTGAATCTCTTGATCCGGAATCGCTTTTCGATTCCGGCCTTTCAGGAAATGACCCCGAGTTCGCGCCCGACGGCGGCAAACGCTTCCACTGCCCGATCGATATCCGCGCTGGAATGGGCCGCCGACATCTGCGTGCGGATGCGGGCTTGCCCTTTCGGCACCACCGGGAAGGAAAAGCCGATGACGTAGATGCCGCGCTTCAGCATGCGCGCCGCCATCTCCTGCGCCAGGCTGGCATCACCCAGCATCACCGGAATGATCGGATGATCGGCTCCGGCCAGCGTGAAGCCGAGTTTGCCCATCTGCGACCGGAAGCGCGCCGCATTGTCGTAGAGTTTGTCGCGCAGCCCATCGCCGTCTTTGATCAACTCGAACACTTTGATCGAAGCGCCGGCGATCGCCGGCATTAGCGTGTTGGAGAAGAGATAGGGCCGTGAGCGCTGGCGCAGCCAGTCGACCACCTGCCTCTTGCCCGAGGTGTAACCGCCGGACGCGCCGCCGAGTGCCTTGCCGAGCGTCCCGGTGATGATATCGACCCTGCCCTCGACGCCGCAATGCTCGGCCGAGCCGCGGCCGTTCTGGCCGACGAAGCCGACGGCATGGCTGTCGTCGACCATCACCATGGCGTCGTATTGCTCGGCGAGATCGCAGACACCCCGGAGATTGGCGATGATGCCATCCATCGAAAACACCCCATCGGTGGCGATCAGCCGGAAGCGGCAGTCCTTGGCTTCCTTCAGGCGCGCCTCGAGATCGGCCATGTCGTTGTTGGCGTAGCGGAAACGCTTGGCCTTCGACAGCCGCACGCCATCGATGATCGAGGCATGATTCAAGGCATCCGAGATAATGGCGTCTTCCTCGCCCAGCAGCGTCTCGAACAGGCCGCCATTGGCATCGAAACAGGAGCCGTAGAGGATGGTGTCTTCCATGCCGAGGAAAGAGGAAATCGTGGATTCGAGCTGCTTGTGCTCTTCCTGCGTACCGCAGATAAAGCGCACCGATGCCATGCCGTAGCCATAGCGATCGAGCGCCTGCTTGGCAGCATTGCGCAAATCGGCGCTATCGGCGAGGCCGAGATAGTTGTTGGCACAGAAATTCAGCACCTTGTCGCCGCCGACCTCGATCTCGGCCGACTGCGTCGAAGTGATCACCCGCTCCGACTTGTAGAGGCCTGCCGATTTGAGCCCCGCGAGCTCGCTGTCGATGTGGGAGAGGAATGCTGCGGTCATGGTCGGCCTCGTTTGATGTGGGCTGACTGTCGTCTCGTCCGCGCGAAAAATCCATCGCAAAAACGACCGACCGGTGGCAAGCAGCACGATGCGGCCCCGGTGTCGATCATCATGCGGCCCAGGAACGACACCACGACAAAGGGTTCTGGCCGATGACGCTCAAATGCAGGTCTGGCGCTAAACGAGCCGATAACCATTTCGCGATCTTTCGACAGCCGCCCCTCGCCGGGCAGCCGTCGATTTCCGGTCCTGTTAACGTTTGCAGTTCAATGGTGCTCATACAAGAATCTTTAGGCAAGAATCCGTAGGCGAGAGGGCCGCCCCCGAAAATGTCGCAGCAGCCGGTGCAAACCGTTTCAGGCAAGCTCATACTGCTGATCAAGGCTGGCTATTGGCTGGCCCTGCTGATCATTGCGGCCATGGTGATAGCCTCCTTCATCCTGCTGCAGCAGATGATGGCCACCCAGCAGCACAACCACACCTTGCTCGACATCGTCAGCACGCAAAAGACGCTGTCGCAGCGCATCGTCTTCCTTGCCAGCGCAACGGGTGCCGGTTCACGCGACAAGCAACCGGCGCTGGTCAGCGCGCTCAAGCAGGCAACGGCGGAGTTCGAGACGAACTACGACCTGCTGCTCGATCAGACGGGAGCCGATCCGCAATCGCCGGCCAAGCTCGACCCGAAGTCGATCGAAAGCGTCCTTTTCGCCAAGCCCTTCCACCTCGACTATTTCTCGGTCGGGCTGATCGCCAATGGCGAACGCCTGATCTCGGCCTATGAATCGCAATTCAGCGGCAATGGCGGTTACAAGGGCGGCGGCGAACGCGTCAATCTCGACGCGTCTGTCGCCAACGCGACCTTGTCGGGCTATGCCGCGCTTGGCCAGCGCATCACTGCCGACGCCGACGACCGCTCCGAGAAGCTGCTCGCTCTCCACCGCACGCTGTTCTACGCCACAATCGGCGTCATCATACTGGTGGCGCTGTTCATCTTCAGGCCGATGTCGAACGCCATCCTGCGCAAGACGCATGAATTGATCGACGCGCGCAATTCCATGGCCTTCATCGCGGTGCATGACGGCCTCACCGGCCTGCACAACCGCACGTTCCTGACCGATCATTTCGACACGCTGATCAAGGGCACGCACCGGCGTCGCGAACGCCTTGCCGTCGTCCAGCTCGATCTCGACCGATTCAAGCAGATCAACGATACGCTCGGCCACGCCGCCGGCGACTATGTGCTGGTCGTCACGGCACAGCGCATGCGCGATTCCTGCCGGGCGTCGGATCTGTGCGTGCGCCTGGGCGGCGACGAGTTCGTCATGATCCTCGGCGGCGCCGGCGGCACCGAAGACATCAATATGCTGGCGCGGCGCATCCTGGCACACATCAACGAGCCGATCGTCTTCCAGGGCACGACCATTCTCCCAGGCGCCAGCGCCGGCATCGCCGTCTACCCGATCGACGCCGACAATGCCCAGGACCTGCTGGTGCACGCCGATCTGGCGCTGTACTCAGCCAAGAAGCTTGGCGGCGGCAACTTCTCGTTCTTCTCCGAGGAGTTGCGCCGCGAACTCGACTATCGCAAGCAGCTCGAGCACGACATCAAGGTCGCCATCGCGGAGCGGGCGTTCCAGGTCTATTTCCAGCCGCAGGTTTCGCTGACCAACGGCACGATCAGCGGCATCGAGGCGCTGGTGCGCTGGAACCATGCGGAGCGCGGCATGATCCCGCCCGGCGAGTTCATTCCGGTCGCCGAGAAATGCGGCTTCATGCCCGAGATCGGTCGCATCGTCATCACCAAGGCGATCAACGAGGCGGCCGAATGGAATCGCGCCGGCATTGCCTTCGGACGGCTTGCCGTCAATGTTTCCGGCACCGAGCTGCGCGAGCACGACTTCGATGCGTTCTTGTTCGAGACGCTGGAAAAGGCCGGGCTGCCGCCGCAGAAACTGTCGCTGGAAATCGTCGAATCCGTCATCCTCGATGACGAAAAGACGGGCATCGCGGCCAAGCTGCGGCACATCCGGGCAGCCGGCGTCCATCTTGAACTCGATGATTTCGGCACCGGCTATGCTTCGCTCAGCCATGTCAACCCGAACGAGATCGACCGGCTGAAGATCGATCGCCGCTTCGTCCAGAACATCCATGAGAATGGCGACAACTCGAAGATCGTCCGCGCCATCACCGAGCTGGCGCGTGGCCTTGGCATCTCGATCGTCGCAGAGGGCGCCGAAACCGAGGCCGAGCTCAATTCGCTGATGGCGATCGGCTGCGACCAGGTGCAGGGCTACTCCATCGCCTTCCCGATGCCGCACGACAAGGCGCTGGAATGGCTGACCGCCCGCATGCCCAAGAAGGCCAAGCTGACGGTGCTGCAAGGAAGCCTGGCATAGGTTTGCCTTTTTGTTTGTGCATGTCGTTATCCCAAAACCGCTGCGCACTTTTGGGCGACATGCACCGGCTCGCCTTGACAAGCCGTTGTGGACATGGCGGCCTTGTCGTGATCGCAACCGGATATCGGGGCCGATGACACCGTTTCGGTTTGTGCTGGCGGCGCTTTTGATTTTTGCGGTTCCCGCCCAAGGGGCCGATCGCATAATCTATCTTACCTTCGACGATGGGCCGCTGAACGGCACAAGCAACATCCTCGATGTGCTGGAAGCCGAGCAGGTTCCTGCAACCCTATTCATGGTCGGCATGCACGCACAGGCTAGCGCCGCCAACAGAGCGCTCGTCCAGCGTGCCAGGCAGCTTCCTCTGGTGACGCTCGGCAACCACAGCTACAGCCATGCCTACAATCACTACCGGCATTTTTACGGCGACACCGAAGGTGTCGTCGCCGACATGGTACGGGCAAACGCGGTGCTCGGGTTGAAGCCCCTGGTGCATGCAAGACTGCCGGGGCGCGACGTGTTCAGGCTGCCCTCCATGTCGAAGAACGACACTTCGCTTGGCCTCGCCCAGGAGGGGCGTGAAGAGCCCGATTACGAGTTTGTCGCGGCCTCAGGCTTCTATCTCTACGGCTGGGACCATGAATGGGTGCACAAGGACAACGGCGAGCCGGTGCAGAGCGTCGATCATCTGGTCAGCGAGATCGATCACCTGTTCGGCTATGGCCGCTTCGTCAAGCCCGGCAAGCTGATCCTGCTGATGCATGACGAGATGTTCCAGGACGGCTTCGACGGCAAGACGAAGCTGACCAATTTGATCGCCGCGCTGAAGCTGCGCCATTACACTTTTGGGACAATCCAGGGCTACGACGACTGAGCCGGCAAAGACGGCAAGCTCTTCAGCGGATTGAGCATTGGCACACCAAGTGGCGCGAAATGACGCTCGTTGTCCGTCAGTATCGTTAAACCATGGACCTCGGCTGTGGCAGCGATCGCTATGTCTTCAAATCCAGGCCGGTGCGCCCTCGCCCGATCCAGGATTAGTCCCGCAGCATGCGCGGCGCGCAAATCGAAGGGAAGCACTCTTTCTCCATAAAGGTGCTGAACCGCTTGCCACCAGCCGCGCAGCGAGTTCGCCTTTGTTGTCGCACCCTCACGTTCGGCCTTCGCTATTCCAGCGGCAACTTCGGATGCGGTGACAACGGACAGGAACAGATGGTTGCTCGCCTGGTCGAGCCAAGTCGCCAATGCATGCCGATCCGCTTTCTTGGACGGCGCCATTGCTGAGATGATATTGGTATCCAGCAGAAACATCGACCGCGTTACAACGCGACCTTGCGAGCCGGTTTGCGGGAACGAGGCGGAATATCGCCAAGGTCACCAGGGAAGGCCGCCAACAATTGTCCAAAACTTGGCACGCGCGAGAGCCTTTCATAGTCTTCGAAAGACAGAATGACAGCCTGCTTGCGCCCGTGACGAGTGATGACGGCAGGCGTCCCGGCGACGGCTTGATCGACCACCGCTGAAAGTGTTGCCTTGGCATCCTTCAACTGAATCTCGCGCATAGCTTGCTCCAAAATGACTAGAGTGGTCATATAGCAGAGCAACTCGGATCAAACAAGGCCCGTCGATCCCACCAAGATCATCCCACATTCGCCCGCAACACGGCCAGCACCTGCGCGAACTCCGCCAGCCGCTCGTCGGACAGTCCGACCCGCAGCCGCTTGTCAAAGGAAAGCGCGGCCTTACGCAATGTCTCGAACATCGCTTCTCCGGCCGCGGTCAGTTCGACCAGATGAACCCGGCGGTTGATGGGATCACGGCGGCGCGTCAGCAGGCCCTGCGCCTCCATCGCGTTGAGATGGTGGGTCAACGTCGCGCCTTGGATGCCGATCATGCCGGCGAGTTCACGCTGATTGGCAAGCTTGCTCGACTTGACCGACAGCAGCGTGAGCCAGACCGGCAGCGTGCCACCGGCCTCGACCAGGGCAGCGTCGAAGGCCTGGGCAACCAGCTTGGCGGTTCGTCCGAGATTCATGCCGACTGGCGGGCGTTCGAAGGGTGTCATTGCAGGACACTAGA
The DNA here is from genome assembly GCF_040324155.1 of Mesorhizobium sp. M0011. Classification (NCBI taxonomy): domain Bacteria; kingdom Pseudomonadati; phylum Pseudomonadota; class Alphaproteobacteria; order Hyphomicrobiales; family Phyllobacteriaceae; genus Mesorhizobium; species Mesorhizobium sp. M0011. The sequence goes on along the minus strand of NZ_JAMYVQ010000013.1, from coordinate 94,827 downwards.
CGGTGTCATGCACGGATGGAACTGGCGCGACTTATACATTGACATCTAACCATTTGATATCTAATTACCGAGAGATGGCGGGCTAAAGAGGAAATCCGGTCATGCAATATGTCTACATCGTCGTTATCGGCCTTCATGTCATGGCAGGTGTATTCTGGGCGGGTACGACGATCGCGGTCGGCCGTGACCCGGACATCCGGGCGGAACGGTTCTTCCGGCCGCAAATGGGCGCTGCCGGTCTGGTTTTCCTGACCGGCATACTGCTCTGGTATTTCTTTCACGAGGGCGTTTTCGGCTCGATGGAGAAGGTGCTGGCGCTGGGCATCGTGACCGCCCTGATCGCCGCCGGCGTGCAAGGCGCGCTGGTGGGCTCAGCCAGCAGGCAGCTTGCCGGTGCCGATGCGGCAACGGAAAGCCAGTTGCGCGCGAAGATGACAAGAGGCGAGCGCATCGCAGGGGGGCTGCTGGTGCTGACCGTGCTGTGCATGGCCACCGCCAGAATGTTTTGAGCGCCGCCACGCAGCACAAGCTCGCAGAATCGTACGTTGTCTGGCGACGAGCCAATGACGTGCGGGCGCGCGGCCAGACCGAAGTATACGGGCTCTCGTACGCAGGTCCGACCGCGCGCCACCGATCCTCGCGATAGCTAAATTCAGATCCGCAAGCCGAACCTGATGCCATCATAGATGGCGGCATGGATGTTGCGCGAGGCGACCGCGTCGCCGATGCGGAACAGCACGAAGCCGCCTTCTGGATTGCGCTTGGGAAAGATGTCGCCACCGCTCACCAGCCGTTCGTAGTCGACCGCACCGCCATTCTTCGACAGAGGCTTCAGCGATAGGTAGAGATCGTCGAGCGGCAGCGTACCGTGCTCGACCACCACTTGGTCGACCCTGCGCTCGCCGCGCCAGCCATCGGCGAAATCCGAAGCCAGCTCTGCGATCAGTTGATTGCCCTCGCGCCGCACCGAACGCAGCCGCGTGTTGATGGTGATGGTGACGCCCTTTTCCTGAAAGGCCCTGATATAGGGCACATGGTTCATGCCGCCCATTTCCGGGGCAAAGAAACGCTCCGGCGATACAAGCTCGAGTTTCGAGCCGGCATTGGCGATCAGTTCGGCGGCGCCCATGCCCTGATGGCCGCCATTGTCGTCATAGAGCAGCACATTTTCGGCCGGCTTGACGCTGCCGGCCATGATGTCCCAACTCGAGGTGACAAGGTTGTCGCCGGCCGTCAGCGGCGGGTTCTGCGGCAGACCGCCGGTAGCGACCACCACCACATCGGGTGACAGCGCCAGGACATCGTCTTTTTCCGCCCAGGTGTCGTAGCGGATCTCGACGCCGAGCCGATCGAGTTCGGCCAGCCGCCAGTCGATGATACCGATCAGCTCCTTGCGGCGCGGGTTCTGCGTCGCCAATCGCACCTGCCCGCCGGCCTGGCTCGATGCTTCAAGCACCATCACCTTGTGGCCGCGCTCGGCCGCGACCCGCGCAACCTCCAGCCCGCCGGCGCCGGCCCCGACGACGACGATTTTCTGCTTCGGTCCTTCGGTCTTGACGATGATATGCGGGATTTCGGCCTCGCGGCCGGTCGCGGCATTGTGGACGCAAAGCGCTTCGCCGCCCTCATAGATGCGGTCGAGACAATAGGTGGCGCCCACGCACGGGCGGATCTCATGCTCGCGCCCCTCCATCACCTTTTTGATGATGTGCGGATCGGCGATATGGGCGCGGGTCATGCCGACCATGTCGAGCTTGCCGGTGGCGATGGCGTGGCGTGCGGTGGCCACGTCGGATATGCGCGCCGCGTGGAAGGTCGGGAATTTCGTCGCCGCCCTCACCTCTCCGGCGAAATCGAGATGCGGCGAAGAGCGCATGCCGGTTACCGGGATGACCTTGGTCAGCGCCGCATCGCTCTCGATCGAGCCACGAATGATGTTGAGGAAATCGACCTTGCCGGAGCCCGCCAGCCGCCTGGCGATTTCGATCCCCTCCGCCTTCGACAGGCCTTTTTCGAAATCTTCGTCGGCGACCATGCGGATGCCGACGACGAATTTGTCGCCGACGGCCGCCCGCACGGCATCGAGCACCATGTTGGTAAAGCGCAGGCGGTTGTCCAGCGAGCCGCCGAATTCATCGTCGCGATGGTTGGTGGCCGGCGACCAGAAGCCGTCCATGAGATGGCCGTAGGATTCGAACTCGATGCCGTCGAGGCCGCCGGCCTCGCAGCGCTGGGCGGCCGAAGCATAGTCGGCGACGATGCGCTCGATGTCCCAGTCCTCGATCGTCTTCGGGAATGCGCGATGCGCCGGCTCACGCACCGGCGAGGCCGAGAGCACCGGCAGCCAGTCGGCCTTGTTCCAGCCGGTACGGCGGCCGAGATGGGTGATCTGGATCATCACCTTGCAGTCGTGCTCGTGGCAGGCGTCGGCGAGCTCGGCCAGCCACGGCACGATCCTGTCGTCATAGACATGCAGATTGCCGAAGGCGGCCGGGCTGTCGCGCGAGACGATCGCCGAGCCGGCGGTCATGGTCAGCGCCATGCCGCCCTTGGCCTTCTCTGCATGGTAGAGCCGGTAGCGCTGTTTCGGCATGCCGTCCTCGGAATAGGCCGGCTCATGGCTGGTCGACATGACCCGGTTCTTCAGCGTCAAATGTTTGAGCTGGTAGGGCTGGAGAAGCGGATCGTTGCTGGTCATCGTCTTCCTGCGGTTTCAAATTGTGCTAATGAGCGGCAAAATTCGTTTTCAAGCATGTCGTCCCGCAAGCAACTGCGGGCGCATGCGACAAGGATTGGGCCCATGATCGACACCAAAACCCTCACCCAGCTCGGCGCGCACGTCGAGACGCCACAAAGCCCCGAAGCAGCGGTCCTGGAGACCGTACCGTTTTCGCGCGGCGACGGCCCGCCGGCGATCGTGCGCTTCACCTGCCCGGAATTCACCTCGCTGTGCCCAGTCACCGGCCAGCCGGACTTCGCCCATATCGTCATCGACTACGCACCCGATGCGGCTCTGGTGGAATCGAAGTCGCTCAAGCTGTTCATGACCTCGTTTCGCAACCATGGCGCCTTCCATGAAGACTGCACCGTCATGATCGGCCGCCGCATCGTGGCGGCAACCAAGCCGCTGTGGTTGCGCATAGGCGGCTATTGGTATCCACGCGGCGGCATTCCGATCGATGTGTTCTGGCAAACCGGCGCTCCGCCCGAAGGCGCCTGGCTGCCCGACACCGGGGTGGCGCCCTATCGCGGGCGGGGTTGAGCTCGCCCATCATTCGCACTGATATTGGCTGAGTGCCCATTCGCCGGTCACCGACAGCAGGTCCGATATCTTCCAGTCGCCGTCGACCCTCTTGAATTTCCATTCCAGCCGGTGCGGGTTGCCCGATATGATGAAGGCGACGATGACCTTGGCCTGGTCGCCGTTGATCGCCTCGAGCGTCTTCAGGCTCTTGTCGATCTCGGCCTTGTCGTAATCGGCATTGTCGAGCGCCATGTTGGGGTCGAGGCACTCGCCCTGCCCGGATTTGCGCAAGGCGTCGCTCTTGTCGAGCACGGTTTTGGCCGGATCGATGAAATGGCTTCGCTCGGCTGGATCGATCTCCAGCCCGACCTGATCGTAAAACGGCCGCACCACAGCGGTCGGCGAGCCCGGCTGGATCGGTGCGGCCGGCGCGGCTTCGGCCGGCGACCATCCAACCGGCGGCGTGACCGGTTCCGCCGCTCCGCCCGGCGTATTTGCGGGCGGTGCCCCGCTGTCGCCCGGCTGGGTGCCGGCCGGGGCGTTTGCCGGCGGCGCACCCAACAGGCCTTGCGCGGTGGCGCCGCTCAGAGCCGCCAGCAGGCACACACCCGACAGCGCCAGGAACCGGCGATGGGCCATCGCTTCACTCCGGCGCCTGGCCGGCCATGCATTCCAGCGCGCTGAGCGTCCAGTCGCTGGTCTTGGAAGCGATATCCGATATCTTCCACTTGCCGTCGATCTTCTTGAGCGACCAGAGCATTTCACGTTTGGAATCGTCGCCTTCCGAAAACAAGCTGAAGGATGCCGTGACCTGTGCGTTATCGCCATCCAGCTTCTCAGACAGTTTCAGCGTTTTCGAGACGGTTTTCTGATCGAAATCCTGGGCGTCGAGACCAGGATCGAAATCGATGCAGGCGACCTGGTCCGGGTTCTTCTTCGTTGCCTGGTCGTTCAGCTCGAACAGTTTCGTCACCGGTTCGGTGAACCGGTCCCGATATTGTTCGTCGGCCTCGAACTTGACCGCCGGGACATAGAAGAACTTCACCGCGTCGGACGCCGGTCCGGCGACGGCGCCGGCCGGAAGGGCTATCGAAAGGGCGGCAACGAGCACTGTCAGTCTCATGCAGAATCTCCGGCTTTTGATGGCTTGAGCCTATCAATACCACGTATCCTGCATATCGGCTTTTTTGCGGCTCATGAAGTCCTGCAGCGCCTTGTTTCAGCCGTCCAGCCAGACATTCTGAAGGTCCATCTCGAATGTCTGGTGGACACCATAGTTCTTCACCTTCTTGTTCTGATGGCTGTAGAGCTTCTGCCAGAACGGCTGAATAATGACGCCCGAATCCTGCAGGATCTGCTCGACATCCTTCATGACCTCGCGTCGTTTCTCCACGTCGATGAGCGATAGCGCCTGCTTGAGCTTGGCGTCGAAATCGGGGTTGGAATATGCCGATTCATTCCAGGCCTCGCCGGTGCGATAGCCGAGCGCCAGCACCTGGACGCCAAGCGGGCGCATGTACCAGATCGTCATCGAATAGGGATATTTCGTCCAGTCGTTCCAGAAGGTCGAACCCGGCAGCACCGTGCGCTTCACCTTAATCCCGGCATCGCGCAGCTGGCCGGCAATGGCGTCGCCGGTATTCTTCTGCCAATCGTCCTCGATGGTGATCAGCTCATGCTCGAAGTCAGCCTGTCCGGCTTCCGCCATCAGCTTCTTGGCGCCGGCGGCGTCGCGTGTCTTCTTGGGCAGCGGATAGTATTCCGGATGGATCGGGGCAACGTGGTGGTTTTCACCAGGGGTGCCTCGCCCGGCGTAACCAAGTTGGAGGACCGCATTGTTGTCGACGGCCATTTGCAGGGCGTTGCGCACCCGCTTGTCGTCATAGGGCTTGTGGGTAATGTTGGTGCGCGCAACCAGCGTCGTCGCCGTCGCCACCTCCGATTTCACCAGATCCATCTTGTCGAGAATGTCGATGAAGTCGGCGGGCGACTCGAAATTGAGGTCGATCTCACCCGATTCGAACGCGTTAACGGTGGCGTTGAAATCGGTGCCGTAGTCGATGAACTCGACGCTGTCGAGCGGCGCTTCACCACCCCACCATTTGCCATTCTCACGACGCTTGACGACCGCCTTCTGGCCGACATCGTAGGAGACCAGTTCGAACGGTCCCGTGCCGATCGGCTTCTTGATCGGATCGGCACCATCGGCATCGAAGCTGCGATGGACGACGAGCGCCGGATAGTCGGTGAAATTCGGGATCAGTGAAATGTCTGGTTCGCTTAGCTTCAGCTTGACCGTGTTGTCGTCGACCTTGGTGATCGCACCATCCCTGGCCTTGCCGGTCTTTGTGTCGATCAGCGCGCCGACACGGGCGGCCATGGAATTGCCGGCGACATTCTTCTCGCACCAGCGCGTCAGATTGTGAGCGACGTCATCGGCGTTGAAGGCATCGCCGTTGTTCCATGTGATGCCCTTGCGCACATGCAGCACATATTCGGTGGCGTCGTCATTGATATCCCAGCTTTCGAGCAGGACCGGCTCGAAGGTGAACTGCCTGGTGTAGCGGACAAGCGGCTCCAGCCAGCAGCGCGAAATGTTCGCCAGCTCAACCCAGTCGTAGGTGCGCGGATCCTTCTGCCCCTTCACCGACATCGAGACGCGCAGCGTTCCGCCTTTCTTCGGCTCTTCGGCCAAGGCCCGATCCGGCACGGCAAGGCCGATCATGCCGTAGGCAAGCGCCGTCGATGCGCCGAAGGCGCTTGCCAGCGCCAGGAACTCGCGCCGGTCGACACGACCCGCGCGTGCTTCGATCGCCATTGCCTCGATAGCGCTCGGCACGCGATCACCACTGCTTCTGAAGAATGCCATTTTTTCCTCCCGTCTGGTTCCCTTTGATCTTGGTTCTTCGCGTCAACTGACGCTGTCCGGCAGCCTCTCCTCGCGCCGCGCGATGAAATCCATCAGGCCATCGGCGATGCCTTCGTCGAGCTTCGGCTCCTCGTAATCCGCCAGCATATTGCGCGCCTTCTCGCGACCGCGCGTGTCGTGGTCCTTCGCCCCCTCTGCCTTCCACTGTTCGAACGAATTGAAGTCCATGATCGAGGGCATGAAGAAGGCGGACTCGAAATGTTCGAGCGTATGCTGAGTGCCGAGGAAATGGCCTTGCGGTCCGACCTCGCGGATGGCCGCCATCGCTTCCTTGAAATCGTCGAACGGCAGACCGCCGGCATATTTGTACCAGCCGATGAGCTGTTCGCAGTCGGTGGCGAATTTCGAATAGCCGCAGGTCAGGCCGGCCTCGAGCCACCCGGCGGAGTGCCAGATATAGTTGGCGCCGGCGAGGATGGCGGCATGCATCAGCATGTTCGCCTCGTAACCCGCCTGGGCGTCGTTGAGCTTCGACCCGACATGAAAGCCGGACGTGCGCCACGGCAGCCGGTATTTCCGCGCCAAGGCTCCCATCAGATACATCATCTGCGCCGCCTCGGGCGTGCCGCCCATCGGAGCGCCGGTCTTCATGTCCACCGTGACCATGAACTGCCCGTAGATCTGCGGCGACCCTGGGCGCAGCAGTTGCGTGAAGGCGACGCCCGCCAGCGCTTCCGCATTGACCTGCGCAACCGCGCCCACGGCGGACGCCGAAGTCGAGGCGCCGCACAGTGCGAAGGGTGCGAGGATCAGCGGCTGGTTGCTTCGCGCATAGACCTTCATCGCGTCCAGCATGGTGGCGTCCCACACCAGCGGCGAATTGCAGTTGGTGATCGACACCAGGACCGGATTGTCGCGGACATACTCCTCGCCGAACACGATTCCCGCCATCGCCATCGTGTCTTCCGCCCGCTCCTTGGACGTGACGATGCCCATGAACGGCTTGTCGGAATGCTTAAGCGCGGAATGGATGATGTGGAGGTGACGCTTCGGTACCGCGATTTCCATCGGCTCGCAAATGACCGAACTCGATGAATGCAGCGCCGGCGCCATGTAGGCGAGCTTGTGGAAATTGTTGAGGTCGGCCAGCGTGCCGTAGCGCCTGTTGTTGTCGAGGTCACGCACATAGGGCGCGCCATACATCGGCACGAAGATGGTATTGTTGCCGCCCACCCGCACCGTACGCTGCGGATTCCTCGCATTGAGCGTGAACTCCGACGGGACCTTCGATACCAGTTCCATCAGCAGGGCCCGGTCGATCCGCACACGAGTTTCCGAAACATCCGCGCCCGCCGCCTTCCACAGCGCGATAGCCTCGTCGTCGCGGAATTCGCATCCCACCTCTTCGAGGATCAAGAGCGACTCCTCGTGGATCAGTTCGACCGCCTCATCGGGGACCATCTGGTAGACGGGGATCTGGCGGACCAGGGTCGGGAACGACGTTACAGGGGCTCCGCGCAGCGCCTTGCGCCCCAGGCGACCGCCACTGCGGCGGTTGGCATGTTCGGTCACTTCAGGGGCCGGTGCGTTCATGGCAACTCCATTCCACTCATGAAGGAGCCTAGCGCGACAAAATGGTGATGTGACGCTGGAAAATCCTGATCTCTTGTATAAGCTCAGCTTATGCGAAGCCTGCGCCACCTCCTGCCCTCGGCCGGCAGCCTGATCGTCTTCGAGGCGGCCGGGCGGCTTTCGAGCTTCACCGCCGCCGGCCGCGAGCTCGGCATGACGCAGGCCGCCGTCTCCTATGCCGTGCGCGGGCTGGAAGAGCAGCTTGGCGCCAAGCTGTTCCAGCGCCGCCACCGCCAGGTTCTCCTGACCGAGGCCGGCGAGCGCTTCCATGCCGATGTCTCGCTTGGGCTTTCGCATATCCGCAAATCGGCGGAGGATCTACGCCTGCAGGCGACCGGCGGTCATGTCACGCTGGCCGCCTCGACCGCCTTCGGTTCGTTCTGGATGATGCCGCGCCTGCAGCAGTTCCGCGACGAACTGCCGGGCATCGACCTGCGTATCCAGACCGCCGACCGCGACCTCGACATCATCGCCGAAGGTATTCCGCTCGGCGTGCGCGGCGGCGCGCCGCGGGACTGGCCGGACTATCACTCGTTGCCGCTGGCGGACGAGGAGATATTTCCCGTCGCCGGCACCAGCTATGCGGCAAAGTTCGGCCTGCCCAAATCCGCTGCCGAACTGGCCACGCACCGCCTCATCCATCTGGAGGAGCCGTATCGCGAGGCGGCCAGCTGGGACGAATGGTTCCAGTCGGCGGGCGCCAATCTCAGCGATACCGCGCGCGGCCTGCGCATCAATGACTACGGCCTGGTGATCCAGGGCGTCATGGAAGGCCAAGGCATTGCGCTCGGCTGGCGGCACCTCGCCGAGCGGTTGCTGGCGTCGGGCTTGCTGGTGCCGGTGACGGATCATGTGCTGAAGACCGGCAAGGCGTTCTATGTCGTCTGGCCGAAGAACCGGGAACTCAGCGACAACGCCCGCAAGGTGCGAGACTGGCTGGCGGCTCAGGCGTGAGGGGCAGTGCCTCCCAATCCCTTGGAAGTCGGCGGGACAGCACCCCCCTCTGTCCTGCCGGACATCTCCCCCGCAAGTGGGGAGATTGGCAGTTCCAACCTCGCCACCCTTCCTGCAGCGCTGCAGATTGGCGAAAGCCGTGGCGACATCCGATCTCCCTCCTTGCGGGGGAGATGGGCGGCAGGCCAGAGGGGGGTGCTGTCCCGCCAGCATCATCGCTATTCCGCCGACATCGAATGCTTCCTCATCGGCGTCGAATCCGCCTATAGTGGCGCCATGCCCATCCGCCAGCTTTCCGAAACGATGATCAACCAGATCGCCGCCGGCGAAGTCATCGAGCGTCCGGCGAGCGTGGTCAAGGAACTGGTCGAGAATGCGCTCGATGCCGGTGCTTCGCGCGTCGAGATCGTCACAGCCGGCGGTGGGCTGAACCTGATCCGCGTCACCGATGACGGCTCCGGCATTCCCGAACGGGAGCTGGCGCTGGCGATCGCACGACACTGCACCTCCAAGCTCACCGAGGATATCAACGACATCCGCTCGCTGGGCTTCCGCGGCGAAGCGCTGCCGTCGATCGGCTCGGTATCGCGACTGTCGATCCGCTCGCGCACGGCAGCAAGTGACAGCGCTGCCGAGATCGGCATCGAGGGTGGCCGCGTCCTGCCTGTCAGGCCGGCGGCGGCCAATCGCGGCACCACGGTCGAGGTGCGCGACCTGTTCTTCGCAACGCCGGCCCGATTAAAGTTCATGAAGGGCGAGCGCGCCGAAAGCTCGGCCACCAGCGATGTGGTCAAGCGCATCGCCATCGCCTTCCCCGCCGTGCGCTTCACGCTGGCCGGCTCGGACCGCTCGACGCTGGAATTGCCGGCGGCGGATGACAACGCCGCAGGCAGCCTGCGCCGTGTCGCCCAGGTGATGGGCGCCGACTTTCCGGACAATTCCATTGCCCTCGACGCGATGCGCGAAGGCGTGCATCTGACCGGCCACGTGTCGATCCCGTCCTTCACCCGCGCCAACGCGCTGCAGCAATATGCCTATGTGAACGGCCGCCCGGTGCGCGACAAACTGATCGCCGGCGCCATACGCGGTGCCTACGCCGACGTCCTGCCGCGCGACCGCCATGCGGTGACGGTGCTGTTCCTGACGCTCGACCCGGCCATCGTCGACGTCAATGTCCATCCAGCCAAGGCCGATGTGCGCTTCCGCGATCCCGGCCTTGTGCGCGGACTGATCGTCGGGGCAATCCGACAGGCACTGGCCGATGCCGGCGTCCGCGCCGCCACCACGGGGGCCGCCGGCATGATGGCGGCGTTCCGGCCAGGGGCCGCATCCTACGGCCACGGCGGACCGGCAAACGGCCACCGCAGCTACGACGCGGCCTACCGCGCGTCGGGTCCGTCCGGCTTCGATCCCGTCCGGTCGTCGCAGCGGCCGCTCGATATGGGTTTCGAGGGTGCGGGCTTCGAGCAGCGCGGCTTGCGTGAAAACGAGCAAGCGGCTTTCGATGCCGGTTCGCTTGCCAGCGCCGATGCACGCGCAGGGCAGGATGAAGCGGCCGAGACCCTGCTCGGCGCGGTGCTGGGCGCGGCGCGCGCCCAGGTGCATGAGAACTACATTGTCGCCCAGACCAGGGATTCGCTCATCATCGTCGACCAGCATGCGGCGCATGAACGGCTGGTCTACGAGGCGCTGAAGAATGCGCTGCACTCGCGCCCGGTGCCCTCGCAGATGCTGCTTCTGCCCGAGATCATCGACCTGCCGGAGGAGGATGCCGAGCGGCTTGCGCTGCATTCGGAAACGCTGGCCCGCTTCGGTCTCGGCATCGAACGCTTCGGCCCCGGCGCCGTCGCCGTGCGCGAGACGCCGTCGATGCTGGGCGAGACCAATGTCGGGCAATTGGTGCGCGACCTCGCCGACGAGATCGCCGACAACGACACGGTCGACACGCTGAAGGAGCGGCTGGACAAAATAGCCGCGACCATGGCCTGCCACGGCTCTGTGCGCTCCGGCCGCCTGCTCAAGGCCGAGGAGATGAATGCCCTGCTGCGGCAGATGGAGGCGACGCCCGGCTCGGGCACCTGCAACCACGGCCGGCCAACCTATATCGAACTCAAGCTGGCGGATATCGAGCGGCTTTTCGGGCGGCGATAGCTGCGGACGGATTGCGGGCCATCGCTTCGCTGCTCGATGCCGGCACATCAAGAAGGTCCCAGGCCGGCCGACAATGCCGTCACCCGCGATTTTCGCCTGGCGGCCTGAGCAGCGCGATCGCAGCCGCCGCCAGCAGGAGGATCGCACCGGCGATTTCAGCCCAGCCGACCGCCTCGCCGAAAAGCCAGGCTCCTGCCGCCAAAGCGACGATCGGCGAAACGAAGGCGTAGAGCCCGGCACGGACGGTGCCCCAATCACGCATCAGCACGAGATAGAGCGTATAGGCGACGATCGTGCCAAACAGCGACAGGAACAGCAGACTGCCGATGGCGGCCGGCGTGTGCAGCGCCTCGAGCGTCTCACCCGAGATCGGCTCCAGCACGAGCGACAGCGCAAGCAGTGCAACACCGCCGATCGCAGCCTGGACCATTGTCAGCGCCAGTGGTTTGACCGCGCCCACCAGCGGGCGCGAAACCACGCTGCCGAAGCAATAACAGGCGGTCGCAACGACGATCGCAGCGAGCCCGATGCCGCTCGAACCGCTTCCCGCGCCAAGCCGCGTCCAGAACAGCCCAACCAGCCCGATGCTGCCGATAGCGAGCGCGGAAGCGTGGCGCCAGGTCGGTCGCTCCTCGCCGGTGAATGCGGCAATCGCGAACAGCAGGATCGGGATCAGCGCCAGGTTGACCAGCCCCGACAATCCCGAGGGCACGTGCTGCATTCCCCAGAAAAGCAGACCGTAGGTGCCGGTATTGACCAGCAATGCCGAGACCACCGTCCGCCCCGTTCGCCCGTGGGCGAATGCCGCGCCGGCTCCACGCACCGCTGTTGCCAGAAGCGCGGCGGTCAGCAAATAGCGTGCCGCCGCCAGCAGTAGCGGAGGCACGTCATTGAGACCGAGCTTGATCGCCGCCCAGGTCAGCCCCCAGATCAGCGACATCACCGCGAAGAAGGCGAGATTGCGAACCACCAGATTCGCCGCTCAGCGCAGTCCCTGACGATCGACAAGTATCCGGTGGATGTCGATCCGCTCCGGCAGCTCGATCAGGAACTCGGCATCGCGGTCCAGATGATGGACTTTGGTCGGTTCGCCTCTGGTAAAGGCCGTCATCGCTTGCATGTCGGCCCAGTACGAGATGGTTGTGAACCACGTCTCGGCATCGCGGTCTTCGCGCAGCAATTGGACGCCAAGCGCCGTCTTCTCGAGGGGCGGAATACCCTCGGCACGCAGGTATGGCTCATAGGCGTCGGCGACGTCGCGGCGGGTGCGACCGCGCCAGATGCGCGCGATGGTCGGTTTGGTCGGCATGAGGTTCTCCTTCAGACAGGGGACAGCAACTGAGCGCAGCAAGCGACGCCGGGTGGGATCAGGCGTGAACACGAGCCAGGAACTCGCGGACCAGCGGCATCGCGTCGTCGAAATGTGTCTCGAGCAGCCAGTGACCCGCCCCTTCGATCAGATGCAGTTCCGCATCGGGCAGATCGCGATGATAGGCCCGTGCCGACGCCGCGGGCATATAGCCGTCCTCTGGCCCCCAAAGGATCAGCGTGGGCGGGTGGTATTCACGCAAATAAGCCTGGTAGCGCGGAAACCAGGTCAGATTGGCTTCCAGCTTCTCCATCAGACCGACGGCGATCTGCTGGCGAACCGGCGTGTTCATCAATGGCCAGTGAAGGCTCCAGAGATCGGGCGGCACGCGCGTGGCAACGTCGTCAGCCACTTCCCCGATGAACTCGGCCCGGAACCCATCCTCGCTCACGGCGGCCTCGAGCGGACGGTGCCTGTCGGGCGTCTTGTCGGTCCACCAAGCCTTGATCGTGGCGTATTTGGGGCCAAGCACGTCCTCGTAGATGTCGCCGTTCTGGATGATCAGGGCGCTGATCCGCTCCGGATGCGAGATCGCATGCCGGAGTCCTATCTGCGAGCCATAATCATGCAGCCACAAGGCGTAGCGTTCGAGACCGAATTCACCGGCAAGTTTGGAAAGCACGTCGGAATAGGCGTCGAAATCATAGCCAAAGGCGGCCGGATCTGGTGTGCCACTGTATCCGAAGCCCGGCCAGTCGAATGCAATCGTTCGCCAGCGGTCGGCGAGCGCCGGCATCAGTCGGCGGAATTGGAACGAAGAGCAGGGATAGCCGTGCGGCAACAGCAAGACAGGTGCTTCTGGCGGCCCTGCCTCGCGATAAAAAATGGATAGATCATCCAGTTGCATGCGTCGGTGCGTCGTTGCACCCGGCATTCGGACCTCCGTCGAATAAACACCGGCTAAACGCCTTTGACCGAGGGATCGTTCCGAATGAGGGAAACGGCAATATGGATCAGGCCGGATCTCCGGATGACCAGCAAGGCAGGCAAAGGCGCAACTCCCGCCCGGGGAATGGCTCCGACTTACCAAATCATCTCTTCAAATTCACCACGATGACACCGCCCAGCGCCAGCGCGCCGCCGATTATGCCGAGCAACGTCGGGACTTCGCCCAGCCAGAAGAAGCCGATCAGCGCGGACATCGGCGAGACCAGATAGAGGAAGTTGGAGGCACGTGCGGCGGGCAGACGCGACAGCGCGGTCGCCCAGGCGGCATAGGCGATCAGGCTGGGCACGATGCCAAGAAAGATGACGGCGCCGGGGCCTGCCGTGTCGGCAACCGCCGCCTGCGAAAAGGCCGACGGCAGGAAGGGCGCCAAGCATAGTGCGCCGAGCACCATGTTCGAAGCCGAAATGGTCAACGGATGATGGCGGGCAAACAGCGGCTTCTGGACGATAGTGTTGACGGCCGAGCACAAGGCCGAACCAAGCACCAGAAGAGCACCGGTGTTGAAAGACAGGCCATGCCCGTCGGCCATGGCGATGACGCCAATGCCGGCGAAGGAAATCACCGTGCCGGCCCAGGCCATGCCCGAAAAGCGCTCGCCCAGCAGGACCATCGCCATGATGGCGGTGAAGATCGGGCTGACATTGATGATGAAGCCGGCGGCACCGGCCGAGACGGTCAGTTCGCCGAAATTGAGCATGACGGTATAGAGCGCGACGAAGATGGCGCCGCCAAAGACAAGGCGCCACACTTCGTCGAGCCTGGGCAGTGCCGGGCGCTTGACGGCAAGGAAGATCGCCGCCGGCACCGCGGCGATGGCAAAGCGCAATGCACCCAATTCCAGCGGTCCGAAGGCGGCGAGACCGGCTCGGATGGCGGGAAAGGCAGAAGCCCAGCCGACCACCGTCAGCGCGACAGCAATGGCTGCCGTGGTGTCCATCCGCTGTGTCGAATTCAACGTGCCCGTCATCGCGCTCATCTCACTGCCCTCGTATTCTTCGGTCCTGAGAGGCAGAAAACGCCATTTCAGGCCAGTTGACAAACGACCAAATCGAGGATCACCTGTGACTATGGATCACAGCTCGGACACAATGGTGCCGCTCGAGACGCTGCGCGCCTTCGATGCGGCGGCGCGGACAGGCAGCTTTTCGGCGGCCGCCGAAAAGCTCAATATCACCCATGGCGCCGTCAGCCGGCAGATCGCCAAGCTCGAGGACTGGCTGGGATTGAAAGTCTTCGACCGTGGTGCGCGCGGCGTCTCGCTGACGATCGAGGGGAACCGGCTGCATCTGCGCACGTCGGAAGCCTTTGCGCTGATATCGACCCATTCCGACCGCTGGGTCGAGCCGCGTGGCACCGCCGTGGTGCGGCTGACCTCGATCCCCTCGGTCAGCGGACTGTGGCTGATGCCGCGCATGGCGGCTCTGGAAAACAATCCCTCGAAGCTGCGCATCGTGCTCGATGTCGACATCCGCCAGGCCGATCTTGCCGATGAGGGCATCGATCTCTCCATCCGCTGTGGACGCGGCGGCATTCCGGGCCGCGTCTCGGTGCAGCTTTTCGAGGAACATGTCTTCCCCGTCGCGTCACCCGGGCTTGCCCGCGAGATCGGCCGCGGCGATCCTGCCCGGCTGCTCAAATATCCGCTGATCAACGACTCCGACGCTTCGGCCTGGCGCGCCTGGTTTGCCGCGCAAGGCATGGATTACCGCCCGCGCCCGCAGGACCGTCGCTTCGAGGACTACAATCTGGTGCTCGACGCCGCCGCCTATGGGCTCGGCATCGCGCTGGCACGCCCGCCCCTGACCGGGCATCAATTGCAATCGGGCCGCATCACCACCGTCGATGAGCGCACCGCGCTCAATCCGGTGTCCTACTGGCTCGACCGGCCGATCGGGCGGCCGCGTGCCGCAGCCGCCGACCTCGCCCGCCGCATCGCGGCGGAGGCCGGGCTGGCGCCGGAAAAGATCGAGGCGTTCATCGAAGCCGAGCGGTAGGCCTTCCGCCGGGCATATATCGAGAACCAGCCGATTCGAAGCTCAACGAAGCAACAACAGAACGAACCCGAGGATCACGGCTCCCAGCAAACCGGCCATTATCGAAACAAAGCCAATTTTCACCAGCAACTGCTCTGGGTTCGGCGCCGCACCGTGGGATTGATTGGCCGGCCTGTGCCTGCCCGCCAATGTACCCAGGGCGGCAGCATTGCGCGGGACTGGAGCCTGCGGCGGGATAAGCGACAGCAATGACAGCCCCGCAACCCTGGCAGGAGCATTGTCATTGGCTGTTGTCGAAGGCGGCAAGAAGGCTCGCAGTGTTTCGGCTTCGGGTTTTGCCTTTCTCGCCGCGATGGTCGCCAACGCCGCCTCTTCGCCCGTCTCAAGTTGGGCAAGATAGGCATCGACGATGCCAGCCGATGCGATCTGCTGCGATTTGACGGCCATTGGCGCGGCCGGCAAAGTCAACAGCGCTGGCGCTGTCTGTTGTGCGAGCAGAGACGGTGCCGGCGGTTGGACCAGCGCCTTGACCAGTGCCGCCATGACTGGATCAGCCTGCCCCGAGGGCACTGCCTGCGGCGTCATCACTTCCCTGAGCAACGCGGGAAGACGAGTGGAGGAAATGTCCATTGCGGCCTGCCAACACCATTTTTCCGCTTCACAATAAGCGTTCAGCATTGTCTCAGGCTTGTCGCATGCTTGACCTCGCCGGGAATTTATGGCGAGAAATCCTCATGAACCCTGGCGTCCCCGCATGATGAACCGTTTCGAAGGCCCCGGCGGCAAGGAAGCCCGCATCCGCTATCTGGATGGCGACTTCCAGGTTACCAGTCCCGGCGCGTTCGTGCGCTGCGCGGTGACAGGCGAAAGCATTCCGCTCGACGAGTTGAAATACTGGAGCGTCGCCAGGCAGGAGCCCTACATCAGCGCCACCGCCTCGCTGCGCCGCGAGATCGAGATGCATCCGGAGCTGCGTAAGCGCGGTTAGAGCAGTTCACCGTTTCACGGAACGGCGAACCGCTCTATCTCTTTGTTTTGACGCAATTCCCAAGGGAAAGCGCTATGCGCTTTTTCCGGGAAAACCGTTTCACACTTTTCCTAGAATTGCTTTAGCCTTTCAGCTTGCGCTGGCGCCAGGCATCGAGCGTCTCGTCGATGATGCGCTCGGGAACGTGGTCGAGTTCGAAGACCGTGTCGATCTCCAGCACCTCGAGCCGGTCGAGAAAGTCCTGTGAGGCGCCGTGGCGTAGCCGGGCGGCGTCCTTGGCGGTGGTGATGAGCACCAGCCCTTCGGCGCGTGCGGTCGCCGCCAGCTCGGCAAGTTCGTCCTCGGCATAGAAATGATGGTCCGGAAACGGCCGCGTCAATGCCAGTTCGCCGCCGGCTTCGCGCACCGTGTCGAAGAATTTCTCGGGATGGCCGATACCGGCGAAGGCGAGGAACCGCTTGCCGGCAAGCCCTGCCTTGCTGCTTGGCTCTATATGGGCCTCGAAGATTGGCCGGCCGGCGCGTGCCGCCTGGCGGACCACGGCGTCGGCGGCAGTGCCCTCGCCCATTTTCAACAGCCCGCTGGTGAAGACCAGCTGGTCGACGATTTTGGCCCTGAGCGGCCCGCCCGGAATGACGCGGCCATTGCCGATCCCATAGCGCGCATCGACGACGACCAGCGCATAATCGATGTGGATGCGGGCGCTCTGGAAGCCATCATCCATGATCAGGAAATCGCAGCCATGCCGTTCCAGCAGCAGCCGAGCGCCGGCGGCGCGGTTCGGCGTCACCGCCACCGGCGCGTGTTCGGCGAGCAGCAGCGGTTCGTCACCGACATGCCGGGCGCTGTCGTGATGGATATCGACGACATGCGGCTCGGCGAAGGAGCCGCCATGGCCGCGCGACAGGAAGCCTGGTTTGAGACGCATGCGCTTGGCCTGTTTGGCGAGCGCGATGGCCACCGGTGTCTTGCCGGTGCCGCCAACCGTGAAATTGCCGATGCACAGAACGGGTGCTTCGATCTTCTCGCGCTTGGCCCGCCGCATGCCGCGGCCGGCGGCGGCGGCATAGATGGCCGATAGCGGCGACAGCGCCAAGACCCGCCAGTCCGGCTCTTCCCACCAGAATGGTGGTGCTTCGGAGGCCACGCTAGCGCCCGTTCGCGCCCTTCAGGCGCGACTTGACGACCAGCGGCTGGATGTAGGGCTCAAGCGATTTCAGCGTGCGCGCCAGCGCGCCGCGCATCTCGTCGACGGTCGCTACACCCGCCGCCATCATCTCGTGGCGCGCCACTTCGTTGGTCAGGAGGAAATTGACGGCGCCGGCCAGCATGTCGCGATCGCGCACCAGCTTGGCGCCGCCGCTGTCGAGGAGACGCTGGTAGGCCTCGCGAAAATTCTGAACATTGCGCCCGGCGAGAACCGCCGTGTCGAGCATGGCCGGCTCCAGCGGGTTCTGGCCACCCTCGGAGGTCAGCGAGCGGCCGACGAAGGCGATTTCTGTCAGCCGGAGATAGAGCCCCATCTCGCCGATCGTGTCGCCGAGCAATATATCCGTGTCGGCGGCGATCCTGTCGCCCTTGCTGCGCCGCGCGACCTTCAGGCCCAAGCCGGAAATCTGCGCCGCAAGGGCCTCGCCGCGATCGGGATGACGCGGAACGACGATCGTCAGAAGGCCATGGTGGCGCTTGTGCAGCGTCGCGTGGACTTCAGCCGCGACCACTTCCTCGCCGTCATGGGTCGAGATCGCCGCCCAGGTCGGGCGCGTGCCTATCTGCCGCCGCAGCTTCGCCAGCGCCCGTTCGTCGACGGGCGGCGGCGAGGTATCGACCTTGAGATTGCCCGACACGGTGACCGGCCGCGCGCCGAGCGCCAGAAACCGCTCGCCATCGACATCCGACTGCGCCACGACGTGAGCCAGGTTCTCGAACAACGCCTCGGCGATGTTGGCCCGTTTCTTCCACGACTTGAACGAGCGGTCGGACAGCCTGCCATTGACCAGCACCTGCGGCACGCGGCGCGCGCCAAGCTCGAGGATGGTCATCGGCCAGATCTCGGATTCGGCGATGATCGCCAGGTCCGGCTGCCAGTGATCGAGGAACCGGCTGACCGCCGGCTTGAGATCGAGCGGTACGTATTGATGGATGATCCGATCACCGAGCCGCTCGTCGGCGACCTGCGCCGAGGTGACCGTGCCGGTCGTCAGCACGATGTTGACGCCGTAGTCGAGAATGCTTTCGACCAGCGGCACGACGGCTATGGTCTCACCGACGCTCGCGGCATGTATCCAGATCACCGGCCCGTCGGGGCGCGCGCGGCCGGCGACGCCATAGCGCTCGCGGCGGCGGTAGCGGTCTTCCTTGCCGCGCGAGGTGCGCCAGGCAACATAGGGCCCGACCAGCGGATAGGCTGCCGCACCCGCGAACCGGTAAGCCGACAGCATGGCCCGTGCCCAGCGGCCGCTCATCGCGGAGCATCCACGAGACGGTAGGCCTCGGCAGTCGCGGCATTGAGCGCGGTCGTCACTTCCTGGCGCTTGCGTTCCATTTCGGCGTCATCGGCGCCGGCCGCCACGAAGATCGGCTGGCCGATGACGATCGACGAACGGCCGAACGGCAGGTTGATGGTGGTCTTGTCCCAGCTCTTCTCCAGCACCTTGCGGCGGCTGGTGGTGATGGCGACGGGCACAAGCGGCCGGCCCGAGAGGCGGGCCAGGAGAACGATGCCAAGCCCTGCGTCTCGCGGCGTGCCGTGCGGAATATCTGCGATCATGGCGACGTTCTTGCCGACGGCGAGCGACTTTTTCAGGGCGATAAGCGCTTTTGCCCCACCCTTGTCGAGGTGCCTGGCATTTTCCCGCCCGCCGGAGCCGCGCACTGCCTCGATGCCGAATTTTTCCAGCATCAGCGCGTTGAGCTCGGCATCGGCGCTGCGCGAAACCATGGCGACCAGCGGCTTGCGCTTGGGATAATAGGCCGGCGTCAGCAGATGCTGGCCGTGCCACAGGGCTATGATGCCAGGCTCGAACTCGGTATAGGCGCCGCCCGAAAACCGCGCCGAGCCCTCGACGACGCGATTGGTGAGGCGCACGAACCGCACGAACTGGGCGAACAGGCTGGCAATGGCGTTCTTGACGAATCGCGACTGCGCTAGCGGTTGGCGAATCTTGCGCCAGAAGGCCTTGGTCGTGCGGCTGCGTCCCCTGCCCGTGGGCGCGGCATCGCTTGCTGGCCCTTTCGCCAGGTCATGCTCCATCGAAGTCAACCGGCAGCCTTGTTGTCGGGGTCCAGCAGCCGGTGCAGATGAACGACGAAGTAACGCATGTGGGCGTTGTCCACGCTGGCTTGCGCCTTGGCTTTCCACGCCGTGTGCGCGGATTGATAGTCGGGATAGATGCCGACGATGTCGAGCCCGTCGAGATCGCGGAATTCGGTGCCGCCAAGCTTCTTCAGTTCGCCACCGAACACCAGATGCAAAAGCTGTTTCTTTCCGTCTTCCGCGGCCATGTCGGTCCTTCACATATCGTGAGTTTGTGACAGGTCTAGACCAAAGCCGCCGACTTTGGAACCTTTAGGGCGAGATGAATTCATCTCGCCCGGGAAAACGCTTTCACGCGTCCAGACCGGCGATGACGCCGGCGAGCACGGCCAGCAATTCACCGCTGCCGGCAGCAAGGGCGCCGTGACGAGTCACCTCGCCGGCATAGAGCGGAGCACGGCCATGCTGGTCGAGCAACTGGCCGCCGGCCTCGCGCAAGATGAGATCGGCCGCGGCGATGTCCCAGTCATGCGCGTTCGGCTTGACGAAAGTGGCATCCAGCGCGCCATTGGCAATCATGGCCAGCCGATAGGCGAGCGAAGGGCTGTAGGGCGCCCGCTTCAGGCGCGCCTGCCATTCGGCCGGCATCAGGTCGGTCAACTGCTTCAGCCCGGAAATCTCGGCCGTGTCTGCCAGCTGGCGAACCGCAATGCGCTTGCCGTTGCGGAAGGCGCCCTGACCGGGCAGCGCCCAATAGGTCTCCTCCATCGCCGGGCATTCCAGCACGCCGGCCAACGTGCGGCCATGCTCGACGACGGCGACGCTGACACACCAGGTACGCTGGCCTTCCAGGAAACCGCGCGTGCCGTCGATCGGGTCGACGACGAAGGTGCGGCGTGCCGAAAGCCGGACCGGATCGTCAACTGTTTCTTCCGACAGCCAACCATAATCCGGCCGCGCCGCCAGCAATGTTTCGCGCAGATAGGCGTCGGCGGCATGGTCGGCCTCGCTGACCGGCGATGTGCCGCCCTTCATCCAGACTTGTGGGCTGTTGCCGAAGTAGCGCATGGCGATGACCCCCGCCTCGCGGGCGGCATCGCGCAGCAGCGGCAAGTCCCCAGAGGCGCCGGAGATGGCCCCGGCAGTGGTCAGGTCATGCTCCGGCAAGGGTCATGCCTTCGATCAGGAGCGTTGGGGCGGCGGTGCCGAAATTACGGTCGAGGTCATCGGCCGGCACCATGTTGAGGAACATCGTCTTCAGGTTCGAGGCGATTGTGACCTCGGCGACCGGATAGGCCAGCTCGCCATTCTCGATCCAGAAACCCGAAGCGCCACGGCTGTATTCGCCGGTGATCATGTCGACGCCCTGGCCGAACACTTCGGTGACGTAGAAGCCGGTCTTGAGCGATTTGATCAGCTCTTCCGGCGACCGCTCGCCCGGTTCGATGGCGAGATTGGTGGAGGATGGCGTCACGGAAGAGCCGCCGCGCGCGCCGCGGCCGTTGGTGACGAGGCCCAGTTCTCTTGCGGCCGATGTCGACAGGAACCAGTGGTTGAGCACGCCCTTTTCGACCATCAACAACTTTTCGCCCTCGACGCCTTCGCCGTCGAACGGACGCGAGGCCTGGCCACGCAGCCTGAGCGGCTCGTCGGTGACGGTGATGGCGGAGGCGGCCACCTGCTTGCCCATCATGTCGCGCAGGAAGGACGTCTTGCGCGCCACCGAGGCACCGTTGATGGCGCCGGCCAGATGGCCGGCTATGCCGCGCGCGACGCGCGGGTCGAATACCACGTCGACCGGCCCGGTCGCCGCCTTGCGCGCGCCGATGCGGCGCACGGCGCGTTCGCCGGCCTTGCGGCCGATGTCCTCGGGCGCGTCGAGATCGGCAAAATGCTGGCGCGAGGAGAATTCATAGTCGCGCTCCATGCCGGTGCCCTCGCCGGCGATGACGCTGGCCGAGCGCGAGAACCGCGAGCCGACATAGTGGCCGAGGAAGCCGTGCGAGGTGGCCAGCACCAGACCACCCAGCCCCGCACCGGCGCTGGCGCCGGCCGAATTGGTCACGCCCTTGACGGCAAGCGCTGCCGCTTCCGCCGCCATTGCGGCTTCCTTCAACTGGTCTGCCGACACTTCGGTGGCGTCGAACAGATCGAGATCGCGCGTCTGTTTGGCCAGCAATGCCGGGTCGGCCAGCCCCTGATAAGGATCCTGCGGCGACACTTTCGCCATCGCCACAGCGCGCTCGGCCAGTGTTTTCGGGTCGGACGCCGCGGTCGCCGAGACACTCGCCACGCGGCCGCCGACGAAAACGCGCAGCGCGACATCCTCGCTCTCGGAGGCTTCGGTAGCCTCGACCTTGCCGAGACGCACCGACACCCCAGTCGAGCGGCCGCGCACGGCCACCGCGTCGGCGGCATCGGCGCCGGCCTTTTTTGCAGCCTCGACCAGAGCCGCGACGCGGTCGATCAATTTTGCTGCGTCTGATATATCGGTCATGCCTGAAATCCTGCTGGTGCGGCCGGTGTGCGGCCGTTGCCCACCCATCTATTGTTCCGGTCCGGCTTGTGCAATGGCATAGGCTTCAATCAAAATGCAGGGTGGGCGGTTCAAATCGCGAACTCTGTGACGCAAAATCGGTCCGCAGCCTGCACGGAGCATTTCGATGACGCCTTTCCATCTCGCCTTTCCGGTCCGTGATCTCGATGAAACTCGCGTTTTCTATGGCGAGGTGCTGGGCTGCGCCATCGGCCGTTCCTCAGCGACCTGGGTCGATTTCGACCTTTACGGCCACCAGATGTCGGCGCATCTGCGTCCGCAGGCCGCACAGGCCCCCAGCGACGGCAAGGTCGACGGCATTGTCGTGCCGATCCCGCATTTCGGCGCCGTGCTTTTGATGGACGACTGGCAGCGACTGGCGACCCGGCTGGAGGCGCGCGACGACATCGACTGGCTGGAACGGCCGATGGTCCGTTTCAAGGGCGAGCCCGGCGAACAGGCGACGCTGTTCATCCGCGACCCCTCGGGCAATGCCCTGGAATTCAAGGGCTTTCGCTCTCTGGAGCAGGTTTTCGCGCACTAGCTCAGATCGATGACATCGGTCGATCAACGGCCGAAACGGCCCGCCGCGAAAGGTGCGAGCCGCGCCGGATCGCCGCGTCCGCCGATCAAGTCGGCGACCAGCCGCGCGGTGATCGGAGCCAGCGTCAGGCCGAGATGGCCGTGCCCGAAAGCATGAATTACGCGGGAGCTGCCGCGCGAAGCGCCGATTACCGGCCTGGAATCCGGCAGGGACGGCCGGAAGCCGAGCCATTGCGAGGCAGGCGAGCCGAGCCCGGGAAAAATTTGCCTGGCGCCACGGTCAAGCAGCGCCAGCCGGCGCGGATTTGGCGGCGCGACCAGGCCGCCGAGTTCGACGGTGCCGGCGACCCGCAAGCGGCCGGCCATCGGCGTCAGGTAGAAACCAAGATCGACGGGACAGACAGGCCGGTTGAGCAGCGGCGCGTCGGTCTGGAATTCCAGATGATAGCCGCGCTCGGTCTCGAGCGGAATCCTGTCGCCGGCCTGCGCGGCCAGTGCGCGTGACCGTGCACCGGCGGCGATCACCACCGTGCCAGCCTTGATCCGAACGCCGGGGCCGCTGAGCTGGACACCGCCAGCCTCGACCTGCAGCCCGGTGATCTCAGCCTGCTTCACCGATGCACCACGGGCGCTCACCGCGCCCAGCAACCCCCGCATCACCATTGCCGGATCGGTGACATTGATCGAATCGGGAAAATACACGCCATGCGCTGCTGTCGCCGGCAGGCCCGGCTCAAGTGCCGCCACCTCTTCCGGAGTCAGCACCTCTTGGTGGATGTCAAACCCAGCGCGCATTGCCCGGCCGCCGGCGCCAGCGGCAAAATCGCTCTCGCGGCGATAGAGGTAAAGACAGCCATTGCGGCGCAGCAGATCGTCCAGATCGGCCTCCCCAGCCATTTCCTCCCAGGCCGGGAGGGCGTCGGTCAGCAGTCCGGCGAGCGCCAGTGCATTGGCCCGGGTGGCCGCCGGCAGCGATTGCCGCATGAACCGAACGAGCCATGGCGCCAGCTGCAGCAGTGCCGGCCAGCGCAGCGAAAACGGGCTGTCGGGATCAAGCAGCAGCTTTGGCAACGCCCGCAGCACCGCAGGAGTGCCGACCGGCATGCAGGCATATTCGGCGATCGTCCCGGCATTGCCGAACGACGCGCCGGAGCCCGGCTCGTTCGGATCGATGAGCAGGACTTCGCGGCCGTCCGCGACAAGGCGAAGTGCCGTCGCCAGCCCGACAACTCCGGCGCCGACTATGGCGATTTCGACCGTTTCAGAAGCAGCCACTGTGGATCTTCCCGATTGACCTTGAAATCCCGTACCGATCATGTGGTCTCTTGGTTCGGGGTCACGGTCCAGTCTTGATCCCTGGAATCGAATAGGCCAGATCTTTCCGCGCCTAGGCAACAGGCGTCCAGATCACGTCCTCGATCTTTTGCGCGCCGGTGGCCAGCATCACCAGCCGGTCGAACCCGAGCGCGATGCCGCTGGCAGGCGGCATGATGGCCAGGGCGGCGAGGAAATCCTCGTCCAGCGGATAGCGCTCGCCATAGATGCGCTCTTTCTCATCCATCTCGAGGATGAAACGCCGGCGCTGCTCGTCGGCGTCCGTCAGTTCGCCAAACCCGTTGGCGAGTTCGACGCCGCAGCAATAGAGTTCGAAGCGCTCGGCGACGCGCGGGTCGCTCGGGCTCGGCCGCGCCAATGCCGCCTCGGCCAGTGGATATTCGCACAGGATGGTCGCCTGCCCCTGCCCGAGCAACGGCTCGATCTTTTCCACCATCACACGGCTGAACAAATCTGCCCAACTATCGTCGGGCGCAGTGCGCAGGCCGGCCCGGGTCAACGCCGCATACAGCGCGTCGCGATCGGTGCTGCCGTCGGCGGCGACCGTTGCCAGCAGATCGATGCCGGCGTAGCGAGTGAAGGCCTCCGCCACCGTCAGCCGTTCCGGCTCGGCAAACGGATCGCAGTCGCGGCCCCGAAACGAGAAAAGAGTAGCCCCTGCCCTTGTCGCGGCCAGCGCCAGGAAGGCCGCGCAATCCTGCATCAGGCTCTCATAGGCCTCGCCCACCCGGTACCATTCGAGCATGGTGAATTCGGGATGGTGCAAAGGCCCGCGCTCACGGTTGCGGTAGACCGGACCGAAGCTGAAAATCCTGACTTCACCGGCGGCGAGCAGCTTCTTGCAGGCGAATTCCGGAGAGGTGTGGAGATAGAGCGGCGCCCTTGCACCGTCCGGCCCGACCGCTTCCGTGGCGAAGGCCGTCAGATGCGCCTCGTTGCCGGGCGAGACCTGCAGCGCTGCCGTCTGCACCTCGACGAAATCATGGGCGGCGAACCAATCGCGCAGGCTGGCGGCGATGCCGTTGCGCAGCATCAGCCGCGGGCGGCGGTCGGCGTGGACATGCGGCGTCCACCAGGGCGAAGCTTCGGTCATGCGGCTCGGAACATGCTGGAAGGGGGCTGGCGGCGGCGGCCAAGATGCGGTAGGCCCCCATCCAGCGCCGCACAAGCCGGCAAACGCCAGTCAACTCTTCTTGCAGGATATAAAACCGTGGTGAAAGTCATCGCCAGTTCGCTCCGCAAAGGCAACGTCGTCGAAAAGGACGGCAAGCTTTATGTGATCCTCTTTGCCGAAAACATCCACCCAGGCAAGGGCACGCCGGTGACGCAGCTAGATATGCGCCGCATCGGCGACGGGGTAAAGGTTTCGGAGCGCTACCGCACCACCGAACAGGTTGAGCGCGCCTATGTGGAAGAGCGCGAGCACACCTTCCTCTATCGCGACGGCGAAGGCTTTCATTTCATGAACCCGGAAAGCTACGACCAGGTCGCGGTGTCGGAAGCCGTGGTCGGCGACATGGCGCCTTACCTGCTGGAAGGCATGGCCGTGCAGGTGTCGCAGTTCAACGGCATCGCCATCTCCCTGGTGCTGCCGCAGCGCGCCACCTTCGAAGTGGTGGAAACCGAGCCGACCACCAAGGGCCAGACGGCCTCGTCCTCCTACAAGCCGGCCGTGCTGTCCAACGGCGTGCGCACCCTGGTGCCACCCCACATCGCGCCAGGCACCCGCGTGGTCGTGATGACGGCGGACGGGGCTTATGTGGAGCGCGCGAAGGACTGAGGGGGCTGGCTTTTAGCTTCAGGGTGAAGGCGGTTATTCCTCAGCGAGCGACCCTTAGAGACGAGGCATCGAAGGCCCGCAATCAGACCGACGGCTTTCGGCGCCCGTGCGCCGGAAGCTGACGTTGAGGTCATAGGCGGCGACGTGATGGCGGTTCCGCTATCAGATCATGTTTGACATACCGAGCGCAGTAAGCAGGTTGTTTTGAATAGGAGCGACGGCCTGATTCAGTCCCTCCACCCCGAAGTCCATGCCCTCTGGCATGACGACGGTGCGCAATGGGCGCCGTTCCGTAGCCTCGACTAGCCGTGCGATGGCGTCAGCCACCAACTGAGGGCGGGGTGGATTCGCAGGATCAAGTCCCTGATCGGAGTTGTTTTTGATTTGGCCTGGGACCAACGCAACTGCGCCATATGTCGCCAAGACCTGCTCGTCCGAGGGCGCTGGGCTAGATGGAAGCAGATTGCTCGGAAATGGCCCGGGTTCCACGATCACCGAGTCTACGCCGAAGCTGGACAGTTCATATCGATATGCCTCGGCAAGCGCTTCAAGCGCGAACTTGCTCGCGGAATAGACACCAAAGAACGGAAAGATGACACGCCCCATCAACGAGGTGACATGGATCAGCACGCCGCTGCCCGCAGCACGCATATGGGGTAGGACGGCGCGGTCGGCCCTTACGGCCCCAAAAAAGTTCACCGCAAATTGCTGCTCGATGTCTGCCACCGTGTAGGCTTCGGTCACGCCGACGAACATCGTGCCCGCGTTGTTGATGAGCGCATCAATCCTGCCGTGTTGCTCGACGACCCGATCGATCGCAGCGTTGACCGACGCTTCGTCCGTCACATCCATCTCAATGACCTGGAGCTCATGCCCTTCGGCTTTTGCAGCGTTGATTAGCTCACTGCCCGTCTGGCTGTTTTTGCCTTCGATGTCGCGCATGGTCGCGACCACTACGTGCCCGCGCCTGGCGAGCTCCAAGGCGGTGAGCTTTCCAAAACCGCTGCTCGCGCCGGTAACAACTACAACCTTGCTGCACATTTTCTCGATCCTCTCGCTTGCCCACCTAACGGGGCAAGCAGGAATATACAGACCTGTATGTCCGTTGCAAAAGAAAATAGACAGACTATTCTGTTTCTACACCGAACGCGCACCCGGCAGGCGAGAATGAAAACTTTGGATGTGAGTGAGTACCTCGACCTGGAATCGCGGTCGCTGCACGCCTTGGCTCCGCGAGAGCGAATTCTGAAAACAGCGTCTGAACTATTTTACCGAAACAGCATCCATACGGTGGGAATAGATCGCATCATCGCCGAGAGCGGCGTCGCAAAGATGACGTTCTATAAGCACTTCCCCTCGAAGGCCAATCTTGCCGCTACCTATCTGCGCCACAAAAGCGCGCTGTGGTTCGACATGCTGGCGACTGCGACAGAACAAGCCGGACCGGTGCCGCTGGATCGCGTGCTGGCTATTTTCGACACACTGAACGCGTCCTTTCAGGAGCCTACTTTCCGCGGCTGTCCTTTCGTTCGAGGGCTGGCCGAGTTCGGACCGGACGCGGAAACGCCAGAGGTGCAGGCAACGCTCGCAGCATATTTCCATAACTTACATGAGTTTGTCGTGTCGCTCATCCAGCCCTTGAAGTTGAAAAATCAAGAGAGCGTGGTCGTCCAGATCCTAGCGCTCATCCAGGGCTCGCTCGTGAACGCACAAGCCATGAGGGGGGGCGTTGAACCTCTTGCAACGCGCGACGCGGCCAAGATGCTGCTCAAGGCTGCGGTTGAGCCGGCTGATCGAAACTTCGACGTCTGCAGCGCCTGATGGTCAGCTCAGACGAAAAACGCGGCCGCAGGCCGAGCGCCAGAATTTGGCGGCGAATGGAGCAAATTCGGCCTCCGCTCGATGAAGAAAAAGCAAGCGCAACATCAATGAGGACGATCGATGCATATTCCAGCTAGCAAATCGAAAGAATAACGGCGAAATTGTCGTTGACGACAAGACGCCCTGGGCCACGGTTTCGTGAGGCATCAACCCTTCCAGAAATTTTCAGGGCATGTGGAGAGCGAGGGTCCATGGCGATGGCCCTAGTGAAAGAGGCGCCCCAGTAAGTTGGCGAAGGCTGCGTGCCGCCCGCTTATCGCGGGCGGCCGCAATCTAAATCAGGCAGAGAGAGATCGATTGGTTGCGACTGCGCCAGCTCGGGTGAACTCTGCATCCGGCTTGGAGAACGATGCCATGATGGCGTCGCGGTTCGAAGGAGCGCGTTTCCTGTCAGCGGCGGTGAGCGCAGTCTTGAGTTCGTGGGCGGTCAACTCAGTGCAATAGGCGGGAGTGCCCGGCTGCAGTCGCCAGGACTCCTCAAGAGTACCCGCATCCACCGCATCGAAGCCAGTGACGCTGATGAGATCGGATACAAGTGCTTTGGCCGCGGCGTCGTCACCCGAAATCGGGATGGCAATGCGACCTGGAGCACCGGCCTCCAAACCGGCCTCTGCCAATGTCTGCGTTAGCAGTGCGTTCCAAGCCTTAACAAGGGGGCGCCCCACCTGCTCGCTGGCCCAAACGGTCTCCGGCTTGCCGCTATCAACCTCGAAGATTTTGCTGTCACGGGTTGGATAGTAGTTGGAGGTGTCCACCACGATTGCGCCAGCAGGGGCGCCGGCAAGAATCGTTGCCAGGTCTGGGTTCTTGGCAAAGGGCACTGACAGGATGACCACATCGGCATCCAGTACTGCCGCCTCTCTCCCAACGGCCTGGATGCCGGTGCCGGCAACTGTGTCCGCAAGACTTTCGGGGCCACGCGAGTTCGCCAGTTTCACCTGGTGGCCAGCGGCGTCCAGCTTCTTTGCAACCAGCGAGCCGATGTTGCCGGCCCCAATGATTCCGATTTTCATTTTACATCCTTTGGTTTTCAAATTTTAGCAGGGTGAGCGAAGTCATGAAGAGTGTCTCGCAGCGCTATGATCTCGTCCTCGGACATTTGACAGGCACTCTTGATCTTGCCGGAGATGCTCCAGACCTCGTCTTTGATGCTGTGAGCGGCAGGTGTGAGATCGACAAGGACCCGGCGTTCGTCCTCGGGATCTCGCATTCGCGTCACCATCCCGCAGGTATCGAGCCGCTTGAGCAATGGGGTGATCGTGCCGGTGTCCATGCCCAAAGCGTTTCCAAGATCACCTACGGACCGGGGCGCGGACGCATAGAGCTCCAGCATCACAAGGTACTGTGGAAAGGTCAGGCCCAGTGGATCGAGGAACGGCTTGTGCATGCGTGCCATCCGGCCCGCCGCCCCGTACAGGGCGAACGAGATTTGCATTCGAACCAAACGTGACGCGCTTTTTTGAGGTGCCATACCATAGCCCAAAGAGACAAGCCGACTTCACTGGCGAACTAGTATCTAGTGCACTAGATAGTGTTACTGTGGAGGAATGCAACCCTCCAGCTGCACTTGGAGTCAAACCGCATGCCGCGCCTCCAGCACTCTCCATCTGCCGCTTCAGCCCGCCATTGATGTCAGACGTCTCGTTCATCAAGGCGTCGATCTTCAGGAATCAAGCACGCGATATTTCGACACTGCCGGGCGAACCAGGATGTCAGGGCGGCATTGTTTCAGCTTGTTGGCGATGATCGACTGCACATCAATTGCGTGGCGCCGTCAGGCCAGTGAGGTCAATGCGTGTCTATGGCGTTGACCGAAAACGACAAGGCGCCGTGCTATTTTTCATGAAACGTGTCGCAAAAGGCCTGCGCATTCCGTCCTTTGACCAAAGAAGGAGCGCGCCATGCGAAAACTTATCGTCACCGAATTCATCAGCGTCGATGGCATTGCCGAGGTCGAGAAGCTGCCCAGGGTGATCTGGAACGACGAGATGAACAGGTTCAAGGAGGAGGAGCTTGCCGACAGCGGCGCCATGCTTTTGGGGCGCACGACCTATGAGATCTTTGCCGGCTCCTGGCCAACGGAAACCGGAGATTTTGCCGACCGGTTCAACGCGCTGCCGAAATATGTCGCTTCGACCAGCCTGAAGGCGCTCGACTGGAAGCCGGCCGAATTGCTGAAGGGACCGCTGCCGGATGCGGTCAGGACGCTGAAGCAAGGCAGCGGCGGCAACATCTATGTGCATGGCAGCCTGAGCGTTGCGCAGGAATTGCTGCGCCATGGCCTGGTCGACCGCGTCAGGCTGCTCAGCTACCCCGGCACCGTCGGCCAGGGCAAGCCACTGTTCCCAGGCGGCGCGGCGGTGTCGCTCGAACTGATTTCGGCGACGCCGTTCAGCAACGGTGTTGTGGCGCTGGAGTATGTGCCGGTGGCGAAATCGTAAATCGGTTGGAGCCTTTCAGATCGCGTCGGGAAGATGCATCCTCACCCGACCTGCTTTCCTCGCCTCCCTTTAACGGCGGCGGCGCTCCTCGCCTCCAGCACCCTCTCCACCTGCCGCTTCAGCTCGTCCTTGATATCCACCGTCTCGTTCATCAAGGCGTCGATCTTCAGGAAGTCGAGGACGCGGTATCTCGAGACTGCCGGGCGGACCAGGATGTCGGGGCGGCATTGCTTCAGCTTGTTGGCGATGATCGACTGCATCATCAGCTGCGTGGCGCCGAACATCAGGTCGACGGAGGTCGGCTGCTTGCGGTCGGCTTCTTCCGGCGCGCCGACCACGTCGACGCCGATAATGATGTCGGCATCGTTTTCGATCAGGTCGAACGGCACCGGGTTGTAGATGCCGCCATCGATCAGCAGCCTGCCGTCGCGCATCACCGGGCGGAACACGGCGGGGATTGCCGCCGACGCCGCCAGCGCCGAGTGCAGTTCGCCGTCATCGAAGACAGCGAGCTTGTGGCCGAAATAGTCGGTCGCCGTCACCTTGAGCGGGATTTTCAGCTCGGCGAAGGTTTCGGGAATGGCCTCGGGCAGAAAGGCTTTCAGGATGCGCTCGACGTTGAACTGGCTGACGCGGACCTGCATGGCTTCGGCGATGGTGCCCGGCCGCGCCCGCCACATGCGGCTCGCCACCTCGGCGCGGCGGCCAAGAATCGAGCGGGCGTAGTCGTGGATCTCCTTGCCGGTCATGCCGGCGGCCATACCGGCGCCCATGATGGCGCCGATCGACGAGCCGGCAATCGCCACCGGCTTGATGCCCAGCTCGTCCAGCGCCTCGATGACATGGATATGCGCCAGCCCGCGCGCGCCGCCGCCGCCGAAGGCGATGCCGAAGGTCGGGCTCATCCCTTGCCGGCTCCGGCCAATTTCGGGCCGATGACCATGATGGTCGGCTCGGTCGTCAGCAGCTTTTTCGCCGCCGCCTTGACCTGGTCGAGCGTCACCGCGTTGATGTAGCCGGCGCGGCGCTGCATGTAGTCGATGCCGAGATCGTCGAGCTGCAGTTCGACCAGCGTCGAGGCGATGGCGCTGGAGGAGTCCAGATTGTTGATGGCGTAGGCGCCGATCATGTATTTCTTGGTCGCCGCCAGTTCCGCCTCGGTCGGGCCTTGTTCGGCCAGTCGCTTGACCACATCGCGGATGATGCCCAGCGTCTCGGCCGCGCGGTCGGAGCGGGTGCCGGTGCTGACGATCAGCGCGCTGGCGTGGTCCTGGTTGATGAGCGAGGAGTTGACGCTGTAGGCCAGCCCGCGCTTCTCGCGCACCTCCTGGAACAGGCGCGAGGTGAAGGTGCCGCCGCCGAGGATCTCGTTCATCAGCACGGCGGGGAAGAAATCCGCCGCTTTGCGCTTCACGCCGGGAAAAGCGAGCTGCAGGGAGGTCTGCGGCAGGTCGTAGTCGACCTCGATATGCTGCGCCAGCTTCGGGTCGATATCGGCCACCGGCCTCAGCGCCTGGTTTTGCGGCAGGTCGCCGAACACCATGTCGAGCTTCTTCTTCAGCGTCTCCGCGTCGATGGCGCCGACGACGGCAACATGCAGGCCGCCGCGGGCGAACACCGCTTTGTGCAAGGCTTTGAGATCATCGGGCGTGATGGCGGCGATGCTTTCCTTGGTGCCCTGGTCGGAGCGGGAATAGGGATGATCGCCATAGAGGGCGCGCGCCCATTTGTTCTGCGCCACCGTGTCGGGATCATTCTCGCCGGCGATGATGCCGGACAGGATCTGGGAGCGAATGCGGTCGATCGGCAGCTGGTCGAAACGCGGCTCGTTGACCGCCAGCCGCAACAGGTCGAAGGCCTGGTCGCGCTGCTCGGCCAGCATGCGCATCGAGCCGTAGATGCCGTCGCGGCTCTCGTCGAAGCTCATCTCGGCGCCGGCATCGTCGAGCTTGATCTGGAAGTCTTCACTGTCAAGCGGGCCGGCGCCTTCGTCGAACAGGCCGGTCATCAGATTGGCCAGCCCTTCCTTGCCGACCGGATCCTGCGTCGAGCCGCCGCCGAAGACGAAGCGGATGGCGACGACCGGCACGGAATAGTCCTCGACCAGCCAGGCGGTGATGCCCTTCGGCGAGGTGACGGACTGGATCTCCATGGCCCGCGCGGTGAGTGCCGGCAGGATGAGGAAGAGGACGGAGAGGAAGAGGGTGGTGAGGGGTGCGCGTACCGCGTTCGTGCTCATCAAATCAATTCCCCGCCTGTTGCTGCGGCAAGAGATAGCCGGTGGTCGACCGGGCGAGCACCAGGTAGCGCGCGGCGACGGCCTTGACCTCATCTGTCGTGACCTTGCGGATGCGGTCCGTCCATTGCTGGACGTCCTGCACATTGCCGCCGGTGGCCAGCGTCGAGCCGTAAATGTTGGCCATGGAATCCTGCTTGTCGCGGGCAAAAATCATCGACCTGACATAGCGGTCCTTGGCCTTCTCCAGCTCCGATGGCGTGACGCCGTCCTTGACGATGCGCACCACTTCGGCATCGACCGCCGCTTCGACGTCGGAAATCTTGGCATCCCCGCGCGGCGCGCCATAGACGGTGAAGTTGGTGTCGTCGAGCATGGTGCCCTGGAAAAAGGCGCCGGCGCTGGATGCGATACCTTGCTGGACGACGAGCGCCTGGTAGAGCCGGCTGCGATTGCCGCCGCCAAGGATCTCCGCCAAGAGGTCGAGCGCTTCCGCCTCGCCCGGCTTGCCGGTGTGATAGGACGGCACCACCCATTGGGTGGAAAAGCTCGGCACGCTGACGCGGGCATCGGCGAGCGTCACCGTGCGCTTGGTGTTCTGCTCCGGCTCGACCGGACGGATGCGCGGCGGCAGATCGGGGCCGCGTGCCACCTTGCCATAGGTCTTTTCGGCCAGCGCCCGCACCGTGTCCGGTTCGACATCGCCGGCGACGATCAGCACCGCGTTGTTGGGCCGGTAATATTTGTCATAGAAGGCAACAGCGTCGGCGCGGTTCAGCTGCTGCATCTCCTGCATCCAGCCGATGACCGGGATGCGATAGGGCTGGTTCTGCCACAGCGTCGCATCGACCTCCTCGTCCAGCACGGCCTCGGGGCTGTTGTCGATGCGCGAGCGGCGCTCCTCGAGGATGACATCGCGCTCGGTCTTGATCACATCGTCGGTGAGAATGAGATTGCGCATGCGATCGGCCTCGAAGCTCATCATCAGCTCGAGCGCCGACGGCGCCACCGTTTCGTGGAAGGCGGTGTAGTCGTAAGAGGTGAAGGCGTTGTTGGAGCCGCCGATATCGGAGATGGCGCGGTCGAACTCGCCGGCCGCATGGTTGGTCGTCGCCTTGAACATCAGATGTTCGAAGAAATGCGCAATGCCGGATTTGCCGGGCGGCTCGTCGGCGCTGCCGATCTTGTACCAGACCATGTGGGTGACGATCGGCGCACGGTGGTCGGGAATGACGACCACCTCCATGCCGTTGTCGAGCAGGAAATCCGTGACCTTGAACTCGGCCGGAACCGTGTTGGGCAAGACGGGGCTCTCGGCCAGCACCGGACCGGTTATCGCAAAAGCCAAAGAGGTCGCCAACAGCGTTCCGCGCAGCCATTCAGCCTGAAATGTCATCGATGGCTCCGGTTTCTTGGCGGACGATAGGCAAGGTGCTGGCGACAAGCAAAGTGAATTGTTGGTCATGTTGCCGGCAAAGGCGGCGGCAAAGAGGCCGGCCCATGAGGCCCGGCCAAGGATGCAGGCTATCAGACCGCCTCGACAAAGCGGATAACGGTCTCGCCATAGTTGCGCTCGTCCAGCACCGAAAAGCCGGGACCAGGCTCGAACGGCGCCACTGCCGCCTCTTCGACCACGCACAGCGCGCCGGGGCGAAGCCAGCCGCCGGCTTTCGCCGACTGCAAGGCGCGCTCGCCAAGACCCTTGCCATAGGGCGGGTCGGCGAAGACGAGGCCGAACGGCGCCAGCGTGCCGGCCTCGCCGAGGCCCGTGGCGTCGCGACGGAAGATCTTGGTGCGGCCGGTCAGCCCAAAGGCCTCGACATTGTCGCGGATCAGGCCACGGCCTTCGGCCGATTCCTCGATGAAGACCCCGTAGGAGGCACCGCGCGACAGGGCTTCGAGCCCCAGCGCGCCGGTGCCGGCGAACAGGTCGAGCACGCGCGCACCGTCCAACTGCGCGGCAAAGCGATGCGCCAGCACGTTGAAGACCGCCTCGCGGGTGCGATCGGTCGTCGGACGGATGGCGCTCGAACGGGGCGTCGCCAGCGGACGCCCGCGAAACTCACCACCGACGATTCTCATCTCGCTTTGGGGCCTCGGGGACCATTGCGCGGACGCTCACCGCCGCCGGCCCCGCCCGGACGTTCGCCTCTCGGCTTGCCGAACGGCTTGGCACCGGCCGGTTTGCCATAGGTCGGCTTGAACGATGCCTTTCGCGCCTTTGCTTCAGCGGCCTTGGCTGCGTCTGCGTCGGCCCTGCCCTTGCCGATCGGCCGCGCGCCCGGTGCCATCCAGACATTGGCCTTGCGCTGGCCGGGCGGCTCGATCGGCCGCTGCTCGCGCTCGGACTTTTTGCCACCACCCCGAGGCTTGTCGCCGAAACCGCCGCGTGGCTTGTCACCGAAGCCACCGCGCGGTTTGTCGCCAAAATTGCCGCGCGGCTTGTCGCCGAAGCTGCGTTCGGGACGCGGGCCGCGTTCGCCAAAACTCTTCTCCGCGCTTCTGTCGGGACTTGTCGACAGTTTGCCCAGAGCCTCGTCGCGGCTGCCTTCGCGGCGTTTGCGGTTCTTGATCAGACCGCCCTCCCCGATCGGGCGGCGCTCACCGTCGCGGGTGAATTTCGGCCGCTCCGGCTCCGGCTCGCGAACTTCGGTGCGCCGCACCGGCTTGTTGGAAAACGGCTTGGTGACATCGGCGTCGAAATTGGCGCCGGATTCCTCGACCAGGCGCTCGCCGAGTTGGTCACGCAGCACGCGCCCCTTGATCTCCAGCACATGGCCCTCGGCGAGGTCATCGAGCTGGAACGGCCCGTAGGAGATGCGGATCAGCCGCGTAACGTCGAGGCCGAGCGAACCCAGGATGTTCCTGACTTCGCGGTTCTTGCCCTCGCGCAGACCGATCGTCAGCCAGGCATTGGTGCCTTGCTCACGGTCGAGCGTCGCTTCGATGGCACCGTAGAACACGCCGTCGACGGCAATGCCTTCACGCAGGCCCGCAAGCGCGCTTTCCTCGACCTTGCCGTGGACGCGCACCCGGTAGCGGCGCAGCCAGCCGGTGGCCGGCAGTTCGAGCACGCGCGACAGGCCGCCATCATTGGTGAGCAGCAGCAGGCCTTCGGTGTTGATGTCGAGCCGGCCGATGGTCATCAGCCGCGGCAATTCAGCCGGCAGCACGTCGAAGACGGTCTTGCGGCCCTCGGGATCGCGGTTGGTGGTGACGACGCCGGCCGGCTTGTGGAACAGGAACAGC
This sequence comes from Mesorhizobium sp. M0011, assembly GCF_040324155.1. NCBI lineage: Bacteria > Pseudomonadati > Pseudomonadota > Alphaproteobacteria > Hyphomicrobiales > Phyllobacteriaceae > Mesorhizobium > Mesorhizobium sp. M0011. The sequence continues at coordinate 59,420 of NZ_JAMYVQ010000013.1, read as the reverse complement.
CGCGTGCGCTCGATCGGCGGGATTTCCATGCCGTCGAGATGGATGATGTCATCAGGCATCACGTTGAAGGCCGGCGAGGTCAGGGCGCGGCCATTGACCTTGACGCGACCGGCGGCGATCAGTTCCTCGGCATCGCGGCGCGAGGCCAGGCCGGCGCGCGCCAGCCGCTTGGCGATGCGTTCGCCTGCCTCTTCGGCAGCGTCGGCGGGACGCGGGCGTGGCTTGAAGCTGCCGCCCGATGCGCCTTGCGGCCGATCGCCAAAGTCGCGCTTGGGGCGGTCGCTGAAATCGCGCTTGGGGCGGTCAGCGAAGTCACGCTTCGGTCGATCGCCGGCGTCGCGCGGCGCGCGGTCGCTAAAATCACGCTTGGGACGGTCGAAGCGCTTTTCGCCGCCCTCTGCTGCCGCAACCGGCCGGTCGCCACGCGGTGCATAAGGTTTGCGTGGCCCCTCACGTTTTTCATAGGGCTTGCGCTCGCCTTCGGCCGCCACCGGGCGGTCGCCGCGCGGCGCATAGGGCTTGCGTGGCCCCTCACCTGTTTCATAGGGCTTGCGCTCGCCTTCGGCCGCTACCGGGCGGTCGCCGCGCGGTGCGTAGGGCTTGCGCGGGCCTTCGCGCTTTTCATACGGCTTGCGCTCGCCTTCGGCCGCCATTGGCCGGTCGCCACGTGGCGCATAGGGCTTGCGCGGCCCCTCGCGCTTTTCAAAGGGCTTGCCTTCGGGTCGCGTGCCTTTGCTGAAAGGCTTGTCGCCGCCCTTGAAATCGCGCTTCGGCCGCTCGCCATCGGCGGCCATCGGCCGATCGCCACGCGGTGCGTAAGGCTTCTTGGCGCCAAAGGACGGCTTGCCGCCCTTGCCGGCGGCGCCATCACCGCTGCGCGGTCCCGCGGCTTTCGGCCCACTCTTGGCCGGACCCTTCCTGGGTCGGAATTTCTTGTCGTTGTCGTCCATGTGGCCTTTATCCGTTTGCGCTGCTACAGCGTGGCGCATCCTTTCGGGCGCGCAACGAACGCTGTAGCACTTTTGATGTGGCGCATGATCATTTTCGAAAACCGAGTCCCGATTTTCGAGGTCCTGCGCTCAATAACAGGATCACCGTCAGGTGGCGAGGAGATAATCGGAGTGGAAATCGCGTGAAGCGGCCCGATTTCATGGCGCTGGCGCTGAAGGAGGCCGAGGCTGCCGCCTTGCGAGGCGAAGTGCCGGTCGGCGCCGTCATCGCCAATGGCGCTGGTGTTGTCGCCAGCGCCGGCAACCGCACACGCGAACTTGCCGACCCGACGGCGCATGCCGAGATGCTGGTCATCCGCGAAGCTTGCCGCAAACTGTCGGCCGAGCGGCTGACCGGCCATGATCTCTATGTGACGCTGGAACCTTGCGCCATGTGCGCCGGCGCCATTTCTTTCGCCCGGCTGCGCCGGCTCTATTTCGGTGCCGCCGACGACAAGGGAGGCGCGGTGGTCAATGGCGTGCGCTTCTTCGCATCGCCAACCTGCCACCACACGCCCGACATCTATCCAGGCATGGGCGAGACCGAGGCGGCCCTGTTGCTCAAAGGATTTTTCCTGGAACGGCGCGGTTGAACCGGGCGCCCTTCGCAAGAAACAACAAAGAGGCGGTTTTTACAGGGACGGCATCCAGTCGAACCAGCCGCTGCCCTTCTTGCCTTCCGCCTCTTTCTTGAGGCGGCGCTCCTTCTTGTACTCGTCCTCGCCAAGCTCGTTCTGCGGTGCGGTGCCGGCCGCAACACGATACTGCACTGGAGGCTCGCTCAGATATTTGCGGGTGTTCGGATCGCCCTGCTTGCTGTCGGCAAGGCGGCGCTGGATCTCGGCGGCACGGCCCTTGTCGGAATCGGCCGGTGTCCATGCCGGCGGGTGGCTCGACCCTGACTCTGCCATTGCCCTCTTCACCGAGGCCGGATCGGTCTGCACGTCGTCGACGATCTCCGACTGGTAAGCCGGGTCGTTCTGATGGGCGGTGGCGTCGGCGCGCAGGCGGGCGCGGCGCTGCTCGGGCGATTCGGGCCATTCGGCGCTCGCCGTCTCGATGCTGTCCTGCGGGGCCGGCAGCGCTTCCTTCTGGCCTGGCGCCGGCTTCACAAGCGTCGGACGCGGCTTGTAGTCGATCTGTTCCTTGCGCTTCGGCGCGAATGAAAAGGCACCTGAAATATCGCCGGCCAGCTGTTCGCCGGCGGTCTTGTCGGTGCCGTAGGTCGGAGAGCCCATGCAGCCGGACAAAGCGAGGCCCGACGCGACAAGCGGCGCCAGCAGCGCCAAGCGCGCGTTATATCTCTCGGTCATGCCAAAAAGTCCCACTCTAGACAGCCTCTCGATTGCCGCCGGCCTTGTGGCCGGTCCCCATCGTCCAAGCACTTGCGACGGAAATCCGGCGACAATTTGTCTTCCGGAGTTTCGCGTGTTTACCTCAACCACTCGTTAAGGGCAACGCGCGGGCGGTTTTCGCCCGCCCGGCGTGGCATTTGTGCACCGATCCAGCCGACTAACCGTTAAAGTCGGCCAAGCGTCTTCAATTCATGCAGCACCGCCGCATCCCTAGCCGAAACATCCGGGAATTCCGGATCCTGGCCGACATCGGCGGTGTAGCGCCAGGAGCGTGCACATTTTAACAGGCCACGATCCTCGGCCTTCTCGACCACCACGGCGACACCCTTGACGTCGTCGATCGCGAAGGCACCAGCCGGTGCCTCGCCATGAGCGATGACCAGATCGCTGGTGATCGCCATCTCGGCCATGTCGACATCTGAAATCGCCGCTTCGAGCGCTGCGTCGTTGATTGTGACGACCGGCACCGCTTCCAGCGACGATCCGATCACCTTCTGGGCGCGCGCGATCTCCAGCGCGCCGGTGACGACGCGCCGCACTTGCCGCACCTGGCGCCACTTTTCCGCCAGCGCCTCGTTCTTCCAGTCCGCCGGGATTTGCGGGAACTGGTCGAGATGCACCGAGACGGCGTCGGGATGACGGTCAAGCCAGGCCTCCTCCGTGGTGAAAGGCAGCATCGGCGCCAGCCATTTCACCAGGCAATCGAAGAGATGGCGCACCACCTGCACCGAAGCCTTGCGCTTCAGGCTCGACGGCGCGTCGCAGTAGAGCGCATCCTTGCGGATGTCGAAATAGAACGCCGACAGCTCGACCACCATGAAATCGAGCAGCATGCGGGTGATGCGCTTGAATTCAAAGGCGTCGTAGCCCGAACGCACGACCTCATCGAGCTCGGCCAGCCGGTGCAGCATCAGCCGCTCCAGCTCCGGCATTTTCTCCATCGGCACCTCTTCGCCATCGTCATGGGCAAGCGTACCCAGCATCCAGCGGATGGTGTTGCGCAGTTTGCGGTAGGCGTCGATGTTGGTCTGCAGCACGTTCTTGCCGAGCCGCTGGTCCTCCCAGTAGTCGGTCGTCACCACCCACAGACGCAGGATATCGGCGCCCGACTGCTTGATGACGTCCTGCGGCACCACGGTGTTGCCCAGCGACTTCGACATCTTGCGGCCATCCTCGTCCATGGTGAAACCATGGGTGACGACGGTGTCGTAAGGCGCCCTGCCCCTGGTGCCGCAGCTCTCCAGCAGCGACGAATGGAACCAGCCGCGATGCTGGTCGGAGCCTTCGAGATAGACGTCGGCCGGCCATTTCAGGTCAGGACGATCCTCCAGCGTGAAGGCATGCGTCGAGCCCGAATCGAACCAGACGTCGAGGATATCCATCACCTGCTTCCACTTCGAAGTGTCGTGATTGCCAAGGAAACGCTCCTTGGCATCAGCCGCGAACCAGGCGTCGGCGCCTTCCTGCTCGAAGGCGTCCATGATGCGCTGGTTGACCGCCTCGTCCTTCAGCACATTGCCGTCGGCATCGGCGAACACGGCGATCGGCACGCCCCAGGCGCGCTGGCGCGACAGCACCCAGTCCGGGCGCTCCTCGATCATGGCGCGGATGCGGTTCTGGCCTGCGGCGGGCACGAAGCGGGTGTCGTCGATGGCCTTGAGCGCCCGGCTGCGCAACGTCGAGCCATCGCCGAGGTCCTTGTCCATGTAGACGAACCATTGCGGCGTGTTGCGGAAGATGATCGGTTTTTTAGACCGCCATGAATGCGGATAGGAGTGTTTCAGCCGGCCACGCGCGAACAGCGCGTTGCGCTTGATCAGCTCGTCGATGACGGCCTGGTTGGCGTTGCCCTTCTTGCCATTGTCATCGATGACGCGTGCCGGTCCACCCTCGCGGTCGGGGCCGAACCCCGGCGCGTCCTTGGTGAAGAAGCCGCCATCGTCGACGGTGAACGGGATGGCGGGATCGATGCCGCGTGCGCGCAGATCCACCGCCGCATCCATCCAGGCGTCAAAGTCCTCGCGGCCATGACCGGGCGCGGTGTGGACGAAGCCGGTGCCGGCATCGTCGGTGACGTGGTCGCCGGCGAGCATCGGAACGGCAAAGTCGTAGCCGCCGCAAAAACCCTTGAGCGGATGCGAAAGCGTAAGGCTTCCAAGCTCTTGCGCCGAAACGCTGCGGAGACGATTCAAGGTGACCTTGGCCTTGGCCGAGGAGTCTTCGGCCAGCGCGTCGGCAAAGATCAGTTTTTCACCCGGCTGCGGGCCGAATGCGTTCTCGGCTGCCGTGACCTCATAGAGGCCATAGTTGATGCGCGGCGAATAGTTGACGGCACGGTTGCCGGGGATCGTCCACGGCGTCGTCGTCCAGATGACGACATGAGCCTGCAGCAGATCGAGCGCGCCCTCGGTCAGCTTGGTCTCGCCATCGTCGATGGGGCGAACCAGGCTAGCGACCGGAAACTTCACCCAGATCGTGTCGCTCTCATAGTCGTGGTACTCGATTTCGGCCTCGGCCAGCGCCGTTCGCTCGACCACGCTCCACATCACCGGCTTGGAGCCGCGATAGAGCTGGCCCGACATGGCGAATTTCAAAAGCTCGCCGGCGATCCGCGACTCGGCATGGAAAGCCATCGTCGTATAGGGGTTCTTGAAGTCGCCGATGACGCCGAGGCGCTGGAACTCGGCCCCCTGCACAGTGATCCAACCCGCGGCGAACTCACGGCATTCCTTGCGGAATTCGTTGACCGGCACCTCGTCCTTGTTCTTGCCCTTGGCGCGGTACTGCTCCTCGATCTTCCACTCGATCGGCAGGCCGTGGCAGTCCCAGCCGGGCACATAGTTCGAGTCGTAGCCGCGCATCTGGAACGAGCGGGTGATGACGTCCTTGAGGATCTTGTTCAGCGCGTGGCCGATATGGATGTTGCCGTTGGCGTAGGGCGGGCCGTCATGCAGCACGTATTTCGTGCGGCCGGCAGCGCTCTCGCGCAGCTTGCGGTAGAGATCCATGTCCTGCCAGCGCTTGACCAGCAGCGGCTCCTTCTCCGGCAAGCCGGCACGCATCGGGAAATCCGTCCGCGGCAGGTAAAGCGTCTTGGAATAGTCGATCGTTTCAGTTGTATCGGTCATTGGTCTGCCATGTGCATTGCCCGGCGGCAAAAGAGCTCGGGCGTTGAACTATACTTTTGCGCATGTCGTTTTCCCAAAACCGGGGCCACTTTTGGGCGACATGCCTGATGATCTGGAAAAAGCGCGAGAGGCCGCGCGCAGAATTCCCGGCGGTTCCGGCGACCCTCAGGCCGCCCGGAACACCGGGCCGGTAATTCGTATCGTCAGCACGCGAAGGCGCGAAAAGCTCGTCATTGGTGGGCTTTTAGCGGAGATAGACGCAGGAATAAAGCGTCTCTCGTTCGATTCACCTACATCGTGAAATCGAAGCGGTAGGTGGTCGACACGCCAATCATAAACTGGTTGCGGTCGCCACGCTCCTTGACCAGGCTGGAATCGGCCGCCGGTCCCATCAGGCGCGAATATTCGCCAAACAGGCTGGCAGTCATCGGCTCGGTCACCTTCCAGGTGATAGCGCCGCCGAGGCCGGTCGACTTCAGCCCGCCACCGGGATGATATTCGCTCAAGCCGGAGGCCACCGCTTCCTGCGCGTTGACGCCATAATAGGCGTCGAAATAGTTGCCTGAGGCGAAGGAAACACGCGGTCCTCCCGAAATCCTGACGGTTGGCGTCACATCGTAGAAGGCGTCGGCGGCAATGTCGGCGACAAAGCCGTTGTGGGCGCGAATGCCGTGGCGCAGCTCGGCGCGGGCGCGCAGCCAGTCCGTCGGATAGAATTCGAAGAAGCCGCCGACTTCGCCGCCCCAGCGCACCGGATCGAGGCCCTTCAGCTCATCGGCGTTGTCATCGTCGCGGGAAAACAGGAACTTGCCGGTCAGGCCGGCGCGGACACCGCCATCGTCGACCAGCGCCAGCGAGATGTTGTCGTTGCGCGAGACAAAGCGTGCCGCCGGTCCGGCCTTGCCCAGTGAAATGATCGGCGAGGCGCTGAGCAGGTACTTCTTGCCGCCCTCGAAATTCGGCGCGACCATGCCGGTGGCGCCAACGGTCAGATACCAGTCGCCGGACAGCCAGCTGCCCTCGCCCGCATTGGCAGCGCCCGTCCCACCCAGCACCGCAGCGGCCAACACAAGAGAGATTCTTCCTACCGAACTCATGGCCACTCCACTAACACAACGCATATGATTGCCGATGACAGCTTTGACGGCCGTTTGGTAAAATTTGATTTAAACCCGAGACATACGCTCGCGCTTTGCCGCGATCCGGCTGCCGGTCATCGACTGGACGTTGGCTGGCGCCCGGATTACCTTCCATGCGCAGTATTCCGCAGCCCTCGATGGAGATCGCGACAATGACCCTGCATGGCGACGCCTTGAAAATCGGGATCGAACAGACACGGACAAAATGGGGATGGTTTGTCGCGCTCGGTGTGCTGCTACTCATCTTCGGCGGCATTGCCTTCGCCAATCTGTTCGTCGCCACGGTGGCTTCCGTCTACGTCGTGGGATGGCTGATGCTGATGGCGGGTATCATCGAGATCGTGCACGCGTTCGGCGTCAAGACCTGGAGTCGCTTCTTCTACTGGCTGCTCAGCGGACTGCTGTACGCCGTTGCCGGCTTCTTCGCTTTCGGCAATCCGTTGCTGGCCTCGGCGGTGCTGACGTTCCTGCTTGCGATCGCGCTGGTCGCGTCAGGGGTGCTCAGGGCCTGGGTCGGCTACAGCCATCGGCCGGAACGCGGCTGGGGCTGGATCGTCGCCGCCGGTGTCATCAGCGCCCTTGCAGGTCTGATCATCGCCATGGGCTGGCCGGTCAACAGCCTGTGGGTGCTCGGTCTGTTCCTTGCGATCGACCTGATCTTCCAGGGCTGGACCTTCATCGCCGTCGGTCTCGCGCTGAAAAAGTAGCCGGGATCACGACTATACTCAAAAAGCCATGGCCGCGTCGAGATCGGAGAGCGGCTTGACGCCGGCAAGCAGGGCGCGTGCCTCGGCTTCATCGCGCTTCATCTGCGCGACCAGCGCGTCGAGCCCTTCGAACTTCACCTCCGGGCGCAGGAAACTGAAGAAGGAAACCTGACAGACCTCGCCATAGAGGTCTTCGGAGAAGTCGAAGACGAAGGTTTCAAGCAGCGGCGCGCCATTGTCGTCGACCGTCGGCCGACGGCCGAAGCTGGCGACGCCGTCGTGAAGCGTGCCGTCGGCGCGGCGGAAGCGGACGGCATAGATTCCTTCTTTGAGTGCGGCTTCAGCCGACAGCCTCATATTCGCGGTTGGAAAGCCAAGGGTGCGGCCAAGCTGCTGTCCCCCGACCACCTCGCTTTCGACGGTGAAGCGGTAGCCGAGCAGACCGGCGGCTTCAGCCACCTCGCCCTCGCCCAGCAATCCGCGGATGCGGCTGGACGACACCACCTCGGCGCCCTCGTCCCGGAAGGCGTCGACGAGCGTGACGCCGAAGCCGTGACGCTGGCCGGCCGCCATCAGGTAGGCCGGGCCGCCTTGACGATCCTTGCCGAAATGGAAATCGAACCCGGTCACGGCGTGGGTAATGCCAAGATTTCTTTCCAGCACATCCGTCACGAACGCTTCCGCCGACAGCGAGGCGAAGTCGCGCGTGAACGGCTGCTCGACGAGGGCGGCGAAGCCCAGCAGCGACAGGAGCCGCGCCTTCATCGGCGGCGGCGTCAGCACGAACAACGGGATATCAGGCCTGAAGATCTTGCGCGGATGCGGTTCGAATGTCAGCACCAGGGCCGGCACTCCACGCCGTCCGGCCTCGGCAGAGGCCCGCTCGAGCACCGCCTGATGGCCGCGATGGACGCCATCGAAATTGCCGATCGCCACCACGCCGCCGCGCAGGTCGGCGGGAAGCGGCGCAGTTGCCAGGATGCGTTGGAAGGCTGCCATCGTCACCTACCGAAGTCTGGGAATGACGGCCACCGGACCATAGCCATGCTTTTCCAGGAACGCCGCCAGTCTTGCCGGGTCCGGGTACAGGGTATCGCCATAGTCGCGGGCATGGATTCCGCCGGAGACATAAAGAACATCGAAGCCATTGTCGGCGGCGCCCTTCACATCGGTCATCATGCCGTCGCCGATGGCCAGCACCTGGCCGCGCTCGACCGGCTGGCCAAGAATCTCGGCGACCTCCTTCATCGCGAGATTGTAGATCGGCGCGTATGGTTTTCCAGCGATCAATGTGCGGCCGCCAAGCTGGGCATAGTCACGCGCCAGCGCGCCGGCACACCAGATCATGCGTTCGCCGCGCTCGACCACGATGTCGGGATTTGCGCAGATGAAAGGCAGGTTCCTGGCGCGCAGCCGCCGCAGGAGCTCGGTGTAATCCTCGGGCTTCTCGACCTCATCGTCGAACAGGCCGGTGCAGACGACGCCGGACGCCTCGAACTCCTCGACAAGCTTGACATCGAGACCTTCATAGAGGGTGAAGTCCCGGTCGGCGCCGATATGGAAAATCTTGCGCGGCCCTTCGGCGATCAGATCCCGCGTCACGTCGCCTGAGGTAACCACCCGGTCGTAGGCTGACGGTGGAACACCGATCGCGTTCATCTGCGCCACGACATCGGCACTTCTGCGCGGCGAATTGGTGATCAGGACGACGGGGATTTTCGCCTCTCGAGCCCTTGCCAATGCCGAGGCCGCCACCGGGAAATGCGTTTCACCATTGTGCACCACGCCCCAGACGTCGCACAGGATTGCCGAATAGGCCTTCGACACGTCTTCGAGCGAGCCGATGATTTCAGGCGAATCCGCCATGCCGTTTCCTTCAGTCATGATCGTTGCGTCGCTGCGACCGACGGTTCGCCGCAGCCGGTTCGGATTAGCCGAACCGCCCCGGCCTGTCACCAGCTTTCGCCAGGCACGATTGGTTAGCGGTTGGTGAAACGCTGCCCCGGCAATCGAGCGATTTCCCAAACACGGCCTTCAGCGTTTTGTGGAAAGCTGGCATCGATCGAGAATCCGCCGGCGGGGGCCGCTGCAAGACATGCATGGACTTTGGCGTCAGTTCTGCCGCGACCAACGCGGCAACTATGCTCTTATGACCGTCGTCGCGATGGTTCCGCTCATGGGCGCCCTGGCGATAGCCGTCGACTTCACCGAGATGAGCCGCGAAAAACAGGCGGTTTCGAATGCGCTCGATGCCGCAAACTTCGCCACGGCGCGCCGGCTGACGGAAGGTGCTACCGACGACCAGTTGAGAGCCTATGCGCTCGATTTCTTCAATGCCAACCTCAACAAGATCAACCCCGCCAACACGACGCTCAGCGTCACCATGCCAAGCAACACCGCCGGCGGGGGCTTGCTCAAGATGGGCGCGCGGCTTGACTACAAGCCCTATTTCTATCCGGTTTTCGGTCAGCTCGTCGGCAAATCCGAAACCGACGCCAACCAGAGGATCAGCTTCAACGTCACCTCGGAAGTGCGGCTGAAGAACACTCTTGAAGTCGCCCTGGTGCTCGACAATTCCGGGTCGATGACCAAGACCGGAACGGGCTCGGGGCAAACGCGGATCGACCTTCTCAAGACCGCGGCCAAACAGCTGGTCGACACGCTGGCCCAGCAGGCGGCGATGATCAAGCAGGTCGACAGGCCGGTGCAGTTCGGCCTCGTGCCGTTTGCCGCCTCGGTCAATGTCGGACCCGGCAACGGTAACGCGCCCTGGATGGACACCGAAGGACTGTCGCCGGTATCGAACGAGAATTTCGACTGGTCGACGCTGAACGCGGTCGACAAATACGCCCAGCAGATCAACGGTATCTGGTACAAGCGCGGCACCGGATGGGGTACCGACGAAGGCCAGATGCTGACCCGGTTTTCGCTCTACCGAGACATGAAGGTCGTCACCAACCATGAGCGTGTCACCAACAGCAAGCGCGTGGTTTGCGACGAATACAACTCGAACAACACCTGCAAACGAAGCCATGACGAATACGACTACATCGATTCCTATGGTCCATTCGCCAGTTGGCAGGGCTGCGTCGAGGCCCGGCCCTATCCCTACAATGTCAACGACGCGGCGCCGTCAGGCGGCTCGGCGAACACCGGCATAGGGGTTGGCGATCCGGCGACGATGTTCGTGCCGATGTTCGCCCCCGACGAACCCGGCAATCATTGGAGGCTCACCCAAGATCCCGATGAGGCCACGCCGACGACCTACGGCGCCGTGAACAGCTGGTGGAATGACGACCCGACAAGCAGCACCGGCCAATCCCGGTTGCGCAACATGGCCAAATATTTCCAGCCGCGGCCGATCAATGCGCCGGCGCTGGCCGCCGGCAACGGGCCGAACTACAGCTGCTCCACCAACCCGATCACGCCGCTGACCGATGTCAGCGTTGCCACTGGGCTCACGGCGATCAAGGCCGCGATCGACCTGATGAAGCCCGATGGCGGCACCAATGTTCCCGAAGGCATGGCCTGGGGATGGCGCGTGGTTTCGAGCGGCGAGCCCTTCACGCAAGGACGCCCGGAAACCGAGAGGGGCAACGACAAGGTCGTGATCGTGCTGACCGACGGCGCCAACACCTACTACACGCCTTCCTCGCTCGGCTATTCCGACCCCGCCGATTCGAAGTCGACCTACGCGTCCTTCGGCTATCTCAAACCCGGCTACAACGGCACGTCGGTGGGCCGCCTGTTCATGGGCACATCGAGCACCATTGGCCAATTCGATTATTCGAACGGCAATTACACCAACGCGCTCAACGAGCAGATGGCGACGCTTTGCAACAACGCCAAGGCGGCCAACATCATGGTGATGACGGTAGCGCTCGATCTGTCGACGACTAAAATCGCCGACCAGCAGGCGATCGAGGCGCTGAAATCCTGCTCGTCGAACTCGCGCTTCCGCAAGGATCCGACGGACGCGAGCAAGCCGGCAAAACTGTTCTGGAACGCCACCGGCGCCAGCTTGTCGAACGATTTCAAGGAAATCGGCAACGAACTGTCGAACCTGCGCATCGTCGGCTGATCCGTAGGCACCGGCGGCTAGCTGGAACAACGGCTGGCGCCGCCATGCACTTGCGCGCGCCTGCCGGGACAGGCACATGTTGGCCGCCTGCCGGATCGCGCGTCCATTCGCGGCGCGCTGGGGAAGAACAGATGCCCGAAACAGCCAATCATCTCGCCTTCGCGCTGGTCTGCCTCGGCATGGTGCTGACGCCTGGCCCCAACATGATCTATCTGATCTCGCGTTCCCTGTCGCAGGGGCCGAAGGCGGGGCTCATCTCGCTTGGCGGCGTGGCACTCGGCTTTGTCTTCTATGTGCTGGCGGCGGCATTCGGCATCACCGCGCTGCTGCTCGCCGTGCCCTACGCCTATGACGCGCTGCGCTTTGCCGGTGTGCTTTATCTGCTGTGGCTGGCCTGGCAGGCGGTGAAGCCGGGCGGACGCTCGCCGTTCCAGGTGCGCGACCTGCCGAGGGACCGGCCGCGCAAACTGTTTGCCATGGGCCTGATGACCAATCTGCTCAATCCGAAGGTGGCCGTGCTCTATCTGTCGCTGTTGCCGCAGTTCATCAGCCCCGGCAAAGGCCACGTCCTGTCGCAGCTTCTGGTGCTCGGCGCGACGCAGATCTCGATCAGTCTCAGCGTCAATGCCGTCATCGCGGTGACGGCCGGCTCGATCGCCACCTTTCTCGCCGGACGGCCTTTGTGGCTGGTCATCCAGCGCTGGATGATGGGCACCGTGCTGGCGGCACTTGCGCTGAAGATGGCGACAGAGGCGCAGCGCTGAATTCGCCTTGGACGATGATCGCGAGCTGAGCTAGAAACGTCAGGGCGCCAGCAGCTGCACGAATTTCTCCGCGGCTGGCGAACGATTGGCCCTTGCCAGACTGACAACGAGCAGCCGCCTCTGAACACAAGGAACAATGGGAATTCGACACACGCGAGCGTCTCCTTCCGGAGTGGAAAGCTCAGGCATCAGTGTCACACCGATCCCCTGCGACACCATTTCCACCAGGGCAGCCGTATCGCGAACCGTAAGGACAACCTTAGGCGAGATGTTCACGGATGCGAAGAGCTGACGGATGACCGGCTCGCAACCAGAGCCCGACATGATGAAATTCTCGTCGGCCAGGTCGCACAATTTGACGCGCGCCGTCGCTGCTAGCGGGTGGTCGCAAGCAGCAAGAAAGACGAAATCATCCTCCAGGACTACATCCCCGACAGTTTCGGCTGATTGTTCGGAGGTCAGGCCGACGTCAACGACTGCTGTTTCAACCCATTCCAGAACCTCATGATCGGTTCCTTCCAGCAAAACCAGTTCGACGCCGGGGAAAAGCCGCTGGAAGCGGGCAAGTATTTGCGGCAGCAAACGCTCTACCGCGCTTGCCACGCTTCCAATGCGCAACCGCCCGGTCTGAGCGCCTGAAGCTGCGGCGCTCCTTTGCTGGATTCGCTCGATGGCCAGAACGGCCTCTCGCGCATCCTGAAGCACTGCTTGTCCAATTTCCGTCGGAAACACCCCGTTCTTGCCGCGAACCAGAAGCTTCACTCCAAGAACGCCTTCAAGGCTTCTCATCGCCTGGCTTGCGCCCGACTGCGTCATGCCGATCCGCGTAGCGGCCGTCGAAAAGCTCGCGTCTTCGACAATCATGGTCAGGACCCGCAGCTGACCGAGAGTGATATTAGTGATAGTCATGATAGATATCATCCGAATGCATTTTACTTATGCATCTCCGATAACGCATCTGGAAGCTCACTTCAATTCATAGGAGCTCTCATGACACAACGACTCGCATTGGCGCTGATCGGTGAATACACGCCATCTTTCGAACCACACGCCAAGATGGACGAAGCGCTGGATCATGCCGGGTCCACGCTCGGTATCCAGTACGAACACCAGTGGATTTCGACCGAAGAACTGATCACCGGGGTCAGCGACAAGCTGGCACCTTTTGATGCGATCTGGATCGCTCCAGGCAGCCCGTACAGGAGCATGAATGGCGCTCTGAATGCCATCCGGCATGCCAGGGAAAACGAAATTCCTGCTTTGGGAACCTGCGGCGGTTGCCAGCATATGGTCGTCGAATATGCCCGCAACGTGCTGGGTTTCCAGGACGCCGAGCATGCGGAATACGATCCCTATGCTTCCACCCTGTTCGTCACACAGCTGACCTGTTCACTCGTTGGGCAAACCATGGACGTATTTCTGACGCGAGGGAGCCGGGCAGCGCGGATTTATGGACAAACGAACACGAAAGAGCGCTACTATTGCAACTTCGGCATCAATCCAGCCTACCAGAAAGAACTGGACGCCGGCGGCTTTCACATTGTCGGCAGGGATTCGAATGGCGAGGCTCGCGTCCTCCTGCTGCCATCCCACCCATTCTACCTTGCCACGCTCTTCGTGCCGCAGCTGACGTCGACAAAGCAGCACCCGCATCCAATCATTGTCGCCTTCCTGGAAAGCGCCCGGTCAAGACCGCGCGCCGCGTTTTGGGGCGGTGATGTTTCCCAGCTCAATCGCTGAACGGCCTATCGTCGTTGAGTGATTGCAAGAAGTTAGCGACAGCGCACCCTACATCGGCCGCCTTGTCTGCTGCGCCCGCTCGGGCTCGACCACCTTGCGGTAGAGATGCCAGGTGGCATGGCCGAGCACCGGCATGACGACGGCTAGCCCGGCAAACAGCGGGATGGAACCGATCACCAGAAGCACGGCGACCAGCAAGCCCCACAGCGCCATCTGCAGCGGGTTGGCCATTACCGCCCGGGCCGAGGTCTCGATCGCCGAAACGGCGCCGACGTCACGGTCGAGCAGCAGCGGGAAGGCAACCACGGTGGTGGCGAGCACGATTACGGCAAAGACAAAGCCCGCGGCATTGCCGGCAAGGATCAGCGTCCAGCCCTTGCTGGTGGTCAGCACGTCGCGGATGAAGCCACCGATCGAGGCCGGCGGCTGGTCGCCGAACAGGCCGGTGTAGATCGATTGCGCGGTGTAGAGCCATAACAGGAACAGCGCCACCAGCATGATGCCGATGACGGCGATCGACGGAACCGCGGACGAGCGCCGCACATCAAACGCGTGCCGCCAGGAGGTGTTCATGCCGAGTTCGCGCCGGCGGCTGATCTCGTAAAGGCCGAGCGCCGCAAAGGGCCCGACCAGCGCGAAACCCGACATCAGGGGATAGATGAGCTGGATGGCGTTGGCCCCGGACGTCCACTGCGTCAGGATCAGGCCGACGATGGGATAGATCAAGCACAGGAACACATAGTGCGAAGGTTTTGCCCAGAAATCCTCGACGCCGAGGCGCAGCGCATCCCAAAGGTCCGACGTGGTGATGCGGCGCACCGTTGGCTGCACATGCATTCCACGTGCGTCCGCCATGACATGAAAGCCGGCCATAACCTTCCTCCCGTGTGTCGGGGCGGTCACCGCCAGGATGGCCGCCAGAGCTGCCACTTCAAGAACGAGAGGCACGATAGCAGAGTTGGCGGCGATTGTCGCCGCGTCAATTGCCTGGGGAGCAACTCCTCGTAGTGTTCAACTCTCCGTATGGCCTCTCATATGGCGTACCTTGGCGGTCATTCATTTTGACCAATCATTGTGCTGCATTTTAGCATTTACGAATTTTAGCATTTACTTAAATTGCTCGTAGGGATCTTTGGCGTATCACCTGAGCTTTACGAAGTTCGGCGAGGAACTATGTTCGCATTGAAAGGCTTCTGGTCTTCCGAGCGTGGCAACTTTGCCATAACGACCGCCATCGGGATGCTGCCGATAATGATTGGTTTGGCCGGCGCCGTTGATCTGATCGGCACGAGCCATGACGCCTCGCAACTACAGAACTCGCTTGACGCGGCGGGGCTCGCCATCGGCACGAAGTTCTCTCCCGATATGGCGGCCGGCGATGTCCAGCAGCTTGGGCTGCAATTCTTCGCCGCCAATATGAGCGTGGCCGACCAGCAGGAATATCTGGGCAGCGTCTCCGCTTTCGCGGCAACGGCAAGCGGCAGCCCAAGCGCCTACTTTATCTCGCTGTCGTCCAGCATAAGCCGCCCAAGCTTCATCAGCGCCTCGGCCCCCTGGCAGGCCTACCGCTCGGCCTCGGTCAAGATAAAGCCTGGCGCGCAGGTCTGCGTGCTGGCGCTCGATCCGCATGCGTCCGCCGCCGTGAACCTGCAGGGCTCGACCAACGTCTCGATGGACAATTGTGTGATCGCGGCGAACTCGGACGCCCCCGATTCCGTGAACAGGGGCGGCTCCGCCCTGGTTTCAGCGGGCTGTGTCTCAACTGTCGGCGGCACCAGCGGGCTGTTGCCACCCAGCGCCAGTCTCGCCTGCGGAACGCCGCACGAACATCGGTACGCATCCTTTGATCCGCTGGCCGACGTCGTTCCTCCCCCTTACACATTGTGTTTGCCGGTCCCGAACGGCAAAACCTACACGCTGTCGCCAGGCACTTATTGCGACAAGACATTGTCGGGAAACATCACGCTTAATCCGGGCGTCTACATCATGCGCGGCACCACCATAAAGCCAGGGGGAAACGGCAGCCTGACTGGCCAGGGCGTGACCATATTCCTCATGGAAAGCGCTCAGATCTACATAAATGCCAATGAGAAGGTGAACCTTTCCCCGCCCACCAGCGGCCCTTATGCCGGTATCACCATTTTTCAGGATCACGGCAACACGTCTGCTCTGACATTGAATGGCGGCGCAAATTCCGTGATCAGCGGTTTTATCTACGCGCCGGACGCGCCCATTTCCTACGCCGGCAACTCTGATATGAGCGCCCAGGGCAACTGTCTCAGGCTTGTCGGCAATACGATACAGATGACCGGAAACTCGTCCGTCAAGTCGGACTGCGCGGCGGCGCTTGGAAATCGCACAATGTATGCCGATCGGATGATCACTCTGGTGAAATGAGAAACGACAGGCGGCCCAAGCGGTCGCGTTGAGAAAAATGGCGGTCGCGTTTAACAATGCCGGAGTGCGGCGACCGCACTCCGGCAGATCAGTGCCTCTCACAAAGGCACATCCTGGTTGAAAATGGGGTATCGCTACGATTGCGCCGGTGCAGCGAAGCGATCGATCACCTCAGTCAGGGGGACGTGGCCAAGGCAGGCGCCAGAACCGGCGGGTTGTTCGCCATCCTCGACAGCCAGGGCATAACGCACGGCCGGATCGGCTTCGATGCGAAGGCGCAATCCGGCCAGCTTGGGATAGGCAGCGCCGTCGATCGCCTGGTGAAATTCCGCCCAGCGTGCCACGCCGATCAGCGTGGTATCGGCAAGAGTCAGCCCGTCGCCGACCAGGAAATCCGTACCGGCGATCATCGCCTCGAGCCGATCATGACGTTCCGCAACGGCCTTGCGGCCGAACTCCCGCAAGGTCGCCTTCAGCGCGGGTTCATCCGCCGCCATTTCCAATGCCACCCAGAGCGGGCTGAAGGCGGCGGTGAAACCGGTGTTCACGAAGGCCATCAACTGGTGCATGCGGTCGGCTTGCGGCGTGCGCGGTTCGAAGCTGATGCGACGCTGTGTGTCGCGGGCTTCGAGCCATGCGGCGATGGCCATTGTCTCGGTGAGCACCCGGCCTTCGTCGGTGATCAGCACCGGCGTTTCCTGACGGTCGTTGATGCTGGCATAGGCATCGTTTTTCATCTCAGTGAGCATGTCGACGCGGCACAGGCGATAGGGTTGCCCGACGCGTTCGAAGGCAGCGACGAGCCCCATCGAGCTTCCCGCCGGGAAGCCATAAAGCAGGATAGGTTCCATTTGTTTTCTTCCGTGATTGAGGAGATCACGCCGCGCAGCGAAACTTGACCCTAAACGCTGGTCGTCCCATGTAAATTACGCACAATTCTGTAACCAGGATCCGCCCATGAAAGACGTCGTCTCACGCTGCCCGATCGAAGAGACCATGCGCGTGCTCAGCGGCCGCTGGCCCACGCTGCTGCTCTATTATCTGAAGGACGGGACCAAGCGGTTCAGTGACCTGAGACGCGACAACCCCACCGTGTCGCACCGCATTCTGGCTCTGGAACTGCGCAAGCTCGAGGACGCCGGTATCGTGAGGCGAACGGCCCGCTCGGGCTATCCGCTGCGGGTCGACTATGACCTCACGGCGCCTGGCCGCAAGCTTGTACCGCTCATCGACGCGCTGGGCTCGTGGTGGGTGCATACGGAAGACGACCGGATGCGCGGTTCCTCGGACGCAGATCTCGATACTGCCGCCTAACATCTTCGATTTTCGCCGCCTGCCCGGCAAAAGCCATGATCGACGTTATCTCAGGGGCATGACCATAGCGAAAATCGAAACCCACCCGATGCCGAATCTGAACAGGCGCATGGTGTTGACCGGCCTCGCCGCCCTTGCCGGGCTCGCCGCCTGCAGTACCGTTTCGCTGCCGACCGGCGAAGGCGCCGGGGTCTCCTCCTCCGCCACCGGCACGCTGGCCAGTATCCGCGCCTCGGCCGGGCTCGCGCCGCTTGTCCCCGACCGGCAGCTCGAACAGGCCGCCCTGCAGCAGGCCGGCTACATGGCGCAGCGCCGCCGCATGAGCCACACCACCGGCTGGGGCAAGGATTTCGCCTCGCGCGTCAGGGACAATCGAATTTCCGGTGCCGCGGCGGAGAACATCGCCGAGGGCCGTTTCGATCTTGAGAAGCTGTTCGACATCTGGGTGCATTCGCCCGGCCATCGCCGCAACATGCTCGACCCGCGCTTCACCCGCTTCGGCCTTGCCTATGTGCGCGACGGCGGCGACAGCAAGCTCCGTTACTGGAGCCTGGTGCTCGGGAAATAGGATGGAAAGCTAGTCCATATGCGCTGCCGGCGCGCCGCCGGCAGGCGCCTGCTTCGGCTTGCGCAGCAGGAAAACAAACGGAATGGCAAGCAGCGTCATCACCATGAGCATTTTGAAGTCGTTGACGTAGGAGATCATCATCGCCTGGAGATTGACCATGCGATCGACCTGTGAGAGCGCCATGGGATCGCCGCTCGCGGCGGCTGGAGAGACCGCCCACAGATTCGGATTGAATGGGTTGATGAAGGCCGAAAGCTCGGTGTGGTTGACCTGCGTGTTGCGCACCATCAGAACCGTCACGACCGACACGCCGATGGATGAGCCAAGATTGCGCACCAGGCTGAACAAAGCCGTGGCATCGGTGCGGAAGCGCACGTCAAGCGTGGCGAAGGCGACGGTCGACAGCGGCACGAACACCATTCCCATCCCCAGGCCCTGGATGACGCCGGAGCTGAGGATCAGCCAATTGTCCATCTGTGGCGTGAAGCTGGACATGGTGTAGAGCGATTGCGCCGTGAGCAGAAAGCCGATGACGACAAGAATCCTGGCGTCGATCCTGCTCATGAGCCGCCCGACGACAAGCATCGAAATCATGGTGCCGACACCGCGCGGCCCCAACACGACACCGATGGTGACGGTCGGATAGCCGAAGATGGTCGACAGCATCGGCGGCAGCAGCGACATCGAGGCCAGGATCAGCACGCCCATGACGAAGATGAATGCCAGCCCGGTCACGAAATTGCGGTCGAGGAAGATCTTGGGATCGATGAAAGGACGTTCCGCCGTCAGCGTGTGGATGATGAACACCCAGAATCCGGTGATCGAAAGAGCAAGCTCGATCCAGATCTCGACCGAGGAAAACCAGTCGACCTCGCCGCCGCGGTCAAGCAGCAACTGCAGCGCACCGACACCGAGCGATAACATGGCGAAGCCGAAGAAATCGAAGCTGCGCACTCGCCGGGCAACCGCCGGAAGATAGGCGGCCATACCGAGGAAGGCGATGATGCCGACCGGCAGGTTGATGAAGAACACCCAGCGCCAGTTGAAATTTTCGGTCAGCCAGCCGCCGAGCGTCGGACCCAGGATTGGCCCCAGCATGATGCCAGCGCCCCAGATGGCCATTGCCTGGCCGTGGCGCTCCCTGGGGTTGATGTCGAGCAGGAAGGTTTGCGACAGTGGCACGATGGCGGCGCCGAACACGCCTTGCATCAGCCGGAAGAACACTATGCTCTCCAGGCTCCAGGCGATACCGCACAGCATCGAAAACACGGTGAAACCGACAACCGCCCCCAGGAACAGTTCCTTGCGGCCGAAGCGATCGGCCAGCCAGCCGGTGACCGGCGTCATGATGGCGGCGGCAACGATGTAGGAGGTCAGCACCCAGTTGATGTTGTCGGGTGAGGCGCCGAGATCGCCGGTCATGGTCGGCAGCGCGACGTTGGCGATCGTCGTGTCGAGCGCCTGCATGATCGTCGCCAGCATGAGCGCGACCGTGATCAGGCCGCGATGCGGCACTTCTTTGAAGGGTTCGGGCGTGCTCATGGCATGAAACTTCCAGCAGGTAACAAAAACGTGTACAAGGGGTTTCCGGGCGGCAACGCCTTCCGTTGAGAGACCCTCGTCGCGGTGGGACGCGATTGTCGATGTGGGGGTTACATCGACTGAAAGTCTCTGATGAGGATGCCTGCCGCCCGGAAACATGAGGACCGACGGGTCCGCGTCGGAGATTTCAGATTTCGGCCAGGCCGCTACGCGGCGCGCCCAAACGCTGATCCTCCAGCTCCTCCCATCAGACCAATCCTGCTATTCACCTCCGCCGCTGGTCCTGCGGCATTCTGACGTTACTGCGCGGCCTCGCCAGCCGTGGCGTGACCGAAGATCGAAGGCAGGCCACGCGCCACGCCGGTGTCGACGGTAACGGTGGCGCTCATGCCGGTGCGCAACGCCATCTTGGCGTCCGCATCGGTCAATTCGAGACGAACCGGGATGCGCTGCGTGACCTTGACCCAGTTGCCGGTGGCATTCTGGGCTGGCAGCAGCGAGAACTCGGCTCCCGTGCCGGCGCCGATCGCCTTGACCGTCGCTTCGAAGGTGCGCCCTGGATAGGTGTCGACCACGATCTCGGCCTTCTGGCCGGGCTTCATGTGGGTGAGCTGCGTTTCCTTGAAATTGGCATCGATCCAGGTGTCGCCGGTCTCGACCAGTGAAAACAGCGGCGTGCCGGAACCGACATACTGGCCGACCTTGAACGACGAGGCCTGGCTGACGATGCCGTCCGCCGGCGCCTTGACCGTGGTCTGCGCCAGGTCGTAGGCCGCCTTGTCGCGCGCGGCGAGCGCGGCCATCACGGTCGGGTGCTTGTCGGTCTCGATATCGGGATTGCCGCCAAGGGCTGCCTTGGCGCTGATGATGCCTTGCTCGGCAACGGCCAGCTGCTGCTTGGCCTTGTCGAGATCGTTCTTGGCCTCGTCCAGCGACGATTTGGCGTTGATGCCCTTCTGGGCAAGATCGGCGGCGCGGTCGAACTGAGACTGGGCGAAGACGACCTGGCTGGCATCGGACTTCTGCTGAGCCATCGACTGGCCATAGGCCGCGCGCAGCTGCTCGACATTGAGACGCGCGCCCGCCACCGCCGCGTCGGCCTGCGCCAGCGCGATCCGGTATGGCTCGGGGTCGATGGCAAAGAGCTCGTCACCCTGCTTGACCAGCTGGTTATCGAAGATGTCGACCTTGACGATGCGGCCTGCCGTGTCGGAAGCGATCGACACCTTGGCCTGCTGCAGGTTGGCGTTCTCGGTCTCTTGGTAGCGGCCGCCGGTGACCCAGACGTAGCCGCCCCCGACAGCGAGTGCCGCGGGCAGCGCAACCATCAGCAGAAGGCGGCCCAGCCGGCGATTTTTCTTCACCGGCGCCGAGGCCGGCTGCACTGGGGGAGCAACCGCCAACGGGGCCGCGGCCGGCTGCGCCTGCGCTTCCATCTCCAGTTCGGTCGTGTTCTTGTCTATCTTGGCCACCGCGTTCATGCTGCTGCGCCTTCTGTATTCTTCACTTTTTCAATGGACGGCGTCTCGTCGTCGGTCAGGTTGCGGACCATCGCCTCGAGCCCTTCGACGAGGACGCGACGGGCTTCCGGCTTCACGCCGACCAGCGATTCCTCATAGACTTCTCCGGCAATGCTCTTGATCACGGCGTAGGCATCGCTTGCCTTGGGCGTCAGGAAGATCATGCGGACGCGACGATCGGCGGCGGCGGCACGACGCTCGATCCAGCCTCCCTCCTCCATGCGGTCGACCAGGCGCGAAACGCTGATCGGCTCGATTTCGAGAAGTTCGGCCAGCCGTGCCTGCGCGACGCCGTCTTCCTTGGCAACGCGGACCAGAAGCCGCCATTGCGCCGAAGAAAGCCCCAAGCCACTGGCCCTCGCCTCGAAGCGCTTGCGCATCAGGCGCTGCACGTCATGAATCAAGAAGCCCAATCTGTCGATGCCATCGGAAACCATGAGCGGGATATATAATAAGCGTGCTCACTATTCAAGATGCCGCGTTGCATAAGAAGCCGGCAGATATGCACGACAGTCATGCGATGCATGGCATGGTTACCGATTGGTGATCGCCTGTCGCCATGCCAGCCGGCTTCGCCGCTCCGCCACGTCATGCTGGTCGGGTCTGACATATTGATGTACAGCCGTTGGTCAGGATCGGGGGATCACGAAAATGCCGACGCTCTACGCTCTCAAGCCGGCCTTCCAGGGTCGACTGCGGCCGCTGGTCAATCGGCTGGCGGCAATCGGGGTCACCGCAAACAGCATAACCATCCTGGCGGCCGTGATGTCGATAACCGCCGGCGCGGCCATTGCGATCTGGCACGAATGGCGCTGGCTGCTGTTGCTGATCCCCGCGGTGATGTTCGTGCGCATGGCGCTGAATGCCGTGGATGGCATGCTGGCGCGGGAACATGGGCAGGCGTCGACGCTCGGCATGTATCTGAACGAGTTGTGCGACGTCGTTTCGGACCTCGCGCTGATACTGCCTTTTGCCGTCTTTCCGGAGTTTGGCGCATGGGGCGTCATCGCCTTCGCGATATCGGCCGTGTTGACCGAATTCGCCGGCGTGCTCGGCATTGCCGCCAAGATCGGACGCAACTATGCCGGGCCATTCGGCAAGAGCGACAGAGCGCTGGCGCTCGGTGTGGTCGCCGTGCTGTGCGCCGCCGGGCTCTGGCCGGCATCGATAGCACCGTTTGTGTTTCCGGCCATGGCAACGCTTTCGCTGCTGACCGCCATAAACCGGATACGCGCTGGCCTTATTGGCAGCGCCAGCTGAGCATCGAGGCTCGCCATGCCGCCATTGGGCCGCCAGAGGGAAAAGACCATGATGCACGAACCGATCGCCGCCGCGGCCACGCAAAGCCTTGCGCGGCAAGCGCAGGAGCGGGTCTTCCGCAGCCATGACGGGGCGGAGATCTTCTACCGATTCTGGCCTGCGGCTTCGGCCGATGCCAAAGGCGCGGTGGTGCTGTTCCATCGCGGCCACGAGCATGGCGGCCGCATGGCCCATCTCGTCGACGAATTGCAGATGCCGGACCACGCCTTCTATGCCTGGGATGCCCGCGGCAATGGCCGTTCGTCCGGCGAGCGCGGCTATGCCCCGTCCTTCTCGGCGCTGGTGCGCGACATCGACTGCTTCATGCGCGAGATTGCCGCCAGGGATGGCTTCGCCACTGGGGATATCGCGCTGATCGCGCAATCCTTCGGCGCCGTGCTTGCCGCCGCCTGGGTGCATGACTATGCGCCCAAGCTGCGCGCCATGGTGCTGGCTTCACCGGCCTTCTCGGTGAAACTCTACGTACCCTTCGCCAAGGAGGGCATCGCGCTCTGGCAGAAGATCAAGGGCCGCTTTTTCGTCAATTCCTACGTCAAGGCGAAATTCCTGACCCATGATCCCGTGCGCATCGCCTCCTTCGAGAGCGATCCGCTGATCACGCGGCCGATCGCTTCCAACATCCTGGTCGAACTCTACCAGCATGCCGCACGCATCGTCGCTGACGCCCGCGCCATCCGCGTGCCGACCCAGCTTCTGCTTTCGGGCAGCGACTGGGTGGTGCGCCACGGCCCGCAGCACGAGTTCTTCGTCAATCTCGGCAGCCGCGCCAAGGAACGCCATGTGCTGCCGGGCTTCTTTCACGACACGCTGGGCGAACGCGACCGGGCGCAAGCCCTCGAGCTGATCCGGCCGTTCCTGGCCAGGCAGTTCGCGGCACCGGACGCGCCGGTCGACCTGAAGCAGGCGGATATTGCGGGCTACACCCGCGACGAGGCCGACAGGCTTGCCTCGCCGCTCGATCTGTTGTCGCCCAAAGGTCTCTATTGGGCATTCAGCCGTGCCTCCATCCGCATGGGCGCCTGGGTCTCGCAGGGCATGAAGACCGGCATCGCCACCGGCTTCGATTCCGGCTCGACGCTGGATTACGTCTACGAGAACGACGCGCGGGGTCTTACACCTCTTGGCCGCGTCGTCGACCGCATTTTCCTGGAAGCCATCGGCTGGCGCGGCATCCGCCAGCGCAAGCTGCATCTCGAAGAGCTCATCGGCTCTTGCCTGGCGACGCTCAAGGCCGCTGGTCGGCCGGCGCACATTCTCGACATCGCCGCCGGCCATGGCCGCTATGTTCTCGATGCCATCGCGAAGAGCCCCGACCAGCCAGCGAGCGTTCGCCTGCAGGATTATTCCGACCTCAACGTCCAGCTTGGCCGCAAGCTGATCGCTGAGCGGCAATTGCCGGCTGATGTCTCGTTCCAGCGTGCGGACGCTTTCGATGCCGACATGCTCGCCGGCGCCGATCCAGCGCCCGACCTCGCCATCGTTTCCGGCCTTTACGAGCTGTTCTCGGACAATGCGATGATCGCCCGCTCGCTCGGTGGGCTCGCCCGCGCCATGCAGCCGGGAAGCCTTTTGCTCTACACCAACCAGCCCTGGCACCCGCAGCTCGAGATGATCGCACGCAGCCTGACCTCGCATCGCGGCGGCGAGGCCTGGGTCATGCGGCGTCGCACGCAAGGCGAGATGGACCAGCTCGTCGAAGCCGCCGGTTTCGAAAAGCTCGACCAGCGCATCGACCAATGGGGCATCTTCACCGTCTCGGTCGCGCGGCGCCGCTGAACAGCATGGTCTCATCGCCTGCATCCACCGCGCGCGCCGAGCCTTATGGACGGGTGGTCGTCAGGGCAGCCCTGTGGCTGGCCTTGCTGGCACCGTTCTTCTATCTCAGCTACGGCTTCGCCAACTGGCTGGCGTCGCGGCGCGACGATGTCGGCAGCATCGTGTTCTCCTGGGAACACAGCATCCCGTTCGTCGCCTGGACCATCGTGCCCTACTGGTCGATCAACCTGTTCTACGGCCTGTCGCTGCTGCTCAACGACAACAGGCAAGGGGTCGACCGCCTGGCCGGGCGTTATCTCACCGCGCAAGTCGTCGCCGTTGCCTGCTTCATCCTGTTCCCGCTGACCGCGACATTCGTGCGGCCGGCGACGACCGGCCTGCCCGGCTTCCTGTTTGCCGTGCTCGGCGGTTTCGACAAGCCGTTCAACCAGGCGCCCTCGCTGCACATCGCCCTTCTGGTGATCATCTGGGATCATTGGCGCCGTCGGCTCGGCGGTTTTCTCCTGGCGCTCTGGCACGGCTGGTGCTTCCTGATCGGCGCCTCGGTGCTGACGACCTGGCAGCATCATTTCATCGACATCCCGACCGGCGCGCTGCTCGGATTCTTTGCGTTGTGGCTGTTTCCGCGCAGCGGCGCGTTGCCGTTTTCAGGCTTCCGGCTAACCAGCGATGTGCAAGCGCGGCGGCTGGCGCGGTTCTATGCGCTGGGCGCCGTGCTCGCGCTGGCGGGCGTCGCGCTCGGTGCATTCGTTTGCCCTGTCGCGCTGTTCCTGCTTTGGCCGGCGCTGGCGCTGGCCATCGTCGCCCTCGCCTATGCAGGGGCAGGCGAAAAAGTGTTCCAGAAATCCGCCGATGGCAGCATCACGCTCGCAAGCCGTGTCCTGCTCTTGCCTTACCGTCTCGGCGCCAGGGCAAACATATGGGCCTGGACGCGCAAACTTGCTCCCCAGGTGGCGATTGCCGATGGCGTCTTTCTCGGACGCTTTCCCACTACACGCGAGGCCAACGGCTTCGGCACGGTCATCGACCTTGCCGCCGAACTCGAAAGACCGGCGGCAGCCGATTGCCGCTGGATCAGCTTTCCTATGATCGACCTGTTGCCGCCGCCAGTGGCGATACGGCAACAGGCGGCCAGCGCGCTGGAGAGTGCGCGCCGCGACGGCACCGTGCTGGTGTGCTGCGCGCTCGGCTTCCAGCGCAGCGCCGGCGTCGTCGCCGAATGGCTGGTGGTGACCGGCAGGGCCAGGACGCCGGCGCTTGCCCGCGAGATGCTCGCGGCCCTCGGCCGGCCGGTTCATCTTGCAGAAGCCACGGATCCGGTAGCGTCATGACCGGCAATGCCTATCAGGACCGCACCGACCGCTTCGCCGGCATGCTGATGCGGCAGGCAGCGTGGCCGGCTGCAATCGTGGTGGCCGCGAATGTCCTTGCGCCGCTGGCTGCCTCGACGCGCGGCGCTTTCGAAAACTTGCCCGCGGCCATTGCTTTGTCGATCACCGCCGCGAGCGCGGTGGCGGTGCTGATGCTGTCGACACTGCTGGCGTTTGACGCGCTGCTGTTCCGGATCATGGCCAGCCATGACGACGAAGCTTCCGGCGGTGCCGCAGTGGACGACATGCTGGCGCGCATGCGCCTGAAAACGGCCCCGTCCGCGACACGTTCGCTTGATGACCGCATGGCCGGCACGCGTCGTCTGCTGTTCAAGCAGCGTGCCGCCCTGGCTCTGTTTGCCGCAGCACTTCTGGCGGCAGGGTTTTGGGCGCCGCGATGAACAGGCTTTCGCTCAAGACCTTCACCTTGCTGCAGACTGTAACCTCCGTCGGCCTGTCGGCGCTGGCCCGGATGGTAACCGGGGTGCGGC
Source organism: Mesorhizobium sp. M0011 (assembly GCF_040324155.1). Taxonomy (NCBI): domain Bacteria; kingdom Pseudomonadati; phylum Pseudomonadota; class Alphaproteobacteria; order Hyphomicrobiales; family Phyllobacteriaceae; genus Mesorhizobium; species Mesorhizobium sp. M0011. Next base: position 33,219 of record NZ_JAMYVQ010000013.1, on the reverse strand, counting down.
CGATCTGGAACGGCAGCCTGCCCTCCGACCGCCAGCGCATCTATTTCGCCAACCACACCAGCCATGGCGACTTCATCCTTTTGTCGGCCTGCCTCAGCGAAAGGGAGCGCGCGATCACCCATGCTGTTGCCGCAGGCGAATATTGGGGGAAGTCGCGGCTGCGCCGCTTCATCGCGCAGGATATGCTGTCGTCGGTGCTCATCAACCGGCAGTGGACGAGACCTGAGGAAAATCCGATCGAGATCATGCTGTCGGTTCTCGACCAGGGGCACTCGCTGATCCTGTTTCCCGAAGGCACACGCAACATGACCGAAGAGCCGCTGCTGGCATTCCGCTCCGGGCTCTACAATCTGTCGACGGCGCGGCCTGAGGTCGAGCTGATCCCGTGCTGGATCGAGAACATGTCGCGCGTGCTGCCCAAAGGCCAATTCCTGCCGGTGCCGCTGCTGTGCCGCGTCGTCTTCGGCCCGCCGGTGGCGATCGGTCCGGGCGAAGAACGCCGCGCCTTCCTCGAACGCGCCCACGCCGCGCTTCTGGCGCTCAACCCGCGTCCCGAGCGAGACGATTGATGCGCCACGAGATCTCCATCCTGATCATCGGCCTGCTGGCGGTTTTGACCACCGCCAGCATCGTCGCCACCATACTTTCGGCGCGGGCGCCCAAGCCGCTCAGTTCGACGCTGGTCAATCTCACCCAGCGCATCAACGCCTGGTGGGTGATGGTGGCGCTGATGACGGTCGCCTTTTTCTTCGGGCGTTACGGGATGACCATCCTGTTCGCGCTGATCTCCTTCGCCGCGCTGCGCGAATTCGTGACGCTGACGCATACGCGCCGCAGCGACCATTGGGTGCTGCTCGGCATGTTCGGCATCATCATCCCGTTTCAGTACTGGCTGGTGTGGACCGCCTGGTACGGTCTCTTCGTCATCTTCATTCCGGTCTATTGCTTCCTGCTGATGCCGGCCATCACGGCGCTGCATGGCGACACCGAACGCTTCCTCGAGCGGATCGCCGCGCAGCAATGGGCGGTGATGATCTCGGTCTATTGCGTCAGCCACGTCCCTGCCCTGCTGACACTCGACGTGCCGGGCTTCGAAGGCCGCACCCTGCTGCTGATCGCCTTCCTGATCATCGTCGTGCAAGGCAGCGACGTGCTGCAGTACATCTTCGGCAAGCTGTTTGGAAAACACCGTTTTTCGCCGAACGTCTCGCCGTCGAAAACCTGGGAAGGCTTGATCGGCGGACTGGTGTCGGCGAGCCTGCTCGGCGCGCTGCTATCGTTCGTGACACCCTTCTCGCCGCTGCAGGCAGCAGCCGTGGCCTTCGTCGCCTGCTCGATGGGATTTCTCGGCGGGCTGGTCGCCTCGGCCATCAAGCGCGATCAGGGCGTCAAGGACTGGGGCCATCTCATCGAAGGCCATGGCGGCATGATGGACCGCACCGACAGCCTGGTCTTCGCCGCCCCGGTGTTCTTCCACATCGTGCGCTATTTCTGGACCGTGTGATCCGGCGATCTGTTGCCGCGCCCAAAGCGGTTGCGGATGAGCATGGTGACGACCAGAAACCACGCTATTTAGCGCGTTTCCTGACATACAGTTCCAGCTTGTGGCGGACGATCTCGAAGCCAAGCTCCGACGCTATCTCGGCCTGCAGTTTCTCGATTTTGTCGGAACGGAACTCGATCACCTGACCGGTGTCGAGGTCGATGAGATGGTCGTGATGTTCACGGTCCGCGTTTTCGAACCGGGCGCGGCCCTCGTCGAAGGCATGACGCTGGATGGCGCCTTTCTCCTCCAGGAGCCGCAACGTCCGGTAGACGGTCGACAAGGAAATGCTGCCGTCGATCTGGTGGGCACGAGAATACAATTCGTTCGCGTCCGGATGGTCATGCGCATCCGCCAGCAGCCGCAAGATCACCTTGCGTTGTTCAGTCATCCGGACACCGGCGGCTTTCAAATTGCTCCGGAATCGCTCGAAAAGGTCGTTGTCCGCTTTCATCCGTCATACTTAGCCGCGTTGCCACGCGACTGCAATTAGCTACTTGCAAATCAGTTGCAACTGCAATATCAGATGCAAATCACTTGCATTAGCATGACGTGAGCAGCGCATGGGCGACGATCAACTCCAGTCGAAAGGCATCCGATGACTGTTTCTGCTTCCCCAACCCGCAGGACGATGCTGCGGGCGCTTGGCGGCCTTGTGGCCATCGGTTTTGCGACGATGGCGAGCCTCGTTCCGGTCATGGCACAGGAGACTCAGCCTTCGGCAGGGAAGGTTCTGCGCGTCGTGACGACGTTCACGATCATCCAGGATATCGCGCAAAACGTGGCCGGGACCGCGGCAATCGTAGAGTCGGTGACCAAGCCCGGCGCTGAAATCCACGATTATCAGCCGACGCCGCTCGACGTGGTGAGGGCGCAATCGGCCGACCTCGTGCTCTGGAACGGCATGAACCTCGAACGCTGGTTCGAGAAATTCTTCGACAACGTGAAGAACGTGCCGAGTGCCGTCGTCACGGAGGGCATAGAGCCGATGGGGATCAAGGAGGGACCTTACGAAGGCAAGCCCAATCCGCATGCGTGGATGTCGCCGAAGAACGCCCTCATCTATGTCGAGAACATCCGCAAGGCGCTGTCCAAGGCGGATCCGGCAAACGCCCCGGTCTATGCCGCCAATGCCGCCGCCTATTCGGAAAAGATCAAGGCAATCGACGAGCCCATGCGCAAGCGCCTGTCGGCGATCCCAACGGACCAACGCTGGCTGGTTACAAGCGAAGGCGCTTTCAGCTACCTGGCACGCGACTTCGATCTGCGCGAAGCCTATCTGTGGCCGATCAACGCCGACCAGCAAGGCACCCCGCAACAGGCGCGCAAGCTGATCGACCTGGTGCGCGAGAACAAGATTCCGGTGGTGTTCAGCGAAAGCACCATTTCCGACAAGGCGGCCAAGCAAGTCGCGCGCGAAACCGGAGCCACCTATGGAGGCGTTCTCTACGTCGATTCGCTGAGCGAGGAAGACGGCCCGGTTCCGACCTATCTGAAGCCTCTCGAAACCACCGTCGAGACGATCGTCCAGGGGTTCGGCGGGTGACCGGGGTTCGCACCGCGCTCGCTCCGGACAACAGCCATGATCGAACATCGACCGGTAGCGGCCGGGTCGTTGCCTCCATCGACGTGGACGACGTCACCGTCAGCTATTCAAGCGGGGTCACGGCCGTACACTCCGCCTCTTTCAGGCTCGGCGCCTCCACCATCTGCGCGCTGGTCGGCGTCAACGGCTCCGGCAAATCGACGCTGTTCAAGGCGCTGATGGGCTTCCTGACGCCGTCGACCGGAACAGTGCTTATCGCCGGATTGCCCGTCCACGCAGCGCTGAAGCGCGGCCTAGTCGCGTATGTGCCGCAGAGCGAGGATGTCGACTGGAACTTTCCGGTGCTGGTGGAAGATGTCGTCATGATGGGCCGCTACGGCCACATGAATTTTCTGCGTATCCCAGGCAGAGCCGATCGCATGGCGGTCGACGCGGCACTGGAACGGGTCGGCATGACCGATTTTCGCAAGCGCCAGATCGGCGAACTGAGCGGCGGCCAGAAGAAGCGTGTGTTCCTGGCGCGCGCTCTGGCGCAGGGCGGCGAAATCATCCTGCTCGACGAGCCGTTCACCGGCGTCGACGTGCAGACCGAAGCAGCGATCATCGATCTCCTTCGGTCGATGCGCGACGACGGCAAGCTGATGTTGGTGTCGACGCACAATCTCGGCAGCATCGTCAATTTCTGCGACCATGTCGTCATCTTCAACAAGACGGTGCTGGCCTTCGGACCAACAGAGACAACGTTTACGCAAGCCAATCTTGCGAAAGCTTTTGGCGGCGTGCTGAGGCATCTGCGCCTCGGCGGCGCCGATCTTCATGACGACCCCGACGCTCGCCACCTGACCGTGCTGACCGATGACGAGCGTCCTCTGGTGCTTTACGGCGAGCGGGATCAAGAGAAGATGATGAAGCCCGACAGCGGATCGCCAGCCCCGTGATCGACATCCTGCTGGAACCCTTCACCTACAACTACATGGCCAAGGCCATCTGGGTCAGCGCCCTGGTCGGCATGGTCTGCGCGTTCCTGTCCTGCTATCTCATACTAAAGGGCTGGGCCCTGATGGGCGACGCGCTTGCCCACTCGGTGGTGCCGGGCGTTGCGGCCGCCTACATGCTGGCCCTTCCCTATGCCGCCGGCGCATTCGCCTCCGGCCTCATCGCCGCACTCGGCATCACCTTGGTGCGGCGCGTGACGCAACTTCGCGAGGACGCCGTGATCGGCCTTGTCTTTACAACGCTGTTCGCTGGCGGGCTGCTGATTGCGTCGATCAGTCCGACCTCCGTAAACATCCAGTCCATCGTACTCGGCAACATCCTCGCAATCTCCGACGAGGATGTAACCCAGGTCATCCTCATCGCAGCGGTTTCGCTGGTTGTATTGGGGCTTCGATGGAAGGATATGATGCTGGTGTTCTTCGACGAGAACCATGCGCGCGGCGTCGGCCTGAATCCGTGGCGGTTGCGGGTCCTGTTCTTCGTGCTGCTCAGCGCCTGCATCGTCGCCGCGCTCCAGACCGTCGGCGCGATCCTCGTGATCGCGATGGTGGTAACGCCTGGCGCCACCGCCTATCTGCTTACCGATCGGTTCGGCGTCATGATCCTGCTCGCGATGGCGATCGGCGCGGCGACGAGCGCGGTTGGCGCCTATCTCAGCTTCTTTCTCGATGGCGCGACTGGCGGACTGATCGTGGTGCTGCAGACCGTGGTCTTTCTGATTGCCTTCGTCTTCGCACCCAAACATGGGCGGCTCGCCGCACGCCGGGCGGCACGTGCCGCATCGCAGGTCGCGTCATGATGACGATCTGGTCCTGGATCGCCGAACCGCTCAGCCACGAATTCATGCGTCGCGGTCTCGCCGTCGCCGTTCTGGTCGGCGCCATTTGCGCAGTGTTGTCCTGCTATCTCGTCCTGAAGGGCTGGTCGCTGATGGGCGACGCCGTTTCGCATGCCGTGCTTCCGGGTATCGTGCTCGCCTATATCGCCGGGATCCCGCTTGCCTTCGGCGCCTTCGTGGCAGGACTTGGCTGCGCGCTGGCGACGGGCTACCTCAAGCAGCACAGCCGGATCAAGGAGGACGCAGTCATGGGCATCGTCTTCTCAGGCATGTTCGCGTTTGGCCTGGTGCTGTTCGTCAAAGTCGAGACCGACCAGCATCTCAATCATATCCTGTTCGGCAACATGCTCGGCGTCCAGTGGCGCTACGTGATCGAGGCGGCGGTCATCGTCGTGCCGGCGATCCTCATCGTTCTGGCAAAACGCAAGGATCTGCTGCTTTATTGTTTCGATCCGGCCCATGCGCGCGCGATCGGCCTGCCGGTCAACCTGCTGCATTTCGGGCTGCTGACGCTGCTCGCGTTGACCATCGTGGCCTCGCTGAAGGCTGTCGGGATCATCCTTGTCATCGCCATGCTGATCGCGCCGGGAGCGATCGGCTTTCTTTTGACGAAGAGCTTTGAGCGCATGCTCGCCATTGCCGCCGCGGCCGCCATCGGGTCGAGCGTCGTGGGAACGATTCTCAGCTATCACATCGACGCAGCCACCGGCCCGACGATCGTCGTCGTTCAGGCCGGCGTTTTTTTGCTTGCCCTGTTCCAGTCGAAGCGCCCAAAGCAACGGGTGCAACTGGGCATTTCGGGAGAGTAATCGCGGCCCTGACCCAGGCCGCACTCAAAGCCGGTTGCGGATCAGCATGGTGACGACGAAGAACGCGCCGACCGAGCTGGTGATGATGCCGATCGGCAGTTCCTGCGGCGGCAGCAGCGTTCGGGCCAGAAGATCGCTGGCCAGCAACAGCACGGCGCCGAAGACGGCGCAGCTGGCAACCAGGCGCAGGTGCAAGGGGCCCGCCAGCGGCCGCGACAGATGCGGGATCATCAGCCCGACGAAGCCGATGACGCCGGCGACCGAGACCAGGATCGCCGTCGAGAAGGCGGCGACGAGAAAGGTCATCCTTCGCATCCGCGCCACCGGCACGCCCAGGCTTTCGGCGGCGTTTTCGCCGGCCAGGAAAGCATCGAGCCGGCGGTGGTTCCACAGCGCGTAAGCCAGAATGGTGCCTGCTCCCAGCGCGCCCAGCCAGATATTATCCCAGCGCGCCAGGCCAAGGCCGCCCATGGCCAGAACAGCACGGAGTGGGCGGCGCGCTGATCGCCGGCAAAGACAAGATAGTTGGTCAAGGCGGTGAACATGAAGGACACGGCAAGGCCGGCAAGGATCAGCCGCTCCGGGCCTTGCCCCCTCACCCGCGCAACCAGCAGCAGCACTACGCCGGCAGCCAATATGCCGCCGGTGAAGGCCGCGACCGGCAATGTCCAGATGCCGAAACTGTCGCCGAAGACGGTGATGACGGAAACCGCACCCGCGGCGGCGCCCGACGACAGGCCGAACAGGAACGGGTCGGCAAGGTCGTTGCGGGTCACCGTCTGCAGCAGCGCACCGACGACGCCGAGACCGGCCCCGACGCAGATGGCCAGGATCGTGCGCGGCAGCCGCAGGTCGACCACGATCTTGCCGACCGGCCCGGCCACGTCGTGCCCGCTGAAGCCGACTGCGCGGCCAAGCGCGGCAACAACATCGGTCAGCGGGATCAGCGTCGAGCCGTAGGCGATCGACAGCAGAGCGAGAGCGGCGAGCGCCGCCGCCCCCGCCAGCATGGCCAGTGCAAATGCCGTATGGCGCAAGCCTGGAAATGCGTCGTGTCTGTCAGGACGCGTGCGACGCACTTCCAGGATCTTTTGTTCATGCATGTCGTTGCCCCAAAACCGCTGCGCACTTTTGGGCCACAGGCATCAAAACGCTTCCGGATGCATGGCCTTGGCGATCTTGTCGATCGCTTCGATGTTGGCCGGGCCCGGCGTCAGTTCGGCATAGCGCAGGGCGACGAAGCGCTCGTTCTTGACCGCGTCCGTCTCCTTCATCGCCGGATGCGCCTTCAGGAAATCGAGCAGTTTCCTGTAGCCACCGCCATCCTGGTAATCGAGCAGGATGAGGAATTGCGGATTGCGCGACGCCACCGTTTCCCAGTCCGTATTGCCCCAGCTGGTGTCCATGTCGGCCATGATGTTGTCGCCGCCGGCGGCTGATATCATGGCGCTGGGGATGGCGAATTTGCCTGCGGTGAACGGCTTGTCCTCGCCGGAATCATAGAGGAAGACCCGCGTTCCCTTGGCGTCGCCGACCTTGGCGGTGATGTCGGCGAGCCGCGTCTTCCAGCCGGAGACAAGCTTCTCAGCTTCGGCCTCCTTGCCGAAGATCTTGCCCAGTTTCTCGACATCGCCATAGAGCAGGTCCATCGAGGCGGCAGGGCGGCTCTTGTCGAGATGGACGCAGCTTTCCGTCAGCACCAGCGTCTTGATGCCGTGCGGAGCAAGCGTGTCGGGCGTCACTTCACCACCCGGCTTCATGCCATAATACCAGCCGGCGAAGAAAAAATCGGGCTCGACCGCGACGAGGTTTTCGAGCGTCGGATATTTCGGCGCCAGTTCCGGGATCGAACCCTGCTCGGCCTTGAACTCAGGACCCACCTTGTACCATCCGGTGATGCCGGTCAGGCCGACGATCGACGGCTGCAGTTTCAGCGCGAAAGCCATCTCGGCCATGTTGAGATCCTGGATGACGACGCGCTTCGGCGGCGCATCGAAGGTCAGCGGCTTGCCGCAGCTGTCGACAGTTACCGGGAAGGCCAGGGCTGTCGAGGCCAGCAGCGAGAAGGCAAGCGAAAAAGCAAGGCGTTTCAAGGGTTTGCTCCTGTGGACGGGATGATCGATATGGGACGGCTTCAATCAGGATGGCGGCGCGGCACGGTTCGGAACATCGAACACCGTCAGTTCGCGGTCTTCGGTCGGATGGCGCAGACGCAGCACATCGATGCCGAAAATTTCGCGAATCAGCTTTTGGGTCAGCGCTTCGCGCGGTGCGGCGAGCGCTTGCAGACGGGCATGGTTCATCACCGCCACCCTGGTGGCGAACGGTGCCACCAGCGCCAGATCGTGCAGCACCGCGATCACCGTCATCTCGAAGCCTGCCACGAGGTCGAGCAGTTCGCCGCGGGCGCGCGGGTCGAGATGGTTGGTCGGCTCGTCGAGGAACAGGATCTTTGGCTGCTGGGCGATGGCGCGGGCCAGTTGGGCGCGCTGGCGCTCGCCGCCCGACAGCGAGCCGATGGTGCGGCCAAGCAGCGGCAGCAGGCCGGTCCGGCGCAGCGCATCGACGACAATGTCACGCTCCTCGCTCCTGCGCCGTAGCCGAGCGTGCGGGACCCGGCCCAGCTCGACATAGTCGATCACCGCCAGCCGCGGATCGGGCTGGTCGGCCTGGCCGACAACGGCGATATGCAGCGCCCGCTCGGCGGCGGAAATCCCGTCCAGCCGGCGCCCGCCGAGGTTCACCTCGCCGGAGCTCGGCCGCAGCATGCCCGACAGCATGCGCAGCAGCGTCGTCTTGCCCGCGCCGTTGGGACCGATGATGGCTAGGCGATCGCCAGCGGCCACCGAGAAGCTGACCGCCTGGACCAGATCCCGCCCATTGGCCATGGCGCAGAGGTCATGTGCTTCGAGAAGCGCTACGGTCATCGGCTGCCCGCCAGATTGCCGGGATGGCAAAGCGTGCACACGATGATGCGATGATCGATAGACCCGTCCAACTTTCCGTCACTTTCCAAAACTGGCGACGGAAGGAAGCTGGCGAAGCGGCCGACAAGACCGGGATTCGCGTTTCCTCCCGGCACACCCCGTCCGGTCAACTCAGTGATGGCAGGTCTCCTGGCTCGCGGGTCGTTGCGCCATCCTGCCTTCCCAGCCTTGCCGGCCAGTGGCATTCACGGATTTTGCTCGCCGCTTACAGTTGCGGGGGCAGCCACGGCCTCGACCCCTGGGGATCTCACCGTGTTCCCTTTTCACCCCTCGCCTTTCGACTCGGGGACCATCACCGCTTCAGCGTAGATTTCCCCCAATCGCTTCGCAATGGATTTCTCGGACGGAGTGGTGGGCCGGCTAGGGGAAACATGCATTTCACGCTCTCGATATGTAATAACATTACGCATTTAGAGGATGCCGCCTGGCGCTGTCAAGCGAAGCCTGCCGAATTTGGCTCGTCGGCGGCAAGGGGCGCTCGACCGCTGTGCCATATCGGTGTGCGACTGTGACGGGATCGGTTCGATTGCGCGGGATGCGCAATTTCGATCAAACTGGCCGCGCCAGGAAACGGCAGGATGATCTGGCCAATGCGAGGAGCAAAATGAACCCGACCGAGAAAGCGCTGTGGTTCGTCGAAAGTCATCTGCCGGAGGCGATCTCGCTTGACGATATCGCGCAAAGCAGCGGCGTGTCGCGTTTTCATGTGACGCGGGCTTTCGGCGCTGCCACGGGCCGCTCGGTGATGGGCTACATGCGCTCACGCCGGCTCACCGAGGCGGCGCGCAAGCTGGCCGGCGGGGCGCCCGACATTCTCTCCGTCGCGCTCGACGCCGGCTACAACTCGCATGAGGCGTTCACCCGTGCCTTCCGCGATCAGTTCGGCACCACGCCGGAACTGGTGCGCGCGCAAGGCACACTCGACAAGCTCGACCTCGTGGAGCCGATCCTGATGGACCAGTCCTTCCTCACCAATCTCGAACCACCGCGTTTCGAGACCAGCCGGCCGTTCCTGATCGCCGGCCTCGGCGAACGCTACAGCTGCGAAACCAGCGCCGCCATTCCGATGCAATGGCAGCGCTTCGGCCCCTATATCGGCAACATTCCGGGCGAGGCCGGCGACGTCGCCTATGGCGTCTGCGTCAACGGCGACGATGCCGGCAATTTCGACTACATCGCCGGCGTCGAAGTGTCTGATTTTTCCGACCTGCCCAAGGAATTCAGCCGGGTGCGGGTGCCGGCGCAGAAATATGCGGTCTTTGCCCACCGCGAACACATCTCGACCATCCGCCGCACGGTCAATACGATCTGGAACAAATGGCTGCCGGCTTCCGGCCACGAGATATCGGATGCGCCGGAATTCGAACGCTACGGCCCTGAGTTCGACCCACGCAGCGGCAATGGCGGGCTGGAGATCTGGATACCGGTGAAGGCGTAGTCGGTCAGGCCATCGGCAGCGCCGGCCAGCGATCGACTATCCCGCCGCCGGAAAACACAGCGATCGACCCGAACTGCTGCAGCACGGCTTCGCTCTGCGTCGGCCTTAGAAACGCGTAGTCGCCGGGCTTTGCGGTCGCGTCGGCGGGCAAGCCCATGAATTGCTGGTTGGAGGACAGGCCGAGCAGCCCGTTCGCCTTCATGCCTTCGGGGAAGACGGGCTCGGCCATCCACTTGCCGCCATAGAGATAGCAGCCCTTGCGCGGGAAGCGGCCGAGCGCCTGCAGCAGGCGGGTGACGGCCGGCGGGCCAGGCAGCATCGGCTCGACCATTTTCAAGATCGGCGTGGCGATGAAGGCCGCCGGCTGGAAGCCGTCGAGGCCTGGCGTATCGAAATCACTGGGCAGCACGAAGGCCGAGCCCATCGAGACCTCGTTGGCCATGCCGCCATGATGAAGCAGCGCGGTCTTGCTGCCGCCGATGTTCAGGATACGGCGCTGGTCGGCGCCGAGACAGGCGACGAACGCCGAGGCCTCCGCCGACGCCTTGGCCAATGCCTTTGCCGGTCCGCCGAAAAGGCCGGGAATGAGCGGCGCATGCGCCTCGTAGGCCATGACGCCTTCGCAATGCAGCCGGGCCGGCAACGCGCTCAACGCCTTCGACAAGGCCTCAGGATTGGCGAACCCGCCGCGATGCAGCCCGACATCGATCTCGAAAGCGATGCGCAGGCCGATGCCGAGTTCGCCAGCGAGGGCGCCATATTCCGCCAGTCTCTCCTCGCTGTCGATCAGCCAGCAGACACGCGACCAGTCGACCACGCCCCTCGAAAGCACAGCCCTTGCCGCATCGACAGGCATCGGCTTGCCATACAGCAGATCGGCATCCGGAAACGCCTTCAGCACCGCCTCGCTGATCGGCGGATGGAAGGTCATGAAGCGCTCACTGCCGAGCGCCTTGCCGATATGCGCAAGCAGCGGCAGGCAGGCGAGCGATTTGTCGACCAGCCGCACGGCCAGGCCGGGATCCAGTCTCTCCTTTACCAGGGCAATGTTGCCGTCCAGCCGGTCGCGATCGAGCAGCAGGCAGGGCTGGAAGATGCCGGCTTCCTTCAGCGCATCGGACAGGGTGGAAAAATAGGTGCTCATCATTCGATGCCGAACAGGCCGGCCATATAGGGCGTGACGAAGCGGTTTTGCGGATCGACGTCGCGGCGCACCGCCATGGCATCGTCCCAGCGCGGGTAGAGCTTTTTCAGATCCGCCGCTTTCAGGCTGTGCATCTTGCCCCAATGCGGCCGGCCGCCATATCTGCGGAAGATCGGCTCTGCCGCCCGCATGAACGGCAACGGATCGTTCGCTGCATCATGGTGGATGGCGATGGAGCAGGTCAGCCTGTTGTAGAATGGCGAAAGCCAGAACTGGTCCGGCGCGACCGAGCGCACCTCCATCGGGAAATAGACCTCGGGAAAACGCTTCTCGGTCAGCTCGATGATCTCGGCCAGCGCCTTCGGCCCTTCCTCGAACGGCAAATGATATTCCATCTCGTTGAACTTGGTCTGCCGGTCGCTGGCATAGACGTTGAGCCAGTCCTGCACGTAGTCCTCGGCCGGCAATTTGGCGATGGCGCCCAGGATCAGACGGCCACGCAGCGATGGCAGCCAGGCAAGTGAGGTGCGCAGCCTGCGCAGTGTCCTCAAACCCGCCTCGTCCTCTTCCGGCGGCCGTGTGGTGGGTGCGGCGTCGCTGAAATCGCTGGCGATGAACTGCGCATAGCCGGAAAACGGAATATAGTAGAATTCGGCCGAGCGATGCGCGGCCATCATTGCCTCGAAATCGCGCAGCATCTCGGTGATCGGCAGCACCCATTTGCGGCGGCGCAACCGGTAGGTCGCGATGTTGTTCAGCGTCACTTCGGTGAGCACGCCGAAAGCGCCGAGCGCGACACCGATGGCATGGATCATGTCCTGATCCCCTGCCCGCTTGAAGTCGCGGAGCTTGCCAAGCCCGTCGACGATCTGCACCGTCTCCAGTTGCGTGTGATAGGCGCCGAGCGTCGGTCCCGAGCCGTGCGTGGCTGTGCCCAGCGCGCCGCCGATCGCCTGGCGGTCGATATCGCCCATGTTGGGCAGGCCCTGGCCAATACCTTGCAGGATGCCCATCAGCGCGCCGAGCCGGGTTCCTGCCCGCACCCGCGCCTGATGTTTTTGCGCGTCGTGCGAGACCAGCCCTTCCAGTCTCTCCAGGGACAGGATCGTGCCCTGCGATTTCACCAGCGGCGTGAAGGAATGACCGGCGCCGGCGACGCGCACCGGGCCAGGCGCGGTCCGGACGAGATCACCGAGCTCACCGGCATCGCCGGGGCTGGCGATCAGCTTGGGCTCGGCACTTACAAAGCCCGACCAGTTGCTCCAAATGTTTGACATCCCACTCCCCGCTCAGGCAACCGCACGACGGCGACGTGACACAAGGACGAAGAGACCGAGCAGCGCCACGCTGGCCACCGCACTGGCGGCGGCGAATTCCGGCACCGGCCGGAAATCCTTGCCATCAATGAGCAGCGACGCCGCGATGGGTCCGATTGCCAGGCCGAAAAGTTGGGCTGCCGGCACCAGCAGCACGGCGGTGCGTGTCTCGTCGGCGGTGATCGCCAGACGGATCTGGTAGGGCACGATGAACAGCAGGATAAAGCCCATGGCCAGGGCAGCGACCCAGAACGTCGTCAGGCCGGGGCTACTGGCAAGAACCAGGGAACTGACAAGCGCGACGACGCCGATCGCCGCGATGGCAAGGCGATAATCGATGCGCGCCTCGAACGCGGTCGCCGTCATCGCCCCCAGGACCTGCACCGCGAGGCTGGCCGAGACGATCAGGCCAACGGTGCGGCCATCGATGCCGTATTGCGCGCCAAGCGGCTCCAGAAAAGCCCAGACCGCGCCGAAGAACATGAAGTAGCAGAAGACCGACAACAGCGCGGTCATCGAGGGAACAGTCAGCACATTGGCCAAATTCTCTTCCTTGGGCAGGTCGGCATAGTCACCGGGTACGGTGAAGGCGACCGCCAGCGACACGACGCAGACGACGGCAAGAACGATGAAGCCGCCCGCCGACCCGGCGGCCGGAATGACATAAAGCGCCAGCAGCAGGGCAAGCGCGCATTGCGCCAGCGTCTGCATGGTGACGAAATAGCCGCCGATGCGCTCGGCGCGCCGCGAGCGGGCGATCAGTTCGGTGGCGATGGCGACCAGACCGCCCTCGGCGAGCCCGGCCAGGGCGCGGGCCGCGATCAGCGTGTTGGCGGTTGCGGCATAGGCCGTCCACACATTGGCCAGCGCCAGCAGCAGCAGAAGGACGGCACTTTTCCAGCGCATGTTGTGCGCCGAGAGCAGCATCGCCACGACAGCCGAACCGATGGCAATGGCGATCATCTCGGCGGTGGCGACCAGCGCCAGTTCATCGCCGCTGACATGACCCTCGGTGTAAAGGGCGCCAAGCAGCACCGGCTGCAGGCCTAGAATGAGCAGGCCGACCGAACCGATCCACAGGGCAGACGCCAGCTGCCGGCCGGTCGGATTGCCGACCAGCCAGTCGCCGCTGCCTGCATGGCCGGTATCTGTCGAAGCCAAAGGCGCCTCCCAACGTCCTTGCCGTGCGGCAAAAAAGCTGACAACCTGTCAGTATTTCAGAAACTGATACTTGATCATATTTCTTGTCAACCGGAATTTGAAAACCGTGCGAAAGATCGGTGCATGACCGAATTGAAAAGAATGGCGACCGAGCCGAGGCGCAGGCCCAAGCAGGAACGCAGCCGCGAGCGCATCGACGCGATCCTGTCGACGACCATGCGGCTGATCGGGGAAAAGGGTATCGACGCCGTCACCATGAAGGAGGTCGGCATGCTGGCGGGCGGGCCGATCGCCACCGTCTACCACTATTTTCCCAACAAATCGGCGATCCTGGCGATGCTCTATGAGCGGTTTTCAGAGGTCAGCCGGGCACGGCTGACGACGATCATCGCCGAAATCCACGAGGCGAAGGATGTGATCGTGGCCGCTGACCGGCTGCTCGATGATTATCTCAACCGTGTCGCCGGCGATCCGGCCATCCAGGATCTGCAGAACGCCATCCAGGCCGACAAGGCGCTCAAGAACCTCGACATCGCGGAAACCCGGTACCAAGCCAAAATGTTCTGCGACCACGTCATCGCCTTGCTCGAGCCCGAGAGGCGCGAGCAGTTCGAACGCATGGTTCTGCTGATCTTCCAGCTCGCCGGCGGCGTGGTGCGCCTGGCGCTCGCCGAGGGCGAACCGGAAAGCCGCCAGACCATCGAGGATTACCGGTCTATCATTCACACCCAGCTGCGGCTGTTTTTGTAGCCGTGGCGATCGTCAGCAAGCTGCCGCGAATGAGAGGTGTCGGGCATCGCAAGCATCAGAACGCCCGCTATGCGACCTGGCGGACTAGGGCTTCGAAGCCTTCGGCAAGATTGGCATTGCCGGCAGCGAGAAACGCAGAAAGATTGCGGGCGCCACCGGGCGTCTTGTTGGCATCAAGCAGCACCGCCCTGCCCTCATGCATGACGAAATCGAACTTTCCGTAGTCAAAGCCAAGCCGGCGCCGCAACGTGCGAAGCTCGTCGGGAACCGGAACCGGCTCACGGCGGATCGTGTCGTCTCCCTTGACGAGGCTCTGCGGCGAGACATGGCGGGTGCAGCGCTCGCGCTCGCCGCAGAATATCCAGAAGCGGGCTCCAAAGCCGTCCGCCTCCGGCTCGGGAATGAATTTTTCGACGACGAGATCGCTGCGGTCGAAGACCTCCGGCGCAACATCCGAAAGGGATGCATAGACGCGATAACCCTCGATGAGCTCGACGCCGGGAAACGGCTTCGGCTTCCCGGCTCGCAGCGATCGCCGGTTGAGCGCTTGCTCCCGCATCCCGAGATTGTTGAGATTGCTCTTGACGATGACCGGTCCTTGCCAGTCGTCCTCCTTGCCGATCACCGCGCCACTGACGCGTCGCTTGGAGATGTCGGCGGCTCCGATGTTCAGGCAGAAGGGAAAAGCGCGTGCGTATTCGACATATTCGGGGGGCGTCACAGTCGCATCGACGTGCAGCACCGCGATGTCGGCCTCCGGCTTTGCCGACGTTCCGGGGATTATGCGGACGGAATGACCGCGTCGCTTCAGTTCCTCCAGCAAACCGAAAAGCATATAGGAGCTCCGGCGGCGAAACAGCAGGCCACGCCGGCGTTCGAACCTGTCGAACTCATGCGTAATAACCGCGATGCGTGTCATGCGCCCCCCGAGCTTGGCTTCATTAGCGTCCTCCATTATGCCTGCAAATACAATGCCGGCTTGGGGGTGTGGATGACCGACCATTGGAATGCCATTCGAGGGCACTGGCAGTTGCTCGGGCCACCGTTGCGGCCGCCAGCGGAAGCGGTTGAGGCCTATGAGCGTGAGCTCGACCTTTCGAAGGCGCACGTCATTCTGCTCGGCGTGACGCCGGAACTCGCCGGGCTCGGGACGACGATGATGGCCGTCGACGAATCCTCCGACATGATCGCCGGTATCTGGCCAGGCGACACCGCGTTGCGAAAGGCAATCAACGGCGACTGGCTCGACTTGCCGGTGTCGGACGCAAGCATAGATGCGGTGATCGGCGATGGCTGCCTGTCGGCGCTCGGCCTTTCAACCGCGCGCCGGGCGCTGTTTGCGGCGATCGCCGGCGTACTGCGCACCGGCGGCCGAGCGGGACTGCGTCTCTTTGCCGGTCCCGAAACACCGGACGATCCGGCGGCGGTGCGGGCGCTTGCACTGTCGGGCGGTGTCTCGACCTTCCACGAACTCAAATGGCGCGTCGCAATGACCGCGACGGGCGATGCGCCCGACCATGCCATTCCGGTCAGGATGATCGCGGAAAGGTTCGATGCACTGTTTCCTGACCGCAAAGAGCTTTCGGCTCGCACGGGCTGGGACCTGCCCACCATCGGCACCATCGATGTCTATCGGAACTCGCCGGCCATCTACACCTTCGCGCCGGCGACTGCATTGGCGAGCGAGGCGGAAGCGTTCTTTGGTGATGTTCGCATCGCTTTGACCGGGAGCTATGGGCTCGCCGAGCGATGCCCGCTGTTGGTGCTGCGGGCGCCAAGACACTGAAGATAGCAGGACGGCACTCGAGCCGGGGCAGGCGCAACCCAGGCTTTGTTAAATCGTGCGGCAGCATGAGAAAAATTTCGCTCGCATCGCGGCCTTCGCGCACCTTGACTCTCAAAAGCCGCCAGCCTATTTCAGCGCCACGTTAGCACTCGCCTTTGGTGAGTGCTAACCACATGTCCGGCGCCGCCGGATGGAGGAACTGTTTCTCACCGTTCTCATCGAGGAAGAAAAAATGGCAAAGTCGAAGTTCCGCCCGCTTCATGACCGCGTGGTCGTTCGCCGGGTCGAATCCGAATCCAAGACCGCTGGCGGGATCATCATCCCCGACACGGCAAAGGAAAAGCCGCAGGAAGGCGAGATCATCGCCGTCGGCTCCGGCGCTCGTGACGAAGCTGGCAAGCTGGTCCCGCTGGACGTCAAGGCCGGCGACCGCATCCTGTTCGGCAAGTGGTCGGGCACCGAAGTCAAGCTCAATGGCGAAGACCTTCTGATCATGAAGGAATCCGACATCATGGGCATCATCGGCTGATATCAGGCCTTTCCGTCAACTGAATTCCCGGGCTCGATCAAAGCCCCTGCCAGGAGCTAAAAATGGCTGCCAAAGACGTAAAATTCTCCCGTGATGCCCGCGAGCGCATGCTGCGCGGCGTCAACATCCTCGCCGACGCGGTGAAGGTCACGCTCGGCCCCAAGGGCCGCAACGTCGTCATCGACAAGTCGTTCGGCGCCCCGCGCATCACCAAGGACGGCGTCACCGTCGCCAAGGAAATCGAGCTTGAAGACAAGTTCGAGAACATGGGCGCGCAGATGGTCCGCGAAGTTGCTTCCAAGACCAACGACATCGCCGGCGACGGCACCACGACCGCAACCGTTCTGGCACAGTCGATCGTCCAGGAAGGCCACAAGGCCGTTGCCGCCGGCATGAACCCGATGGACCTGAAGCGCGGCATCGATCTGGCCGTCGTCGAAGTCGTCGCGGCGCTCGGCAAGGCTGCCAAGAAGATCAAGACCTCCGAGGAAGTCGCCCAGGTCGGCACGATCTCGGCCAATGGCGACGAGTCGGTCGGCAAGATGATCGCGGAAGCGATGCAGAAGGTCGGCAACGAAGGCGTCATCACGGTTGAAGAAGCCAAGACCGCCGAGACCGAACTCGAAGTCGTCGAAGGCATGCAGTTCGACCGCGGCTACCTCTCGCCCTACTTCGTCACCAACGCCGACAAGATGGTTGCCGAGCTCGAGGACGTCTACATCCTCCTGCACGAGAAGAAGCTGTCCAACCTCCAGGCCATGCTGCCGGTTCTCGAAGCCGTCGTGCAGACCTCGAAGCCGCTGCTCATCATCTCGGAAGACGTCGAAGGCGAGGCTCTGGCCACGCTGGTCGTCAACAAGCTGCGTGGCGGCCTGAAGATCGCCGCCGTCAAGGCGCCGGGCTTCGGTGATCGCCGCAAGGCCATGCTGGAAGACATCGCCATCCTCACCGGTGGCCAGGTCATCTCGGAAGACCTCGGCATCAAGCTCGAGAACGTCGGCCTCAACATGCTCGGCCGCGCCAAGAAGGTGTCGATCTCCAAGGAGAACACCACCATCGTCGACGGCGCCGGCAAGAAGGCCGAGATCCAGGGCCGCGTCGCCCAGATCAAGCAGCAGATCGAAGAGACCACTTCGGACTACGACAAGGAGAAGCTGCAGGAACGTCTGGCGAAGCTCGCCGGCGGCGTTGCGGTGATCCGCGTCGGCGGTGCGACGGAAGTCGAAGTCAAGGAAAAGAAGGACCGCGTCGATGACGCCCTCAACGCGACCCGCGCGGCCGTCGAAGAAGGCATCGTTGCTGGTGGTGGCGTAGCCCTGCTGCGCGCTTCGGCCAACATCAAGGCCACCGGCGTCAACGCCGACCAGGCCGCCGGCATCAACATCGTTCGTCGTGCGCTGCAGGCTCCGGCCCGCCAGATCGCGGCCAACGCCGGTGCGGAAGCATCGATCGTTGCCGGCAAGATCCTTGAGAACAAGGGCTTGACCTTCGGCTACAACGCCCAGACCGGCGAATATGGCGACATGATCGCCATGGGTATCGTCGATCCGGTCAAGGTCGTCCGCACCGCTCTCCAGGACGCGGCCTCGGTCGCCGGCCTGCTGGTCACCACCGAAGCCATGATCGCGGAGGCTCCGAAGAAGGAGTCGGCTGGCGGCGGCGGCATGCCTGGCGGCATGGGCGGCGGTATGGGCGGTATGGGCGGTATGGATTTCTAATCCAGCCCTATCAGCCTTCAGATACGGAAAGGGCGGCAGAGATGCCGCCCTTTTTGTTTTGCGCAGCGGTCGTTGTGGCCTCTCAGACGGCGGCATCCGCGCGTTGCTTTACCTCGCCGGCAAGCACCGCGGCTTCGATCAGCGCCGCCACCTCATCGGCCACGGCCTGTACCGGGGCGCGGTCGCGGGTGGCGCGGGCGATCACCATCAGTCCTTCCAGCGACGATTCGACCAGCAGTGCCAATGCATGCGCGCGGCGCTCGGGCACCCCTGCCCTGACGAAGGCGTCCCGCAGCAGGCCTATCCACTGTTCGAAGGCCGAGCGGCACAACTCCGCCAGTTCCGGCACGTCGGTGGGCGAGTCCAGCACGACAGGCGCGACCGGACAGCCGAGCGAAAACTGGTTGTCTTCCAGCATGCGCCCCACCGACTGGTAGATATGATGGACGGCCACCGCCGGATCCTTTTCGGCAGCCAGCGCTTCGCCCAGCCTCTCCGTCACGTCGGCAACGCTAGCGCGCGTCACCTCGATGACCAGTTGGTCCTTGCCGCCGGGAAAATGAAAATAGAGCGAGCCCCGCGGTGCGCCGCTGGCGCTCAATATGTCGTTGAGCGAGGTGCCGTGATAGCCGCGCTGCCTGAGCAGCAGCCCAGTCGTCTCGAGTATGCGGGTGCGGGTGTCGTTGGCCATGTCAACCTCTGTCAGCAGGAATCACTATAGGCCTTGCGCAGAATATGACAATCGGTCTACATAATATGTAGATCAGTCTATATATTCCTGAGGAATGCCATGCGAAGGGAGAACGACAATGACAATTCGTGAAGCCTCGGCCAAATGACAGGGGACGCTGAAGGAAGGTTCGGGACGGTTGCGGCTCGGCAGCGGCGTCTTCGAAGGCGCCTATTCCTTCCCGTCGCGTTTCGAGAACGGTCCGGGCACCAATCCGGAGGAACTGATCGCCGCAGCGCATGCAGGCTGCTTCTCGATGGCGCTGAGCGCCATACTGGGCAACGCCAATCATGTTCCGACAAGCATCAGCACCGTCGCCAAGGTGCATCTTGGCGCAACCGCTGCCGGTCCGACGATCACCCGCATCGAACTCGAAACCGAGGCAGAGGTCGCGGGACTTGCCGAAGATGAATTCGAGCGCCTTGCACAGTCCGCCAAGGCGGGCTGCCTCGTCTCGCGGGCCCTTGCCGGCGTGTCCCAGATCACCCTCAAGGCAACACTCGTCGAAGCCACCAAAGGCCAATGAAGCCAGGAGAAAGAAGATGACACAGGAGCTTGTCATGGACGCAGCCGCGTACGACCTGTCCCAGCAGACGGCCGAGATCATGCGGCGCTACAACGACGTATTCCAACGCCATGATCCTTCGGCACTCGCCGAGCTGGTGGCTGAGGATTGCGTGATCGAGAACACCGTGCCAGCGCCGGACGGCGCCCGTTATGCCGGTCAAGCGGCGTGCGTCGGGCTTTGGGCGGCGATAGCAACCCAGGCCGGCACGCGCTTCGATATCGAGGAAACCTTCGTTGCCGGCGACCGGGCAACGATCCGCTGGCGCTATTTCATGACCGACGGCAATTCGCTGCGCGGCGTCAACCTCATGCGCGTGGCCGGCGGGCGGATCGTCGAAGCGATGGGCTATGTGAAGGGGTAGCGTGCCCGAGCAATTCCCCGAAAGCGCATAACGGCTTTTCGCCCGGAATAGCGCAACAAAGAGGAGCGGATCAGCGAGACTGAACCGCTCCCCGTGGCGCTACCGATCGGCCAGCGCCAGCTTCGCGCCGAGCATGACGAAGGCGCCGGCGAAGGTCCGGCGCATCCAGGTCAACACCATTGGCCGCGAGACGACGTGGCTGCGGATCGAGGCGGCGAAGATGCCGTAGCCGACGAAAACCACGAAGGTCAAAAGCATGAAGACGGAACTCAGTTCCAGCATCTTCGACAGCGCATTGGGCTCGGTGGTGCTGACGAATTGCGGCAGGAAGGCGAAGAAGAAGATCGACAGTTTCGGATTGAGCACGTTGACGAGGATACCGGTGGCAATCACCTTGCCGGCCGAACGCGGCGTCACATCCTGCTCGACGCTGAGGCCGCCCTTCTCCTTCAGCGTGTTCCAGGCCATGTAGAGCAGGTAGGCGACGCCGAGATATTTCAGCGTCTCGAAAGCGAGGGCGCTGGTGTGCAGCAGCGCCGCAAGGCCGGTGATGGCGGCGGCCATGTGTGGGATGATGCCGAGCGTGCAGCCGAAGGCGGCGATGACGCTGGCCCGCGCGCCGCGCGAAAGGCCGGCGCTCAGCGTGTAGAGAACGCCGGTGCCGGGCGAAGCCACGACGATCAGCGACGTCAACAGAAATTCGATGCTCACGATGGTTCCTCCGGCACCCGACCCGGCCAGGAACGTATCGGGCTGCGGGTCGGCGCACAAGCGGAGGCGATCGGAGATTGGCTACACCGGCAATCCGAGCGCTCGGCGTGCCATCAGACACTCCTCGTCGCCGGGCATGCAGGCGCGACAGACGTCCGGCCGGACGTCGTAGATGCCGCAAGCGGTCGACTTGCCGATCTCGCCGGACAGCGCCGAACAGCGCACGCCCTCGCAGCGCATGCCCGACAGGTCTGATGCGACATATTTTTCCGGGATACGGTCGAGCTGTGCGTCATCCTCGGTGGAAAAGCGCGGCCACTCGGCCGAATAGGAACAGCAGGCACCGCAGCTTTGGCAATCGAAGGTGCCCTGTTGCGACGACAAAACGCTTGCGGCGGCCACCAGGGCGGACAGCCCTGGCGCGGCGGGGTTGCGATCGGCGTCTTGCGGCAAGGCGCTATTTCTTCTTAGCCGTCTTGCCCTTCGGCGAATCCGCCGGCGACTTGAACAGATCGGTCGCGGCATCGGTGGCGTCGCCGGCCTTCGGCGCGACAGCCGGCTTGGCCGGTTTTGCCGCGGCACCCGAGGCTGCCGGCTGATCCTTGGAGGAGAATTTTATGGCCATGTCAGTCCTCGTCGGCGAAGCGCGATGATGGGGCACGCGGATTGCGCAGGCGGCCGATCAGCGCCGAAACGGCCGTGATGTTCATTTCCTCGGGCGACCAGTTTTTCACCGCCTCGATGTGATGGGCCGCCAGCTCGCGATGCGTGCTGCCGCTGTAGGCGGCGTCCTGATAAGTCACCCGCTCATGGGTCTTGGCATCTTCGCGGACATATTCGATCAGGTAGTTCGGGCATTCGGCGCGGCCGCGCACGCCGACGCGCACCTGGGCATCGCCGTGGGCACGCTTGCAGCGTTCGAGCTTCTCCAGCACACGCCGGACGAATTCGACCGGCTTGTCGAGGCCTTCGACCATGTCGGCAATGGTTGCGTCGGCGGCGATCGGTGTTGGCGGTACGCGTTTGGTGGCCATCAGCGTCTTCCGGCCCGCTTCGGCAAAGCGGCTAGCGCGGCGGCGGCGGCCATCTCGTCGGCCTCCTTCTCCAGGCGCAATTCGCGCAGACGCGCGGTCTTGGCTTCGCGTGCCTCGCTGACGGCGTCGCGCTCGGAATTGATGCGGTTGAGCGACATCGACTGGGTTTGCGTCTTGCTGAACAGGGACACGGCCTGATCGACGGTTGTCTTTGAACTGGTGGTCAAATCTTTCTCCTGTCAGGAGCCTGTGCCGATGGAGCGAGACCGGGTCTTCGGTCAGGATCACGCACAAAGCAATACGCGCGGCGAATTCAAATTGCTGGAGCGTCCCTTAGCACGTCCAGGCCGGCACGCAGCGCACTTTCGGCGGCAAGGCGCGCAAAATGAAAAAGGCCAGGCACCGCCTGACCTTCCATGAGAGCGTCGCGCAACCAGACGACATCCAAAAGGATGCACCGGGGGTGCACGGGAACGCCCTGCTTATGCACATGGTATGCCGTGGAAACTCAGGTCTCCGCGGCCATGCGCCCGAATTCGCCACTCACCGGTGCCAGTACATCCGTGGTCACCGGGAGAGCTGAATTCGTTTTTCAGGCCGCCTTCAACTGGTCGGCGGACATCTTGCCCGACTTGTTGTCGCGGACCATCTCGTAGCCGAGCTTCTGGCCCTCGACGATGTCGCGCATGCCGGCGCGCTCTACGGCCGAGATGTGGACAAAAACGTCGGCCGAGCCGTCGTCAGGCTGAATAAAACCAAAACCTTTGGTGGCGTTGAACCATTTAACTGTGCCGGTGCTCATGACGAACCCTTTCCATGGCAAATATTCGTTCGACGCCATGCGGATGCACAACGTCGTTTGTCCCGATTTTTGATGTGGGAAGTTCGTCAAAGGCGCGCTCGAAAGCGCGGATAACAAAAGTCAGTCAAACAAATATCGACGATTTGCTTATAGGCTTCTTTTGGGGCGCTGTCAAATTTGCATAAAGCCACAGCTGCGGAATTCTCCCAAACCACCTGGCCAAAACACCTGACATGACGGCAAATCGGACCCCAAACAGCGCGCTTGCGCCAACTTGAAAAAAGTTTTCCGGCATCCAGGAACCATCTGCGCAGACGCGCATTTATTCGGTGTCATCAGCAGTTCATGAGAGCAATCGAATAACAGTTGATGGCAAAGACGCCCCCCGCACGATAAAAGGTGCGAGGGGCGTTTTCTTTTGCATCCTATTCGTCCGGGCCGGGTTCCGGCCACGTCTCCCTGGCCGCCTCGGCATACCAGTGGCGCATCGCCGGCGTTGCCAGCACGGCATCGACATAGGCGCGCGTATCCTGCGCCAGCGTGCCGCCATAGGTGTCGAAACGGGTGACGACAGGCGCATACATGGCGTCGGCCGCAGTGAAATGGCCGAACAGGAACGGGCCGCCCTTGCCGTATTTTTCCCGGCACTCGCGCCACAGCGCCTCGATGCGGGCGCGTTGCGCCTCGCCCTCGGCGTCAAGCGGCTTGTGGCCCTTCGGCCGACGCAAATTCATCGGCCAGCCATAGCGAACCTCGCGAAAGCCGGAATGCATCTCGGCCGCGGCCGAACGCGCCAGCGCACGGGCGTCGATATCGGCGGGCCAGAGCTTTTTCTCGGGAAACAGGTCGGCGAGATATTCAAGGATGGCAAGGGTTTCCCAGACGATCTTGCCGTTGTGATTCAGCACCGGCACCTGACCGGTCGGCGACACTTTTGCCAGATTGGCAAAAGTTTCAGGCGTGCGCAGCCGTACGAAACCTTCCTCGAACGGGATCTCCAGATGCCTCATCGCCACCCATGGCCGCAGCGACCATGAGGAGAAACACTTGTTGCCGATATAGAGCGCAAATTCTGCCATTTTTCTCCCCGCACGCTTGGCCACCCAATTCCCATCGTCGGCGCGTGTTCACAGCCTAGCCCACCGACCTTGCCCCAGGCGGCGGCCGCGCGACCTGATCTGCCGTCCGGGCGACGCCTGGAACCTAACCGACATCGGCTCGTTAGCTACCGCAATGAATTCCTTCGAATTCAAAATCCCGGGAGATGCGCAAAAATGGTGAACAAGGATCAGGTCGCGGGCGTGGCCAAGCAGGTCAAGGGCTCGGTCAAGGAAGCCGCCGGCAAGGCAACCGGCAACCGGCAGACCCAGGCCGAAGGCACGGCCGACAGGATCGCCGGCAAGGTGCAGAAGGCCTATGGCGACGTCAAGGACAAGGTCAGGAAGGCGCTCTGATCCGCATCGAGGAACGCGTTGTTATCGAGGGAAAGGCGGTCGCGAAGGCCGCCTTTTTCAGGTGCTCCAGCCCTTGCTGAAAGCAT
Source organism: Mesorhizobium sp. M0011 (assembly GCF_040324155.1). Classification (NCBI taxonomy): domain Bacteria; kingdom Pseudomonadati; phylum Pseudomonadota; class Alphaproteobacteria; order Hyphomicrobiales; family Phyllobacteriaceae; genus Mesorhizobium; species Mesorhizobium sp. M0011. Next base: position 8,912 of record NZ_JAMYVQ010000013.1, on the reverse strand, counting down.
TGGTGAACACGACCTCGCCATTATCGCCGATCGCCTCGCCCAGCACCACGTCCATGCCGTTGCTGGTCACCCTGGCCAGGGCGAAACCGCCCATATAGGCAGCCTTCGGCTTGAACAGGTCGATCCCGTCCCTGCGATAGATCAGCGGCGTTTCGTGCTGGTGGCCATGGAAAATGCCGACGACATTGTAGCCCTTGAGCGCCGCCAGCAGCGCCTGCCGGTCGGCCTCGCTCCACCAATGCGGCGCACCGGTGCCGTCATCATCAAAGTGGCTCCTGGCGGCATCCCAGCGTTCCACCGAGAAAGTGTCCCAGCCATAATGCTGGAACAGGACGACCGGGCGGCCGTCCGCCGCATAGGTCGCCAGGTCCTGCTTCAGCCATGGCAGGCTGCTCTCGGCACCGTGGCTGGTATCGCCGGCGAAACGATGCGTCTGGATCAGATGCAGGCCGCCCCAGTCCCAGGAGTAGCAGTCGGTGTCGACATCATAGTCGGTGGCCGGCACTGGCGGCTTGAAGAACACGCCGGCGCGATGGTTGACCTCGACATAGTCGCGCAGTTCGCGCCGGTACCAGTCGACATGGTGCGGCGGCCCGTTCTGGTCGAGATCATGGTTGCCGAGCCCGACATAAACCGGCATGTGCACGCGATCCGGACCGACGCCTTGGCTGTAGCGCTGGCTGAACTGGAGCAGTTGGGTGCCCTCGCTCGGCTGGGTGATCTGGCCGCCGCCATCGTCGGTGATGTCGCCGCCGACGACAAGGCCGAGCGGCGCGCCTATCTTGCCGGCCGAACGCAGGCCGGTGGCGACGCCATTGATCTCGGCCGGCCAGTCCTTGTCGCCAAGCGCATTCAGCACCGCCACGTTGCGCAGCAGCGCGGCGTCGGTCTTGCCTTCTTGCAGGCAGTTGGGGCTCAAGCCGCTCGCCATGCGGCAGGCATGGACATCGGCGATGAACAGGAAGGTGGCGTCGATCGACTGGACGCGTTGCCCGGTCTGGCCTAAGGCCGGCCGCGGCAAGGCGCCGGCCGCGGCAAATCCTGCAGCCTGTACCAGGAAGTTGCGTCGGGAAAGCGATCCAGTCGAACGGCGATTCATCATCTGCTGATTCAGCATGGACAGCAGCCGGTCGTCCAGCGCCTCTGCGCCATCATCGACATGACGCCACGGGTCTGGCATGTCTCGCTGCGCAAGCGGAGGAGGAGGAAAAATGAAAGCCGCACCTATCTGGATGATCCTGGCCGCGATGTTGTGCGCGAGCACCGCGCATGCCGCCGCTTGCGTCGATGCCAAGTCCGCCAGGAAGGGTTTCGTTCTGGCGAGACCCGGCATCCAGAGCGAATTTCGGCCCGTGGCCGGCGGGATGATGTCGGTTGCCAACACCTACGAATCGCAATCGCCCCAGACCCAATATCTGTTCGCCGGCCTGATCGAGGTGTTTCGCGACAGCGACACCGGCCGCCAGGCGATGATCCCGTTTTCCGATCTGCGAAAGCTGTTCCCGCTGAAGGCGGGGGCAAAGGCCGCGATAGAGTTCGTCGAGCTGTCGCCGAACAAGCCGCCGAAGGGCACCAAGACGCTGAGCCTGGTCGTCAAGGGCAAGGAGACATTCCGTCTGGGCGATTGCAAATACAATGTCCTGGCGGTCAAGGAGACCTTCAAGAACGGCGCCGGCGAGACGCTGGATTCATTCACCGCCCTCTATGCTCCCGATCTGCAAGCCGCGCTCGCGCGGCGCTACGATGAAGGCACCAGTTCGGAATCCGTCAACGGCTACGAGACGATCAAGCCGCTGGCGGAGTAGGTAAGAGCCCAGGCTTCTTCGCTTCCCCCTCGTGTCAGCCAGAGCGAAGCCGCAAGGTCGAGAGAAGTGGCTGCGTCGCGATCCTGCACACCCCCCTCTGTCCTCCCGGACATTTCCCCCGCAAGGGGGGAGATTGGCTGTCACACCGGCTTTCGCCAATCTCCACCGGTGAAGGTACGAGCGAGCGCCGATGCTGCAGATCTCCCTCCTTGCGGGGGAGATGGCCGGCAGGCCAGAGGGGGGTGCTGTCCCGCCGACATCAAATAATTCTCGGCCGTGGCAGTATCCTGTTGCGTCGCCTGGCAACCAAGCGGCCCTGCGACGGCGCGCTGCGCTCCAGCCCCGCCAGGCAATCCCGCAGCACACCGGCATCCTGCGCCGTCTTGGCCATCGACATCGCCCCGGAATAGGCGGCGACCGTCAGCGCGGCGAAGCGTTCGGGGTCCGTGCCCTCGTCCTTGCCCGCCTGCTGGTCGGCACGCACCTTGTCGGCAATCGCCTGCCGCCACCCGCCAAAGATACCGGCAAGGGCAAGGCGGAAATCGGGATCGGCAAGCGACAGTTCGTGCGCCAGATTGTTGAGCGGGCAGCCGCGCACGAACCCCTGCTGCTCCAGTTCCGCCGCCACGGCCTCGAACACCGAGCGCACGCCCTCGCGCACTGACGCCGCCGCCAGCACCGGCGCGATCCATGTCTCTTCGACTGCTGCCGCCACACGCTCGTCGATCACAGCCAGCGCCAGCGCCTTCTTGGTCGGGAAATGGTGATGCAGCGCTCCGCCGCTGACATCAGCCGCCGCCATCAGATCGCCGATGCTGGAGGCGTGATAGCCGCGCGCCTGGAACGCGTCCTCGGCGACATCGAGCACTTTCTTGCGCATGCCTTCAGGGTCGTTGATGCGTTTTCCCGGGCGCGGTTTTGGCTGGACGGTCATCTCTGCTGACATTGCCGAACTTTAGCATGTTGACAAAACAGGACAACCGGTCTGTTTTACAAAACAGGATGATCACCCTGTTTTGGAGAATGCCGGATGAACCTGCCCCAGAACGTCGCGACGAAACCCTCAGCGCTCGCCTCGCCTGTCGTCGAGCTTCGGCAATACACACTGAAGCCCGGCCGGCGCGACACGCTCATCGACATCTTCGACAGCAGGCTGATCGAGGGCCAGGAGGACGCCGGCATGACCATCATCGGCCAGTTCCGGGACCTCGATCGGCCTGACATGTTCGTCTGGATGCGCGGCTTCGACGGCATGGATGCGCGGAAAAATGCTCTCGCCGCTTTTTATGGCGGGCCGGTCTGGGCGGCGCACAGTGATGCGGCCAACGCAACGATGATCGATTCCGACGATGTGCTGCTGCTCAAGCCGGCGTGGCCGGGCGCCGGCTTCGACCTCGCGGGCAAGCAGCGGCCAAGCCTGGCCGATGACGAAAAGTCCATTCAAAACAAACCGCTGACCGGCATCGTTGTCATCGAGATTCATCACTTGCAGCCCGGCACAGAGGCTGATTTCGCCACTCGCTTCGAGACTGAGACGGCGTGCCTGATGACGGCCGACGCGCGCCTGCTCGCCGCTTTCGTTTCGGAGCATGCCGAAAACAGTTTTCCGCGCCTGCCGGTACGGGCTGAAGAAAACGTCTTCATCAGCGTCATGGGTTTTGCCAGCACCGAGGCGCATGCCCGACACAAGGCCGCCCTCGCCGCCTCTCCGGCATGGCAGGATTTTTGGCAGGCCGCGCAGCTCGGCCTGACCAAACCAACGGAGACCTTGCGGCTGTCGCCGACATCGCAATCGCTGGTCGGGCGCTATTCCTAAAGCGCGTCGACGCGCTTTAGGAATAGGCCTTTTTTGTGCATGTCGTTCTCCCAAAACCGGGGGCACTTTTGGGCGACATGCATCAGACTTCAAACGCCTCGATGATGGCCTTGGCGACGAGGCCTGGATCTTCCCAATGCGGGTTGTGGCCACAGCTCTCGGCCCGAACGAAGACGGCTTCTGCAAGAGCGGATTGCAACGCCTGCTGGTGCGCCTCGCCGAACAGCGGGTCGCACGCGCCGGCGATGATCAGCGTCCGGGCCTGCACGGCCCGCGCAGCATCGGTCAGGTCGGCGCGGCGGATTTCCTCGAGAATCGCGCGCCAGCGCGGGATCGGCATCGCCGAGGCCTCTTGCGCCAAGCCGGTGAGAAAGGCTGCGGGCACGTCGGGACGACAGGCATGCCACCAGGCATAGAACGGATCGGTCGGCGATATCGGATCTCGCAGGGCCTCGACGCTCACCACCAGCGGATGACCCGGCGCGAAATCGGGCTTCAACGTGCCGGCCAGGACCACCAGCCCGCCGATCAACTCCTTGTGCCCCGCAGCCAAAGCGACAGCCACCATGGCGCCCAGCGAATGGCCGACGACGACCGGTCGGTCGAGTTGTAAACTCTGGATCAGCCCGGCGATATCATCGGCAAGATCGGCGATGCCGCAGTTCTTGCCAGCCTGCGAGGCGCCGTGGCCGCGCAGATCCGGCATGATCAGACGGCGGCCGGCCAGATATGGCGCCAGAAGCGAAAAACTGCGGCTGGTGTCGGTGAAGCCGTGCACCAATAGAAGTGCCGGCTCGGCGCCCGATATCTCGACATAGGCGATGTCGAGATCGCCGACAGTGACGAACTGCTTGCGGCCGGCCCAGGCGCCCTGCTCCGCCACCACAGCCTGCTTCGGCAAGTCATCGAGCGCGGCCGCTCTCACAGGCCGAGCTTTTCCTTGACTGCGGCGAGGCCCGGCTTGCCGTCAAAAGTGGTGACGCCGGCGAGCCAGGCGTCGAGGCGGCTCTTGTTGGCCGTGATTGCCTTCAGCGCACCGTCCTCCGGCTTCATGCCGTCATTGATCAGATAGCCCATGCCGACATTTTCGAAATCGATGTCGAAGATGAGATTCCCGAGGAATTGCGCGACGTTCGGGCACTGCTCGAGATAGCCCTTGCGCACCTGCGTCGTCACCGTCGCGGCACCGAAATTCGGGCCGAAGAACTTGTCGCCGCCGGTCAGATATTTGAAGTCGTACATCGTGTTCATCGGATGCGGCGCCCAGCCCTGAAAGACGATGAACTGCTTTTCCTTGATCTCGTAGCCGACCTCCGACAGCATGCCGGCTTCGCTGGACTCGACCACCTGCCAGCCGTCCAGGCCAAAGGCGGGATCGGCGACGGCGTCCATCATCAACTGGTTGGAGCCGGGCTCGATGCCGTACATTTTCTTGCCGAACTTGTCGGCGAACTTGTGCAGGTCGGAGATGTCCTTGACGCCGGCCTCCCAGACATAGGTCGGCACGGCGAATGTGTATTTGGCGCCTACGAGATTGACGCGCACATTCTCGACCGAGCCGTCCTTCTTGTAGGGCTCGTAATAGGTGACCATGGCCGGATCCCAGTAGCCCAGGAACAGGTCGAGATCGTTGTTTTTCATGCCCTCGTAGATGACGTTGATGCCAAGAACCTGGCTTTGCGGCTGATAGCCGAGCGCCTGCAGCAGGACATTGGCTGTTGCAGTGGTGAAGGCAAGGTCGTTCCAGCCGGGCTCGGCCATGCGCACGGCCCTGCACTGCTCGGCATCGGCCGCCTGGGCCGCATTCGAGGCCAATATCAGCGCGGCAAGACAGACGCCATTTGCAAGGATGCGGAACATTTCGGTTCTCCTCATTGTCATCAAATTGACCAATCGGTCTTTTTATTGTCCCACTGGTCAATTGTTGATCTGATCGGACGAAAATGTCAACGTGGATTCGCGATGCATGGACCGATCCCGTGAAACTCAAGCGTCTCAGTGATATCCGCCGCAAGGAGCTGCGGCAGGCGGCCTTCGCGGTGCTGGAGCGCGAAGGCATTGCCGGTGCGACCCTGGAAAAAGTGGCCGTCCAGGCAGGTGCCTCCAAGGGCATCGTGCTGCACTATTTCCGCAACAAGCAGGAATTGTTCGAGCACGCGATGCGCGAGGCCAATGCCGTCCTGTGCCAGGCGGTGATCGCGCGGCTTCGCCGGGCGCGTACGCCGATGGAGCGCATGGATGCGGTGATCGAGGGCAATTTCGAGGAGCATCTGTTCCAGCCGCCTCTGTGCCATGCCTGGCTGTCGCTCTGCGCCGAGGTGCCGCGCGACGAGAAGATGGCCCGTATCCAGCGGGTGATCCATGCGCGCATGCGCTCGAACCTGTTGTCGGGCCTGCGCGGCCTCGCCTCGCCGGCGGATGCCGACGACATCGCGCTTGGTGTCACCGCGCTGATCGACGGGCTTTGGCTGCGGCTCGGCCTGCAGCCGGGCAGCGTGTCGCGGGAACAGGCGGTCCGCCAGGTCAAGAATTATGTCGCGGGTCGGTTGACTTTGGGGAAGCTTGCGACCGCCGGGGCTTAAACCAACTCGGCTGGCCTGCCGGATGGCAACGGTCGAAGTTCATACCGTGGGATAGGCTGACGGCTTGACCTTGGCCGCCAATGTACGGCGCTCTCGACGACGCATAAATCTCGGAGCATCCCATGAGACTTCACAACAAGCGCGCGCTGGTCACCGGTGGATCGGACGGTATCGGCCTGGCAATCGCAGAAGCCTTTTTGCGCGAGGGTGCGGACGTCCTGATCGTCGGCCGCGACACCAAGAAGCTCGACGCTGCCCGCGAGCAACTCGGCGGCACTATCGAGACGCTGTCGGCCGATCTTGCCACATCGGCCGGCATCGCGGCCGTCGTCGAGCAGGTGAAAAAATCCGGCAGGCCGCTTGATATCCTCGTCAACAATGCCGGAGTGGCTTTCCTGGTGCCGTTCGAAACCGTCAGCGAGGCGCAGTTCCAGCAATCCTTCGCGCTCAATGTGACGGCGGTGTTCTTCCTCACCCAGGGCCTGCTGCCGCATCTGGCTGCCGGCGCATCGGTGATCAACATCTCGTCCTACTTCGCCAACAAGATGATCCCGAAGCGGCCGTCGAGCCTCTATTCCCTGTCGAAGGGCGCGTTGAACTCGCTGACCAAATCGCTGGCCTTCGAACTCGGCCCGCGCGGCATCCGCGTCAACGCCATCGCGCCCGGCACGGTCGACACCGCCATGCGGCGCAAGACCGTCGACAATTTGCCGGCCGAGGCAAAGGCCGAGCTGAAAGCCTATGTCGAGCGCAGCTATCCGCTCGGCAGAATCGGCCGCCCTGACGATCTGGCCGGTATCGCGGTTTATCTGGCCAGCGAAGAGGCCGCCTGGACCAGCGGTGGCATCTTCTCCGTCGACGGTGGCTATACCGCGGGGTGATCCGTCCGGTCGCCAGACCAGGCGCCGGCATTTTCCGCGGCGCCGCTTTCTACGAATCCGAGTGCGCCTACCGCCTCCAGGACCTGATCGCGAACCCAGCGATGGGGTGGCTCGTCGTCGTGGCGCGCGTGCCAGTACATCCTGATTTCCGGAACAGCAATGGGAAGTGGCGGTTCAAAGATGACGAGCGGCAGGGTCTTGGCCGCCCAAACCGCGAACTGCCTGGGAACTGCCGCGAGGTGGTTTCCGTTTGCCACTGCCAATGCGACAGCCTGAAAGTGCGGCAGGGTCAGGCTTACACGGCGCGTTCGTCCGATCTTGCGGAGCGCCTCGTCGGTGGACCCCGACATCGAGCCATCGATAGAACGAAGAATATGGGGCAGTTCGCAGAAGAGGTCGATCGGTAGAAGCTCGCCTTCCATGATCCCCGCCTGCCTGATCGCAGCGTTGTCGCTCGCGGCGATGATGGCGAATGGTGAATGGAACAGAGGCGTGCTTGAGACCCAGTCGGAGACCTCCAGCGGACGCTCGAGCGCTACGTCGATTTCATCGTCCTGGAGCAGCCGCGAGACGTCGCCGCGCGCGCTGTCGAGAAACCTTAGCGACGCGCGCGGCGCGGCACCCGCGATGCGCGCCGCTAAAGTTGGCATCAGCATCATGGAAAAGAAATCCGCACCCATGAACGTGAAGGTTCGCTCCAGTTCCACCGGATCGAACGCCTTGGCCGAGTGGAAGACGCGTTCGATTTCACGAAGCGCCACGCTTAACGGCTCGGCCATGCTCTCGGCGCGTGGCGTCGGCATCATGTCATTGCCCCGTCGCACGAACAGCTGGTCGTTGAGGAGATGCCGCAAGCGATTGAGCGCAGCGCTGACGGCAGGCTGGCTGAGGCCGATCTGCTCGCCGGCACGCGTAACGCTTCTCTCCCGCAGAAGGGCGTCGAACACCCTGATGAGATTGAGGTCGAGCGCGTTCAAATTCATCGCATCAATTCGCCCCATACGATCATTCGATTTCCGTTGTCGGCATATCCCTGGCTAGATCGTCATCGGCCCAGCAGGCACAGGCAACAGGAGGATCAGACGGCCATGACAATGACCCCCGGCACGATCACAGGCAAGGAACTCTTCTGGTTCAACAACACGCTTGTCGCGATCCACGTCTCGTCGGCGGCAGGAGAGGACGGCACCTGCGTCGTCGAGCATCGCATGCCCTATGGCGACTCCCCGCCCCTGCATGTGCATCGCAGGGAGGACGAAGTGTTTCACATCCTGGACGGGAGACTGCGCTTTCAGATCGACGGCCACGAACGCATTGCTGAAGCCGGCGAAACCGTCATTGCGCCGAAAGGCCTGCCGCACACCTACCGGGTCGAATCGCGCGAAGGCGCGCGTACGCTCACCATCACGCGCGGTTCGGATTTCGAGACGATGCTGCGTCAGGCGAGCCGTCCCGCCGAACAGCCGGAGGTGCCGCCGCAGATGCAACCAACACCGGAAATCATCGCGGCACTGGTGCAGCTCTGCGCAGAAAACGGCATCGACATTGTCGGTCCGCCGCTAGGGTGAGAGGCCGAAACCGCGCATTCTTTCCCTTCTCCCCTTGTGGGAGAAGGTGGCCGCGAAGAGGTCGGATGAGGGGTGTTCCAGCTTGGCGCCAACGGCACTCCGTCACCCACCCCTCAACCGTCTCGGCGCTGCGCGCCGATCCACCTTCTCCCACAAGGGGCCTGTTGCAAAATTGTGTGGATGTGATTCCCTGTTTTTGAAACAGGGATCTTGCGATGACGACGAAGCCGAGCGGTCAGTTCAGTTTTGTGGAGGCTCTG